>JAAYIY010000053.1 GCA_012523185.1 Clostridiales bacterium
GCCGCTGTGATGGCAAAGGTCACAGCCTTTGCGCCCTCAAAATTGCCCTTGCCTGTGATTGTCACCGTCGCGGTGCCGACGTTAATATTGTTCGCATATTCCACCGTGTAATCTGTGCCGA
Source organism: Clostridiales bacterium (assembly GCA_012523185.1). Lineage (GTDB taxonomy): Bacteria > Bacillota > Clostridia > Oscillospirales > Acutalibacteraceae > UBA1425. Next base: position 122 of record JAAYIY010000053.1, read on the forward strand.
GCGTGAGAGTTGCGCCGTTAAACTTGACTTCGACCGGCGGCTTTATTGTGCCGCCTGTGTATGTCCTGTCGGGAATATTGGTCACAGCAAAATCACCGGCGTTTGCCTTGATGATTGTGAAAGTCACAGCCTTTGTGCCTTCAAAGTTGCCCTTGCCTGTGATTGTCGCCGTCGCGGTGCCGACGTTAATATTGTCTTTGTATTCCACTATGTAATCTTTGCCGAGCGTGAGTGCCGCGCCGTTAAATTTGACTTCAACCGGCGGCTTTATCGTGCCGCCTTTGTATATTTGGTTTGGAATATCAGTAACAGCAAAGCCGCCCGCGTCTGCCTTGAGGATTTTGAACGTCACGACCTTTGTGCCTTCAAAGTTGCCTTTGCCCGTGATTGTCACAGTCGCGGTTCTGATATTAATATTATTTGTGTATTCCAATGTGTAATCCTTGTTGAGCATAAGAGTTTTTCCGTTGAATTTCACCTCAACCGGCGGTGTCAGTTCGTTGCCTGTGTATGTTTGATCGGGAATTTCTGTCACAGCAAAGCCGTCCGCATTTGCCGCTGTGATGGCAAAGGTCACAGCCTTTGCGCCCTCAAAATTGCCCTTGCCTGTGATTGTCACCGTCGCGGTGCCGACGTTAATATTGTTCGCATATTCCACCGTATAATCCGTGCCGAGTGTAAGTGCCGCGCCGTTAAATTTGACTTCAACCGGCGGCTTTATTGTGCCGCCTGTGTATGTTTGATTTGGAATTTCAGTCACAGCAAAGCCGCCAGCGCTTGCCTTAACGATTGTGAAAGTCACAGCCTTTGTGCCTTCAAAGTTGCCCTTGCCTGTGATTGTCACAGTCGCGGTTCCGACGTTAATATTGTTCGCATATTCCACCGTGTAGTCTGTGCCGAGCGTAAGTACCGCGCCGTTAAATTTGACCTCGACCGTCGGTGTCAGCCCGCCGCCTGTGTATGTTTGATTCGGAATTTCCGTCACAGCAAAGCCGCTCGCGCTTGCCTTAACGATGGTGAAAGTCACAGCCTTTGCGCCCTCAAAGTTGCCCTTGCCTGTGACTGTCGCCGTCGCGGTGCCGACGTTAATATTGTTCGCATATTCCACCGTATAATCTGTGCCGAGCGTGAGTGTCGCGCCGTTAAATTTCACCTCAACAGGCGGTGTGATTTCGCTGCCTGTGTATGTTTGATCGGGAATATCCGTCACAGCAAAGCCGCTCGCGCTTGCCGCTATGATTGTAAAAGTGACTGCCTTTGTGCCTTCAAAATTGCCCTTGCCTGTGATTGTCGCCGTCGCGGTGCCGACATTAATATTGTTTGTGTACTCCACTGTATAATCTGTGCCGAGCGTAAGTGCCGCGCCGTTAAATTTGACCTCAACTAGCGGTGTGATTTCGTTGCCTGTGTGTATTTTGTCGGGAATATCCGTCACAGTAAATGCGCTTGCATTTGCCGCTGTGATGGCAAAGGTCACGGCCTTTGTGCCCTCAAAGTTGCCCTTGCCTGTGAATGTCACAGTCGCGGTTCCGACGATAATATTGTTCGCATATTCAACTGTGTAATCTGTGCCGAGCGTGAGTGCCGCACCGTTAAATTTGACTTCAACCGGCGGCTTTATCGTGCCGCCTGTGTATGTTTGATTTGGGATTGCTGTCACAGCAAAGCCGCTCGCGCTTGCCTTAACGATGGTGAAATTCACAGCCTTTGCGCCCTCAAAGTTGCCCTTGCCTGTGATTGTCACTGTCGCGGTTCCGACGTTAATATTGTTCGCATATTCCACTGTGTAATCTGTGCCGAGCGTGAGTACCGCGCCGTTAAATTTGACTTCGACCGGCGGCTTTATCGAGCCGCCTGTGTATGTTTGATTTGGGATTGCTGTCACAGCAAAGCCGCTCGCGCTTGCCTTAACGATGGTGAAAGTCACTGCCTTTGCGCCCTCAAAGTTGCCCTTGCCTGTGACTGTCGCCGTCGCGGTTCCGACGTTAATATTGTTCGCATATTCTACTGTATAATCTGTGCCGAGCGTGAGTGTTTCGCCATTGAATTTGACCTCAACCGGCGGTGTCAGCTCGCCGCCCGTGTATGTTTGATTCGGAATGTCCGTCACAGCAAAGCTGCCCGCGTTAATCCTGCTTACTGTCACCGCGCAGGTGTCCGTGAAGCCGCCGTCGTTTGTAGTGACTGTGATTGTCGCTGTTCCGGGAGCTTTTGCCGTCACAAGCCCGGTTGCTGACACAGTAGCAACATTTGTGTCGCTTGAAGCCCAAGTGAGCGATTTGTCCGCGGCGTCAGAGGGCGACACTTCCGCTGTCAATTGCGAGGTCTCCGCGACAGTGAGCGACAAGCTTTTCTCGCCGAGTAAAACGCCCGTGACAGGAATTGTTGATAAGGACGACAGGCTTGAAAGCTTTAAAGCCGGGCACACGCCAATGATTGTGTCGCCCACATTATAGGAGTAGTCGTTGACGTAGCCATTGTAGTAGGCGTAGCTCGCGCGATTTGAGTTGCCGCCGGGCGAGCGTAGAAACCAAACGCTGTTTTTGTCGTAGTCGCTTCCCGGGGAGTTGTTGACATATAATCCCTGACATTTTGCGTAGTCGCTGCCTTGCGCATATCTCGTGGCGCTTGAACCTGTGCTTGAACTGAACCCGTAGGCGGTGTTTGTTGATTCGCTGTACGAAAGCAGAAACAGCTTGTCATTTGTGGACGCGCTGTTATATTGCGAATAGCCCGGCCACGCGCTGTTGTCGAGCGCCGTCGTCTTGACATCTGACTGCTCTGTGCTTGTGAACGCGGTGTTATAAAAATTGTCGTTAAGCCATGTGCGCATGGAGCTTGTCGCGTAGTCGTTGGCATAGACTGTGCAGGCGGGGTTGTTGTAATAAGGGTTTGAACCATATATTGTATTGCTGTACGCCTGACTGTCGATGATGTCCTCACACATCACAAGCCCCGATGACGGGTCAAGCACACGCCAGCGCAAAGGCTCATATTTGAACCAGTAGACAGTGTTTGTGTAATAGCCGTTGCTGTCCTGTTCTGTCGATGATGTGTCGCATGTCCGACACGGCCTGTATGACGTGAATTTCACCGCTCGGTATTTGCTCCCGCCGTGTGTCACGTCGGCATATTTCATGTAATCACTTTGTGTCATGGTACCGGTGCTGCCCGTGCAGCTGTAATAGCCGTAGGACACCCAGTTTAGTGTCTTTGCATTCAGCGCGGAAAGCGTCGCGCTGTCCGTCACATGCGTCTGCGGGTATGAGCCAAATATGCCGACACCACCCACCTGCCATGTGTGCGCGGCTGTTACCGTCACCGCGCAGGTGTCCGTGAAGCCGCCGTCGTTTGTCGTGACTGTGATTGTCGCCGTGCCGGGGGCGACTGCTGTCACAAGTCCGGTTGCTGACACAGTAGCAACATTTGTGTCGCTTGAAGCCCAAGTGAACGATTTATCCGTGGCGTCAGAGGGCTGCACTTCCGCTGTCAATTGCGAAGTCTCCGCGACAGTGAGTGACAGGCTTTCCACGCCGAGCGAAACTCCCGTGACAGAAATTGTTGATAAGGACGACAGGCTTGAAAACTTGAAAGCCGGGCGGACACCGATGTTCGTGTAGTACACATAGTGGCTGCTGTAGACGAAGCCATCGATGTTGACGTAGCTCGCGCTATGTGAATAGCCGCCGGGCGAGCGAAAAAACCAATAGCTGTTTTTATCGTTGTCGCTTCCCGGGGAGTTGTAGACATATAGACCTTGACATTTTGCGTAGTCGCTGCCTTGCGCATATCTTGTGGCGCTTGAACCTGTGCCCGAGCTGAACCCGTAGGCGGTGTTTGTTGATTCGCTGTATGAAAGCAGAAACAGCTTGTCGTTTGTGGACGCGCTGTTATATTGCGAATAGCCCGGATATGCGCTGTTGTCGAGCGCTGTCGTCTTGACATCTGACTGCTCTGTGCTTGTGAACGCGGTGTTATAAAAATCGTCGTTAAGCCATGTGCGCATAGAGCTTGTCGCGTAGTCGTTGGCGTAGGTTGTGCAGGCGGGGTTGTTGTAATAAGGGTTTGAACCATATATTGTGTTGCTGTACGCCTGACTGTCGATGATGTCCTCACACATCACAAGCCCCGACGACGGGTCAAGAACGCGCCAGCGCAAAGGCTCATATTTGAACCAGTAGGTGGTGTTTGTGTAATAGCCGTTTTCGTCCTGATATGCGTTTGATGCCGAGGTTGAATATACCGTAAAATACGGCCTGTATGACGTGAATTTCACGGCGCGGTATTTGCTCCCGCCGTGTGTCACGTCGGCATATTTCATGTAATCGCTTTGTGTCATGGAACCGGTGCTGCCCGTGCCGCTGTAATAGCCGTAGGACACCCAGTCGAGAGTCTGCGCGTTCAGCGCGGAAAGCGTCGCGCTGTCCGTCACGCGCGTCTGCGGATAGCTCCCGAATGTGCCGATGTCCCCCACCTGCCACACGTGCGCGGCACTCGCTCCGAGCGAAAACGGACTTTTCAGCCACTCGGGCAAGCTGAAATCCGAACCCGCCAACGCACCCAAAGGCGCGCCGCCGAAAACCATGATGAACGCCAAAAAGATTGCCAAGCCCTGTTTTAATGCCTTTTTCACTTTAAAACAACTCCCTTTTTTGTTCGCTTTAAAACCGTTCTATTCCGCTCAAAAACGCAGGATCTTACCGAAACGCAATCCTTAATATAATTATTTTAACATACACTTTCAAGTTTGTCACCTACCCCTTTTGAAAAACTTTACTGATATTTCACTGTTTTTTAATAAATCACAAATAAAAGGTTTAGCCCCGCCAGTATTCCGTCAACATTTTCAGAAGTTAAACCTGCAATCTGCAAAAGCAGGTAAAAGCAAACTTTCTGTTGACAAACACCAAAAATCTGTTACAATACTTTCATGATTGCTATCCGGGTGTGGCGCAGTTGGTAGCGCGCTTGACTGGGGGTCAAGAGGCCAGGTGTTCAAGTCACCTCACTCGGACCAATGAGAAACCGCTGTATATTGATTTTCATGTTGAATTGTCAATATGCAGCGGTTTTTTGTTTTTATAAAAACACAGTTTTTCTTGTTTTGTCGGCGGATTAAAGATTTTTGATTGATGCAGTCACTACAAATAAAAACACCCCGCCAATGTTCGTCGGGGTGTTTTTGTTTTGATAAAACACTTTTAACAGTTTGCGTTATTTGTAACGTCGGGTAGTTTAAGCAAGCTTTTCGGCCCATTCAGACTCCTTAAAACCGACAAGCACATAGTCGCCGGACACAACAATCGGGCGCTTTACAAGCATTCCGTCGCTTGAGAGCAGGCTAAGCTGCTCGTCCTCGCTCAAAGAGGGCAGTCTGTCCTTAATCTTTAAAGACCTGTACAGCAACCCGCTTGTGTTAAAGAATCGGCGCAGCGGCAAGCCGCTTTTGTCAAACCAGCTTTTAAGCTCGTCCGTGGCGGGATTGCTTTCCTTGATATTCCGCTCTGTATAAGAAATGCCGCGCTCCTCAAGCCACTTTTTCGCTTTTTGGCAGGTGGTGCATTTTGGATAACATATAAATTCTGTCATAGCTTACCTCTCGTTTGTTTTTTTAAGTGTTAAAGCAAAGCCGCAGCTTGTCGAAAAAAGTCAAGGCAGACGGGCGCCGCCGCGAATGCGGCGGGCTTGCCCGCATATGGCTTGCGCGCCTTTTAAAACAGCGCGGCAGCGCGGCTGTCAGCTTTTTGGCGCGGGCGCTTTTACAACAATAAGCTCAAGGGTTTCTTGATGAAGATTTTTTACGTTCATTTTTGTTTTAAATGGAATTTTTAAAAGAGTCCCCGCTTCGTACTCGTGGATATCCTGCTCGTCAAGCCCTATCGAAAGCTTTCCGCGCACGACAGTCATGTAAACATTGGAGTTTGAATAATGCTCCGGAAGCCCCTCATCCTTGTTCAAAACCATGTGCAGATAGTGAAGGTTTTCGTCGAACAATATTTTTTCAATCACCTTTTCATCTGAAACAGAAAGCTTAAATTCTTTTTCTACCAAAACTAACGCTCCTTTCAATCAATTATTCTGCCGTCGGTTGAAATTGTTATCACTTGCCAGGGTATGAACTTTCCGCTGTTCATAAGAGCTTTTTTAACGGCGCTTTCAAGCCCGCCGCAGCACGGTACTTCCATCCGCACGACTGTGACGCTTTTTATGTCGTTTTGTTTTATTATTGCCTCAAGCTTTTCCGCGTAATCAACGAAATCCAGCTTTGGGCAGCCTATCAGAGTAATTCTGTTGCGTATAAACTTATTATGAAAGTCGCCGTGGGCATAGGCGGCGCAGTCCGCGGCAATGAGCAGGTTTGCCCCGCTGAAATAAGGCGCGTTTACGGGGGCTAACTTAATTTGAACAGGCCACTGAGAAAGTCTGCTTATGTTTGCGGCCGGAGCGGCGGCTTCGGAGAGCGCCTCCCTGCCGATAGTCCTTGACTGCGTTCCTGGACAGCCGCACGGCAAAACGGCGGACTGCTCTTTTTGCTTGTTTTTAAGCACGGCGGCTTCGTCGAACTGATCGGCCTCTCTTGTTTCAAAGCTGATTGCACCTGTCGGACATACGGGGAGACAGTCGCCCAAACCGTCGCAGTAGTCGTCGCGCAGCAGCTTTGCCTTACCGTCCGCCATCCCAATCGCGCCCTCGTGGCAGGCCTGTGCGCACAAGCCGCAGCCGTTGCATTTTTCTTCGTCAATTTTAATTATTCTTCGTATCATTTAAATCACCTTTTTTGAACATATAATCGTTTTTGTTGACTTTGCAAGGAAAGTATACTATCATTAAACGACATTGTATGTTGTTTTTACAACAAAAAGGTGATTTAGTGAAAAAATATTTAAAGCTTCTGCAATCTATTGACTTGTTTAATGGAATTGCGGGGCCTGAAATCCTTTCTCTTTTGCCGTGCCTTGACGCGCGGACGCGCCATTACGAAAAAGGCGACGCCATATTTCTAAGCGGTGGCAGCGTCAAGCGCTTTGGGGTTGTCTTGTCCGGCCGTGTTCAGATAATTCAGGAGGACTTTTACGGCAACAGGGGCATCATAGCCGAAATCGGCGCGGGCGGTCTGTTCGGCGAATCGTTTGCGTTTGCAAAGACAGATGTTTTACCGGTTAGCGTGTCCGCTTCCGAGAGCGGCGAGGTTCTTTTTTTAGACAGCGCAAAGCTTGCCTGTCCGTGTGCCGAGGCGTGCGTGTTTCACACCGCGATAATCAGGAACATGCTAAGCATCGTCTCAATGAAAAATATAACACTGACAAGGAAGATTGAAATAACCTCAAAGCGAACGACGCGGGAAAAGCTTCTTGCGTATCTTTCGTATGAGGCGAAAAAGGCGGGCTCGGGCAGCTTTGTTATACCGTTTAACAGACAGGAGCTTGCGGATTATCTTTCGGTTGAGCGCAGCGCCATGTCAGCGGAGCTGTCAAGGCTTCGCGGTGAAGGCTTGCTTGATTATCATAAAAGCAGATTTACGCTGCTTTGACGGCCGCAATTAAAAGCTTGACCGCATTCCTCAAAACATTCAAATGGCCGATGTGAATTAAGTCAAAAGTACCCGAAGTATATCCGATAATCAACAGCTTCACCCTACTTTTGTTTTATTTATATTAAATATATCACGTTGAATATGTTTTTGCAAGTTTCACATTGCACAAGATTGAGGAGTGTGCTACAATATCACAAAAGGGGGGAGCCGCCTTGTTTTCTGTTTTAAAAAGAAAGTTCAGGACACTGTTTATTTTGATTGACAGGTTTTTTAAAGCTTGCTGCAAAAGAATGTTTGAAGCCTTTTGCATGACGCTTCCCGTAAAGCGGAACAAAATCATTTTCTCCAGCTTTTGCGGCAAAAGCTACTCCTGCAACCAGCGCGCAATTTATGAATATATCGAGGAGAATTACCCGGGAAGATTTAAATATGTCTGGGTTTTTGACTATGCGTCAAACCCTGTCATTCCCGATGCTCTTAAGAAGAAGGCAAAGCTTGTTCAGCACAATTCCAAGGCGTGCGACATTCAAAAGGCGACTTCCGGCGTGTGGTGCTTTAACCACCGCAACACATCATATTTTCACAAAAAAAAGAGCCAATTTTACATACAGACGTGGCACGGCAACATCGGATTCAAGGGTATAGACAAAATGGCTTGTAAAACAGTCGATTACAGCAGTCCTTACATCCAAAAATGTATTGTGGACTCAAAGATGATTGACATAATCCCGATTGGCAGCGAATTCGGTCTTGAACTCATGATGAAGTCCTTTTTTTATGACGGCGAATACCTAAAGGCGGGCTACCCGAGAAACGATATTTTAATCAAAGGAGATCCGTCGCTGAAAAAGTCTGTCCTTGCGCGGTACGCCCTGCCTGAGGACACAAAAATATTAGTGTACGCGCCCACCTTCCGCGAGACTTTCAAGCTTTATGACCCTCTTTTTTCTGATGAATCGGCGGCGCAAGCACTCATAAGCGCGCTCAAAAAAAGATTTGGCGGCAGCTGGGTGATTTTTGTAAAATATCATCCTGCTTGTATATATGAAAAACAAAGCGAATTTGACGGCAAGGCTTTATTCAACGTGACAGATTTCGGCGACATTGCCGACTTGCTTGTCGCCTGCGACGCGTTTGTTTCAGACTATTCATCATCTGTCTTTGATTTTATGTTGACGCGCAAGCCCTGCTGGCTTTTTGTGCCCGATTTGGACACATACATATCAGCGGACAGAAACATTGTAATAGACCTTGACGACGTCAGGCTTCCGATGTGCAAGGATGTCATGGAGCTTGCCGCCTGTATCGAGGCGTTTGACAGCGCGGCATATGGCGCGGACGTGGATGAGATGCTTAAAACATTCGGTTCTTACGACAAGGGCGGCGCGTGCAAGGCGATGGCGGAAAAAATCAACGACTTTGTCGGCGGGAGGGCATAAGCCGCCGGGCGGTATTCTTTGCATTTTTAAAAGCGCACAAATCAGGCGCGCGGCAAGCGCGCTTGAGATGAATATAGGCCGGGGGTTGCTTTATGAAAAAAAGATTTGTCAGTCTTGGGCTTTGCGTGGCGATAATCACCTGTCTTTTGCGTGTTCCTGTTTCAGCGGCTTCTTCGGAGCAGACGGGGCGGGACGGCGCCTGTCCTGTCGTCATTGTCAGGGGCGTCGACTTAAACGGAATTTATCTTGATTTCGGCAAGAAAAGCCAGCGCTCCTGCATTGACGGGCTGAACGCCGCCGGAATTGTCAAAACGCTGTTTGCGGCTTTGGCAAAAGGGCTGTTCAACATGAGCATGGACAGCGCCGTCGATGTGATTCTGAAATACGCCGGGGGTGTGCTGAAAGGTCTTTCGTGCGACAGCGAGGGAGATTCGGTTTTTGATGTCGGATATTACGAATATGAGAATGCCGTCGGCACATATGAAAGCTTTCCTTACGCCGACGGCAACGAGATGGGCATCATCAAAAGCGCGGTTGAGCATTACGGCGGCGAAAACGTCTATTATGTCAATTATGATTGGCGGGCTGACCCGCGCGACGTCGCCGACTTGATAGCGGAATATATTGACAGAGCCATTGCCCAAACAGGCTCTCCAAAGGTAAACCTTGTAAGCGCGAGCATGGGCGGAGTTATGACAGTGGCGTATATTGCGGAATACGGATGCGCAAAGCTAAACAAATGTGTTTTTCTCTCCTCGACATTTTACGGCGCAAAGGTTGTGTCCGAGCTTTTTCAAGGCAAGGTCGAAACATCACCGCGATCCCTTTACAACTTTGTTTTGTGCAATATGGGCAAGGGATCCGCTTCGCGGTTTATAATCAAGGGGCTTGAGCGCGTCGGCATCTTTAACGCCGTCTCCGCGGGCTTAAACAAGTTTTTAAGCAGATATAAGCAGCTTTTTTATGACGAGATTTTAAAAGAGTGCTTTTGCCACACTCTTTCATTTTGGTCGCTTGTTCTGCCGGAGGACTATGACGACTGCGTCAGCTTCCTTTTTGGCGGTGAAGGCGGAGCAAACGATGCCTTCACCGCAAAGACAGACGCGCTCCGCCTGATGATGGAGGGGCGCGACGCGCTGCTGAAAGATGCCGCGGAAAACGGCGGAGTCATATTTTCTGTCGTCACGACATACAATTCGGCGCACGTTCCTTTATACCCTTCTGCTGTTTTAAACGGCGACAACGGTCTTGAAACAGCCTATATGTCCGGCGGCGCAAAGGTCGCCGATTACGGTGAAAAGCTGCCGGACGAAATTCTGAACGGCGGCTCGGAGCATATTTCGCCCGACGGAGTGATAGACGCGTCCGACTGCCTTTTCCGCAACTCGACATGGTTTATAAAGGACGGTCCGCATGTCGGGTTCAACTACGGCACGGAATGCTCCGATTTTTTGCTTTGGATGCTTGATTATGACGGGCAGGCGACTGTTTTCAGCGACGGCCGATATCCGCAGTTTATGAGAGCGGACAAGGAGCTTGCTCTTTACACAGACGTCCGATGACTAAATCTGTCAAAAGGGCGCGGAAAGCGGCTTTTTAGCTTCCTATTGCCGCACTGACATTCGATAAGCAAAGCCCGCAAAAATATAAGGCTTATTTATTTTATGAGAGCGGAGGCATATATGAGTAAAATCAAAAAAAATACGGCTCCCACAAAGCCGCTGAGTTACGCCATGGGCATGTTCGGGACGTCGATTCCCATAAATATGTTCAAAACCTTTGCCGCCGTGTTTTATATCGACAGGCTCGGCTTTATAACAACAAAGCAATTTGCGCTGATTACAGCTATCTACACGTTTGTAGACGCCGTCGACAATCCCGTTTACGGATTTTTATCTGACCGCACACACACCAAATGGGGGCGCAGGCGGCCGTGGCTCCTGCCCGGCTCGGTGCTGCTTGTGCTGTCATTTGTGCTTTTTTTCAGGCCGCCGGGCTTTTTGGCTCCGGAATCAATGTTTTCATATGTTTTGATTATGTATTTGCTGACAGGCACTCTTGATTCGCTGATAAACTCAAATTACGGCGCGCTTTTCCCGGAGCTTTTCAAGACAGAAAAAGACAGGGCAAAAACAAACATGCTGCGCCAGGTGTTTCAGCTAAGCGCGATGGTTTTAAGCATCGCGCTGACTCCGCTGATAACAGGGAAGATAGGTTTTTACCGCACAGCCTTAATTTACGGCGCCGTGTCGATAGTTGTCATTTGGTACATGGCGCTGAACGCCCATGAGGATTTTTCGGCGATGGAAAAGCCGAAACCGGGACTTATGTCAAGTCTGAAAGCTGTCGCTGTAAACCCGAAGTTTTGGATTTACGGCGCCGCTAACGCGTCTTTCACGGCGGCAATGGCACTTCTTCAAGCAGGCGTGCCGTTTTATGTGAAATACCACCTGCACGCTGACGACGCCTCGGCGACTGTTCTGCTCGGCACGGCCATTTTCAGCGCAATCCTCTTTATTCCCGTTTGGTTCGTGATTATTAAAAAGCTGACCTTGATGCCGTCGTGGAGGCTTTCTTTCATCATATTTATGCTCGGACTTATACCTCTTTATTTCACCGGGACAGTGGCCGCTTCCACCGCGTTTGTTTTGCTGCCGGGGTTCGGCATAGCGGGGATTCAGGTCACTATGGACATAGTTTCGGCGCGCATTCTTGACGAGGACTCGGAAAAATACGGAATACAGCGCGAAGGTGTCTATTCAAGCCTCATAGGAGTGCTGAATAAGACATACAATCTTTTTTCCTCGCTCGGCTATCTGCTTGTGTTTAAGCTTTACGGCTTTGAAAGCGGGAAAAATCCCGGGGGCGCTCCCGGCGAAGCGTCGCGGTTTTTGACCGTTTTGTTCCCCGTCGCACTGATGGCAGTATGTGTCATTTCTTCGCGCTTCCTTAAATTCGGCGAACGGGAAACCTGCAAAAAGGAGCTTGGCGAATAGGAGCTTGCGAAAAATCCGGCGGACGGGAACTCGGCGGAGCGCCTGCGACGACATTGTTAGGGGTAATGACTTGGACAAATTAATTTTAAATCACACAGTCAAAAAGGAGTCGGAGGGCGGCTATTACACAATCGGTTTTGACGTTCCCGAAAATGTCGAGCGCGTCACGGTGTCTTATAACTACCGCCGCTTAAACAAAAAGGCGTTTTGCAGAGAGGGATTTAAAAACATTATAGATATCGGGCTTGTTGATTGTGACGGCAGATATTTAGGCTGGTCGGGCAGCGCCCGCGTAAGCATATTTGTCGGTGAATACGGCTCGACAAAAGGCTATGTCACGCAAAAAATTAAAGCCGGACGATGGCAGATTATTGTCGGGGCATACAAAATAAGCGGCGGCGGCGTTGATGTCGAATACACAGTCGAGTTTAAGGAGAAAATGCCGCGGCTTCTTTTCGGCGATCTGCACGTTCATTCGGACGCCTCCGACGGGGAGCTTGACATTCCGTCGCTTGCCGAGCTTGCCGTTAAAAAAGGTCTTGACTTTATCGGCGTGGCCGACCACAACAATTTTTCGGAAAACTTCTCTTTTCCGCGCGTCGCCGGACTGACGTTTATACCTGTCGTCGAATGGACTCATTACAAGGGGCACATGAACTTTTTCGGCGTTAAAAACCCGTTTGAAAACACATTTATAGCAAACAGCGCCGACGAGATGAAAGCACTTATTAAACACGCGAAAAATCTCGGCGCGGTCATATCAGTGAATCACCCAAAATGCGGGATGTGTCCATATGTTTGGGACGACGAGGAATCCTTTGACATGATAGAGGTCTGGAACGGGCCGATGCGCCCGGCAAATGTTCGCTCCGCCGATTGGTGGACCGAGCTTCTTAAAAAGGGCAGAAAAATACCGATAGTCGGCGGAAGTGATTTTCACAAAAGGCTTCTGCCGCTGAAGTTCGCCAACCCTGTCACGGCAGTGTTTGCCGACGCGCCCGATGCCGAAAGCATTTTGTCCGCCGTTTCGCGCGGTCAGTCCTTTGTGACGTCCTCCGTAAAAGGCCCTGTCCTTAACCTGCGCTACAAGGACACTGTGTTGGGCGGCACGGCACGGCTCGAACACGGAGTTCCGCTTGAAATAGAGGCGTCAAGGCTCGGCGGAGCCGACCTCATGCTTGTCACGGCATACGGTGAAAAGAAGCTTTGCACAGGGAGAAACGAAGCAAAAATAAACGAGCATATGACGGAGACAGGATTTGCTTACATAAAGGCCGTGAAAAGGGTTTTCGGCGTTGAGTTTATAAAGGCGATTTCAAACCCTGTTTATTTCTCATGATACTTTTCACCGATTTATAAAAAAGTTCAAAAATATATTGAAATTAAATCCAAAATCATATACAATAGTTGCGTGCGCAACCGCTGCGCCTGCAACTATTATTTTTTGAGGTGTTTGCATGGCTTCTTATATGAAAAACATAAACATCATCAGCCGCTGCTGCAGTCTTTGGCGTTTTGTAAAGCTAAAGGACTTTGACATAGGCGACTGCCAGCACAGCTACATATACGAGATATGCCGCAATCCGGGGGTGTCGCAGGATCAGCTTGCGCGCCGCTTGTTCGTAAACAAAAGCAACGCGTCGCGTCAGCTTGCATGGCTTGAAAAGTCCGGCTTTGTCGAGCGCAGGCAAAGCGAGAAGGACAGGCGCGTTATTCATGTTTATCCGACTGAAAAGATGCTCAATCTGCTGCCCGAGGTGCGCGCCGCGTCGCTTCAATGGAGGGAATACCTGACAAAGGGCATGACCGACGAGGAGATTAAAACCTTGAGCGAGCTGCTTGAGCGGATGGCATCGCGGGCGGCCGGGTATGCCGAGCGTGCGCTGCCGGAAGACGCCGGGGAATAAGCTTGCGCACAAATATAAAAATAAAAGTCGGAGTGGGAGAATGAAACTTTTCACGCGGTATTTAAAGCCTGTCGCGGGCATAGTGTCGCTGGGTCTGCTGATAAAGGTTTTCGGCACTCTTGCGGAGCTTGCTCTGCCGTATATCCTTCAATATATGCTTGACGTTGTAGCCGTCAGAAACAAAATAAAGGACTTAATTTTGTGGGGATTAATAATGATAGCGTTCGCCGTGCTGTGCGCTGTTTTGAACATTGTCGCAAACAGGATGGCGGCAAAGGTCGCGCGTGACGCGGCAAGGACAATAAGGCATGACCTGTTTAAGGCGACAATGAATTTATCGGCTGAAACAGTTGACAAGTTCACGGTTTCGAGCCTTGAATCAAGGCTGACGACAGACACATATAATGTGCATCATGTAATAGGCGTTATACAGCGCATGGGCGTGCGCGCGCCTATTCTGCTTTTCGGCGGGCTTATAATGACATTTATGCTTGATTACCGTTTGGCGCTCGTGATGCTTGCGACAGTGCCTCTCATTGGCGGCGCTGTCTTTTTTGTGACGCTGAAGGGAACGCCGCTTTTCCGACATGCCCAAAGCAGGACAGACGACATGATCCGCGTCGTCAGGGAGGTTTCGCAGGGCATACGCGTCGTCAAGGCGCTTTCACGAGAGGAAAAGGAAAGAGCGCGTTACGAAAACGTAAACAGGGAGCTTGTCAAGGCGGAAACAAAAGCGTCCGCGACAATGGCGGCCGTTAATCCTTCCATGAACCTTTTTTTAAACTTTGGGCTTGTGGCGGTCATACTTATCGGCGCCATAATAATAAGCCGCCCCGGCTCCGGGATGAAGCCGGGCGTTATTATTGCGTTCATGCAATATTTCACTCTTATCTCAAACGCGCTGCTGCACATCACAAGGATTTTTGTCATGCTGACAAGAGCCGTCGCCTCAGCCGGGAGGATTATTGAGGTCATAGATAGCCCGGATGATATGGAAGTTTACAGCTCCCGTGATTTTCCGTCAGACGACGGCGCCGCGGGGATTTGTTTTGACAATGTGAGCTTTTCATACAAAAAGAAGAAAAAGATAATAAAGGAAGTTTCTTTTTTCTTGAAAAGCGGCGAAAAGCTTGGGATTATCGGCGCGACCGGCTCCGGCAAAACGACGCTCATAAATCTGCTCATGCGCTTTTATGACGTTGATTCCGGGTCTGTGAGGATAGACGGACAGGATGTGCGCACTGTCTGCCGCGACAAGCTGCACGGCTTTTTCGGCGCCGCGATGCAAAACGACTTTATTTTTTCCGGCACAATACGCGAAAACATAGATTTCGGGCGCGGCATAAGCGACGATGATATTTTCAAAGCGTTAAGGACGGCGCAGGCGGAGCGGTTTGTTTCGGAGCTTGATGACGGATTGGACTATAAGCTTAACAGCAAGGGCACAAATCTTTCGGGCGGTCAAAGGCAGCGGCTTTTTATAGCGAGGGCGATGGCCGGAAAACCGCGGATACTTGTCTTGGACGACTCGTCCTCCGCGCTTGACTACAAAACGGACGCGGCTCTCCGCCGTGCAATAGCCGCCGACTGCAAGGATCAGACAGTCGTCATTGTCGCTCAGCGCGTCAGCTCCGTCATGGGATGCGACTTGATTCTTGTTATCGACAAGGGCAGAATAATCGACATGGGAAAGCATGAGGAGCTTATGGAGAGATGCGAGGTTTACAGGGAAACAAGCGAGTCGCAGATGGGGGGAGCTATATTTGATTAGGCGAAAAAGCAGCGAAAGGGCGGGCACTCCGAAAGCCGAGGCAATGAGCCGTGAAAAGCGGCGCAAGACAATCTCAAGGCTTGCCGCTTACATGATAAGATACAAAGGCCTTGTGATTGTCTCGACGCTGTTTGTTCTCTCCTCAAACATAATCGCGCTTTTGGGTCCGTCTGTTTCCGGCGACGTCATAGACATCATATGCCGCTACACCGGAAATGAAATGATAGCGCGGGTTATGCCGCTGTGCATTACGCTTGCCGTCATATATATAGCGTCGGGCGCGCTGTCATATATACAGTCGTTTTTGCTGATAACTCTTTCACAGAAGATTACATATTCGATGCGAAAAGAAATTTTTCGGCGTCTCACAGAGCTGGGCGCGGGATATTTTGACACACATCAGACAGGCGACATAATAAGCCGCATTTCCTATGACGTCGACACTGTCAACTCCTCAATCTCAAGCGACTTGATACAGGTTTTGGGAAGTGCCGTCACCGTATTCGGCTCGCTCTTTATGATGGCAAGGATTCAGCCTGTGCTGCTTGCGGTGTTTTTGATTACGATACCTTTTTCCATACTTTTCGCAAGGCACAGGAGCATACGCATACGCCCGCTTTTTCGCAAACGCGCGGCAAAGCTCGGACAGCTCAACGGTTACGCTGAGGAGATGCTGTCGGGTCAAAAAACAATACGCGCCTACCGCAGGGAAAAAGTAATAACAAGCCGGTTTGACGAGCGAAACAGCGACGCGGTCGAATCATATTATAACGCGGACTATCACGGCGCCGTCATGGGTCCCGCCGTAAACTTTATAAACAACATATCAATGGCGCTGATTACAATGCTCGGCGGTATCTTTTATATGTTTTGGGTGGGAAACGAGCAGGGCGTTACAAGTGTTTTGCCGCTTTTTGTGATTTCGCTCGGCGGAGTATCAAAGTTTGTTCAATACTCAAGAAAATTCGCCGGCCCGATAAATGAATTCGCGAACATAACAAACGAGATTCAGTCCACGCTTTCGGCGGCAGAGCGCATTTTTCGCATACTTGACGAGGAGCCGGAGCAGAAGGGAGACGTCGTCAGCACCGAGCTTAAAAACATTAAGGGGGATGTCAGCTTTGACGGCGTCAGCTTCGGATATGTTCCGGACAGGACAATAATAAAGGATGTCAGCATACACGCCAAACCGGGAAGCACCATAGCCATTGTCGGCCCGACGGGAGCAGGAAAGACGACAATAATAAATCTTCTTATGCGGTTTTATGATGTCGACAGCGGCAGTATAGCGGTTGATAATGTGGACATAAGGAGCGTTCCGAGGGGCGGTCTGCGCCGCTGTTTTACAATGATTCTCCAAGACACATGGCTGTTTCACGGTTCAATACGCGACAACATCGCCTACGGCAGGGACGGCGCCGGTTATGATGAGATTGTCGAGGCGGCGAAGTCGGCGCGGATAGACGAATATATAGAGTCGCTCCCCGACGGCTATGACACAATCTTGTCCGACGACGGCGTAAACCTTTCAAAGGGTCAGAAACAGCTCATTTCGATAGCGCGGGCAATGCTTGCCGACTCGCCTATGCTTATAATGGACGAAGCGACATCAAACGTCGATTCACGGACAGAGGCAAACATTCAAAAGGCAATGCGGACGCTGATGAGCGGGCGCACAGGATTTGTGATTGCCCATCGGCTTTCGACAGTGCAAAACGCGGACATGATTCTTGTGCTTCGCGACGGCAGAGTTGCGGAGCGTGGCAGTCACGATGAGCTGATGCAAATGGACGGCTTTTACAGCAACTTATACAACTCCCAATTTGAATGACAAGAACGGCAAGACCGCGAAACCGCCGCAAAGCCGCCGATATATAAAAAACGACGCTCGCCGCGCTTCTCAAATTAAAGCGCGGCGGGCGATAAAATTTATTCGCAAGCAAGCAAGGGGGCGACTGCTTGCCCAAAAGACAAGCTTGCCCGCACCAAAGGCGAATTTACCGCAATAAAGAATCGCGCGGCAAGGCGTGTGAGCCGAATTGCCGCCGTGTGAGCGATTTGATAAAAAGACAACCTGACGAGCGTTTTAAAAAATATAAAACAGGCGGCGCGCGCATAAGATGTATTAGGGCAACACCGCGCAATGAGCGGCTGAAGCCTTTGTTGCCTTAGGATCTGACGATAAAAAAAGCGGTTTGCCGAAAGCTTCTAAATTGCCGTTCCCGGCTCTTTTGAACGCATAAAAACGTCACGGCTGTCGGGCGGCATAACAGTTAAACAGCGGCAGACCGTTATTTTAATTCGTCGGTTCTTTACATGAAAAGTGTGGGGTGCTGTTATGGTGTCAGAGCTTTTAAAAGTCATAGCTGAAAATTTTCTTTACATCGCGCTTCATCTGAGCAGTTCGGGCTCTTTTCCTCCGCCTCTTTCGCCCGCCGAGGAGGCGCGCTGTCTCCGTGAGGTGGCAAACGGCAACGCCGAAGAAAAATGCCGCCTTATCGAGCACAACCTTCGGCTTGTCGCGCACATTATAAAAAAATACTATTCCACATATTCCGAGCAGGAGGACTTGATTTCAGTCGGGACAATCGGACTTATAAAGGCCGTCAACACATTTGATATGGATAAGGGCACGCGCCTTGCCACATATGCCGCGCGCTGTATCGAGAATGAAATCCTGATGTATTTCCGCAGTCAAAAGAAAAGCTCGCAGGACATGTCCACGAGCGACCCGATTGATATTGACAGCGAGGGGAACCCGCTGACGCTTATGGATATCATTTGCGAAGACGACACAATAGCCGACGACATAGACACAAAAATAAAAACCGAGCAGCTTTATGAATATGTCGAGGAGTTCACAGACCCGCGCGAAAGGCAGATTCTGATTGCCCGTTACGGTCTTTTCGGCTCTGATACATACACACAGCGCGAGGTCGCGAAAACTTTGAACATATCGCGCTCGTATGTATCGCGGTTAGAAAAAAAGGCGATTGACCGACTTAGGAAAAAGTTTTGCAAAGATATTTCATCCGTCAAACGGCAGGGCGGGATGTCGGGGAAAAACCATCCAAAAGAAAAAGAATGACACGGCGCTCAGGCGCGCGGGCAAATCAAAAGTGCCCCAACCCTCAAGGGTAAGAGCGCGAATTGCACGCCGCCGGGCGCGTGGTTTTTACAGGGAAAAAAGATGCCGTATAAGCGCGGGCAAATCAAAAGCGCCCCAACCCTCAAGGGTAAGAGTGCGAATTGCCCGCCGCCGAGCGTGGTTTTTACAGGGGAAAAAGATGCCGTATAAGCGCGGGCAAATCAAAAGCGCCCCAACCCTCAGGGATAAGAGCGCGAATTGCCCGCCGCCAGGCGTGGTGGGAGAGGGTGGATTCGAACCACCGAAGTCGTTGACGGCAGATTTACAGTCTGCTCCCTTTGGCCGCTCGGGAACTCTCCCATATTAAGTTTGAGTGGAGCTGGTGGACGGACTCGAACCCCCGACCTGCTGATTACAAATCAGCTGCTCTACCAACTGAGCTACACCAGCACACATTGTCCTCAAACGCTTGAATACTATATCACAAAAAAAATTAAACGTCAATACCAAATATGAAAAATGTTGACGTAATGCGAATTGCCCGGAAATTTCAGAAACTCGGACTGCAATATTAAGGCAACACCGCGCAATGTTACGCCGCAAAGTGTTTTTCAGCCGCCATATCGGCAAGCAGGACATCCAAAATCCGGAATCCGACAGGCATATCCGGCGCCGGACATGCCCGCCTTTTTCGCGCCTTGATTTTTGTGTCGGTCCTTTTCAGTTGACAAGGTTTATAGGATTGCCTTTTAAAAAGGCGTTTATGTTTTCTTCGCATATCTTGATAAGCCTTTTGCGCGTCTCGAACGCCGCCCACGAAATGTGGGGCGTCACAATGCATTTGTCGCAAAACGCAATCGGGTTATCGTCCGCCGGAGGCTCTGACGAAAGCACATCCACACCGGCACCCGCAATGATTCCGCTGTCAAGCGCCGCCCGCAACGCTTTTTCGTCAACAACGGCGCCTCTTGAAGTGTTGATTAAAAATGCCGACGGCTTCATTTTTGACAAAAAGCTTGAATCCACCATCTTGTCTGTCGTGTCGCTGTGCGGAACGTGCAAGCTTACATAGTCGCAGCGCGGAAGCATGTCGTCAATCGTCAGAAACTCGACGCCGGAATTCAAATATCTGTCGGGGTTGGCGGTGTTTGCAATCACCTTCATCCCGAAAGCCTCGGCGATTTTAGCGACGGCGGCGCCTATTTTGCCGAAGCCGATTATGCCGAATGTTTTGCCCGAAAGCTCCGTAAGGCTTGTTTTCCAAAAACAGAAGTTGCCGTTTCTGCCCCATTCACCGCTTTTTACGGCGGCGTCGTGCAGCGCCACACGGTTTGTATGCTCAAGCAGCAAAGCAAATGTCATCTGCGCAACACCGTCTGTAGAATAGGACGGAATGTTGGCGACCGAGATGTCGAGCGAGCGGGCGTAAACCGCGTCCACAGCATCATAGCCTGTGCTGAGCAGCCCGATATAAACTGTGCTTGTCAATCTGTCCAGCTCTTTTTTGTGGAGCCTTGTCTTGTTGGTGATTACTATCTCACAGTCCCCGGCGCGCGCCTCGATCTCGTCGGGCTTTGTAAAGTCATAGACTTTGTAGCTCGACACATATTTTTTAAGCCAATCCCACGACAAGTCGCCGGGATTCGTCGTGCAGGCGTCAAGTATCACTGCTTTCATAAAGAAATCCCTCCCGTCTTTTCTCATGAAAATTGTACCATATTTTCAGCGCAGTGTACAGAAAAAAACTTTTTTTGTTTGATTTACAAAATTCTCGTTGACCCGACAGCGTAAATAGGTTAAAATATACAATACGTGTTCATGATTAATATTTCATTGCGGAGGACACTGTCTTTGTATAAAAAAAGAAACAGGCGCACATTTGTTAAGCGGCTCGGCATCGCGCTCATATTTTTCGCCGTTGTTTTTACCTGCCTGCTTGTTTTTGCGCAGATTGAAGAAGTTGAGCTTTGGTACAACACTTGGCAGACAAAGCTGGCGGAGCTTGAGGCGCGTGTCGCCATGATACAGGAGTGGTGGCTTTTAATTATTGTTATCTTTCTCCTGTTCACTCTAAAAAGCATATTTCCGCTTATAACAATCCCGGCAATCTGCCTTACGACAGGCATTGTTTTGCCGGGCTATGTCGCTGTCGGCGTAAATCTTGCCGGTGTCGCCTGGCTGATGACAATACGCTTCTTTTGGGGAAAGCGCCTTGGCGGAGGCAGCGCCCGAAGGATAATTAAGAAAAACATCGAAATAAGGGAGTTTCTTGAGCGCGACGGCTCGGGAAATCCATATATGCTGTTCCTTTTCAGGCTGATACCAAGCTTTCCCGTAAACAGCGTCAGTCAGCTTTACGGCGCGATGGATATAGGCTATGTCGAATATCTGCTCATATCCCTCGGCGGCTTTTCTTATAAGCTTGTGTTATACACCATCATCGGCAGCAATGTTTACAATCCGCTTTCCGCCTCTTTTTTGGTGCCCATTATCATATTCTTCCTTGTATCCGGCTTAATGCTTGTCGGATTGAACTATATTGTGGATTTGATTATAAGGTTCAAGGAAAAAAGAAACACGTCTTCAAAACCAGGCTCAAAAAAATCAAAAATCAGCAAAGAAAAAGGGAGAAAAATGCATGGTCAATTTTAAAGAGCTTTACGGCGGAGTCCGAGGCGGTTCTTTTGACGGGCGGCTTTCCGCCGTATATGACGATCCCGAAGAGCTGCCGCTGAAAAAGTCGCGCATCGTTCGTGTGCTTGACAGCTTTGCGGAGCTTTACTCAACCGACTGTGAAGTCGGATTGTTCAGCGCACCGGGACGGACAGAAATCTGCGGAAACCACACAGACCACAACAACGGCAAGGTTCTTGCCGCCGGAGTTAATCTTGACGCCATAGCCGCCGCCGCGCCAAACGGCGAAAAGACAATCAGGGTAAAGTCCGAGGGACACGCAATGAATGTCGTCGACCTTTCAAATATGCTGCCCGCGTCAGACGAGGAGGGGCGCTCCACAGCACTCGTCCGCGGAGTTTGCGCCGGTTTTCTTAAAAGAGGCTTTAAAATCGGCGGATTTAACGCTGCCACCTCGTCCGAGGTGCTGTCCGGCTCCGGACTTTCAAGCTCCGCCGCGTTCGAGGTTTTAATATGCACTGTTCTCAACTTCCTTTTCAATGACGGCGCCGTTTCGCCTGTCGAGACAGCACAGATATCTCAATATGCCGAAAATGTTTTTTTCGGCAAGCCTTGCGGACTAATGGATCAAACCGCTTCTGCCGTCGGTGGGTTTGTCTCAATCGATTTTGAGGACCCTTCAAGCCCGTCCATCGAAAAGCTGCCGTTTGAATTCGCGTCGTGCGGACATTCTCTTTGCATAACGGACACAGGCGGCAGTCACGCCGATTTGACCGACGAATATGCCGCGGTCAGGAGGGAGATGGAGTCTGTCGCCGAGTTTTTCGGCGGCAAGTCGCTCCGCGAGATTCCTTTCGGCAAGCTTATGTCAAATATAAATGCCGTCCGAGAAAAGACAGGCGACAGGGCGGTTTTGCGCGCCATGCACTTTTACAATGAAAACGAGCGCGTCTCAAGCGAAGTAAACGCGCTTAACAGCGGCGATTTTGAAGCCTTTAAAAAGCTTGTTGTCGAAAGCGGAGAATCATCATATATGCTGAACCAAAATGTTTTTTCCTGCAAGCAGGCCGACAGTCAGCCGATATCCTTGGCGCTTGCATTAAGCGGCGAGCTGCTTCAAGGCCGCGGCGCTTGGAGAGTCCACGGCGGCGGCTTTGCAGGCACTGTCCAGGCGTTTGTCCCGGACGATATGCTCGATTTATATACGTTTGAAATGCAAAAGGTTTTCGGCGAGGGGAACTGCAAGGCGCTGAAAATCCGCTCATCAGGAGGGGTAAAGCTCATATAACTTGCCGCAACCTTTGGACGGACAAGCCCTGATTTTGCGGAGCGCCGCACATAAAATGCATTCCGTGATTCAAGGTTTTTAAAAACACATCAAAGAAAAGGGGGCTGCGGCGCAGTCCCCCTTTTTGATTTTTACGACGCTTTTTTCATCCCGATGTCTGACAGCTCGTTTGCTGTGTCTATCATTGTTTTCGCGAACACGGCATATCCCTGCTCGGGATTGTTTACAAAAACGTGCGTCACCGCCCCGACAAGCATACCGCTTTGGATGATGGGACTTCCGCTCATCCCCTGAACAATGCCGCCCGTTTCCTTTTTCAGCTCCTCGTCCGTGACCCTTACCACCATGTTCTTCTGATGCGAATCTGAGTTGGGATAAATTTTGGTGATTTCTACATCGTAATACCTTTCACCGTCCTCGTTGACCTCCGCTATTATCTGTGCGGGACCGATATTGATTTCATAACTCATCGCTACCGGCAGCGTTTTGTTTTCGTGCCTGAGAGCCGATACAAGCCCGTATACGCCTGTGTCGCTGTTCAGCATCAATTTGCCTATCACGGCGTTTTTAAAAACACCGCACAGCTCTCCGGGCGCTCCGCTTTCTCCGCGGTAGCTCCCTTTAATTTCAGCCTCCACCGCCTCGCCGCCCGCAAGCGGCATTATTTCTCCAGTGTCCACGTCACAGACCGCGTGCCCAAGCCCGGCAAAAACTCCTGTCTTTTTGTCAAAGAACGTCAATGTCCCTATTCCCGCCGAGCTGTCGCGAACCCAAATGCCAACCTTGAACTTGCCGTCAACAGCAGATTGGACAGGTCTAACCTTGATAAACAGGTTTTCCTCCCCTCTTAAGATGTTGAGCACAAGCTCTTTACCGCCACTTTCGGAAAAGGCCCTTGAAACGTCCTCGTTGCGCTCGACCGCTGTGCCGCTGATTGCCATTATGACGTCGCCCGTCCTTATTCCGGCGCTGCTCGCCGGGTTGATGCTGCCCTGCCTTGTTGTGACTTCGTCTGTTTTGACTACTACAACGCCCCTTGTATAAAGCTTTATGCCAAACGCGCTGCCTAACGGCACAACATAGTTCCTTTGTGTTGTCCTGACCTTGGCGGCTTTTACGGGTATAGCTTCAAAAAGCGATATTTTCGCGCCGCTCTCAAAGCCCTCCGCGCGTGTATCAAGCGAAACGCAGACCCTGTCGGCTGACGGATCGCCGTATGATATCGAGTAAGGCATCGGAACAACAGGGGCGTCGCCCTCTAAGACAAGGTATTCGCCCGGAAGCACAAGTTCCGCATAGCCTATAAGCGCAAATAAAACAAAACAGCAAAAAAAGGCACATAAACTCAAAAGCCTGATAAAACTCCGCATCATTCACCTCCGGCGGCAAATCTTTTGCGCCGCGTCAAAATCATATTTTAATTATTGACGTTTTATCGGCGCTTTAATAATTTGACCTCTTTCAGTCATAATATTTGAGGTAATTTTAAAGTCGGAGCAAAACTTTTTAGAAGCTGTGCAAAAAAAAAGCAGGCGCAAATTTGCGCCTGCCGACAAAAAACTTATTTTTCTTCTCTGCTGTAATATAGCTTTATGTTTGAAAAGGTGTGGTCTGTTAGAGTCAGTTTGTTTTTTTCCAAAACAAAATCATATTTTTTTGTGTAAGAAATCCCGAGAAGTGTGTACGTGATTGAAATCACCGAATTGTCGGAATCAATCTCATACTCTCCGTCCGCCGACAGTCCGACAAATCCCACTGTCACTGCCCCGTCTTTTTTGAAGTCAAAGCTGCCGATCTCATATGAACCTTTCCACTGACCTACAATCTGGTTTTCAGGCTTTTGGCATTGCATATACCATATGATGCCCACTCCGCCGATTACAATTACAAGCGCCGCTATTAACAGCTTTTTCATAAAAACCATCCTTCCTTTTTCGTAAATCCACAAAACCGCACTTCTATTGTATTACTATTTTTGCCGTTTGTCCAGAGTTTTCACATAGGTTGCCGCATTTTGCAATATTTTATCTTGGGCAACACCGCGCAATGAGCGGCTGAAGCCTTTGTTGCACGCTTGCTTGCCTTTTTTGCAAATGAAAAACCCCGGAGTCCGGGAATCATGTTAAATCCCTGAGCATCCGGGGCATATTTTCGGAGGACTGTCAGTCAAACAGGCTTATTATCGGCGTCACCCATGAATCGAGCCAGCGTGCGAATATCTCAAACATTATCTTAATAGATTGGACAGACGCTTGATATACGCCGACATCGCCGCTGCTTTCCGTTTCTGTGCCTGTCATTTTATCAAGCACCTTTTGCAGCCCGTTAAGAATTGCGTTTACTATCTGCTTGTTGTAAGCAAGGAAGGGCGCGGTAAGCTTTTGCAGCCAGGTGGCGTTTGTGTCGAGTATCACCGTCAAATCGTCGTCTTCCTCGCCATTGCTGTCTTCGTGGAAGGTTTTGTCCCAAAGGCCGTAAAGGACAAGGCTGTTTACGTTGCCTTGATCGACGGTTTTGGCACGGAAAACCACCCATCCTATGAAGGTGTTGCTTTCGGGATAATTGATGGTGAAGTCGAATTCCGCCTCGTTAGTCGTGCCCTCATTGACCTTTTGGTCAAGTCCGAGTACAGTGTATTTGTTTTCGTTAGCCGCAAATTTTGATTTTGAAACCTCGTCTGTCAAAAAACGCTTTGCGGAAATGCTGAACGCAGTCATTTCCTCGTTTGCGGCCTCCCACAAGCCGGCGGCGTTAGCGTCGACATCGGGAAAATATGTTACGCTTGTTTTCAGCTCTTTTTGGAAAAAGATTGTGTCGCCGGGATAAAGAATTGTCGCCTTTTCGTTGCCTTCCGTGTATTCGGTCAAGGAAGTGAAATCATCGTCCTCCATGACAATATAGTCGGCGTCGCCGCCCGGGCCGGGATTGTCCGCCGTGGCAAAAACGGAGCATACGCCCAAGAGCGTCAGCATCACGAGAAAAGCGGACAAAAGTTTCTTTAGCATTAAAATCATCCTTTCACTGTCGCTTTATACTTGTTATACCTTGCTGATGCTCTTAAAGAACTGCGCCAAATTCGCAAAGAACTTAGGCAGCGCCTCAAGCATAACGTTGCCGAAAATGTCGCGCAGGATATCGCGAACCACAAGGTATTGTGTGTAAAGAGTCTCGCCGAACGCCTCAAGCTTCGTCGGCTCGCGCTTTGACCATACCGGCTCTAACGTAATGTCAAGATCATAGCTGTTGTCCTTGTTTATCTTAACGACAGTCCAGCCTGAAATAGACATATATTTATAAAGAGTCGTTTCATTGTATTTGTAGTCGATTGTGATGATAACTTCATCGTCCTTGCTGCCTGTTTTAAGGTCTGTCGACGCTACAAATTCTCCCTTGTTGTCCATCATGTTCTTAACTTCTTCGCCGTAACCCTTGACGGTGTAAATTCCGCCGTACTGTGACACAAAGCTTGGAATGGAGTCTCTAAACTGTGTGATTGGAAGGTCGGGAGCGAATTTTTTGCCAAGTCCGCTTGTTACGTTTTCGACTTCGTCAACGCCGACGGTGTAGGTTACAACGCACATCTCAGCATCAAAAAATGATGAAAATGAATAACCCACCTCCAAGACCTGCCCGACATAAAACCCCGAGGGGGATAGTGCGGGCTCATCGGCATAAACGGTAACGCCGAGACATAACAAGGCGGTCGCCGCAGCAAGAATTATCGCAAGTGCTTTTTTCATTTCACTTTTCCTCCACTATTAACCGAAATAATCGACCATGCGCTTTGACAAGTCGACAATGTACGCAAAGAGATAGTCGATGAATGTCCTTAAATAGGACCTTATCATCACCAGAAAACCTTCCCAGCCCTCAAGCACGGGAATTTCCCACGTCGCTGTGAGATTTATCTGGTTGAAATTGCTTTCCGAGTATGCGTATGTAACTTTCCAGCCCTTAAACTCGTATGAGTAGGGGTTTGAAAAATCTATTTCTCTGCCGGTGTTGTCGACGTTGTCGGCATATGTCGTCTCGTCGCCTATCGCCTTTACGGCATAGCCTGTCGTCTTGTTGTTGTCCCTGAAAAAATCGTATCCTCCGTCGCTTACCGACTTTGAGCCGTCTTTGTAGTTGGTGAGATAATCCACAATGAGGATTTGGCTTGCTGTGCCGTCAAGCTCAACAGTGTCGCCCGGCTGGATCAAATATTCCTCTCCCGCCTTAAACGCCGACTTTATGTCGCTCATCTTGTGGACGGCGCCGCTCGGCTCCGTCACGTCCGCCGCGGACGCGGTTGTTCCGAACACGCAAAACACAAGCGACAGGGACAGTAGTGCCGCTAAAAATCTTTTAGTCATAGCTTCTTCCTCCTTAGTCCACTTTTATGCCGAAAAATTCATATACTTTTTGCAGGTTTCCGCGGTCTGAAAGGAACGCGGCGATAAAGCCGAAAATCAACGCGGGAAGCTTCGGTATAAAAGAAAGATAATATCTCCAGTCTTTTTTATCGAACTGGCTTGTCTCTGAAAAAAGAGCAAAGAATTTGTCAAGCAGCTTCATTATTTCAGATTTGTTTTCATCGTCGGGGTCTGTCGGATCAGTCGGGTCTGTCGGGTCTGTCGGATCCTCCGACGGCTTCCTGTCCCAGCAAGCATAAAGCTTGATGCTGGTCGCCGACGACTTGTTGCTCATCTCACCCACAACCCATCCGAGGAATTCGACGTTGCCGCCGCTTTCGTTCTTAAGGCAGTAGTCTATGGGCAATATACCCCAAATATAGTTGGACTTGTCCCTTGCTTCATAAACATCGTCCTCGCTGTTTATGTCGGGTATCGTAACACCGGCAAAGTCCGCGGGACTGTAATCTTCGGAATAATAGAAGCTCTTGTATTTGTTTGCGCTTGACGCGAATGTGCTTACAGTGCCGAGCGAGTTAACATAATCTCTCCATGTGGTGTTCTTTATGCTCGCTGCCGCGATGTTAAGCGCATCCGAAAGAAAAGTCACTTCCAGCTTCCTTGTTTTTGTTTCAAAATTAACTGTATCCCCGGGCTTGAGAATTGTCACATCCTTGTCGGAATTCTTTGTGGATATGGGAAAAACTATGTCAAGCGAATTGTACGTTGTGCCGACAGGCGGCTCGTCCGCTATGACTGAAACGGCGCAAATTCCGACGGTCATCAAGACCGCAAGCATGGTGGCGACAAGTTTTTTCATGGCTGCTTCCTCCCTTTGAAAAAAAATAATGCTGTTATCAACAAGCGATGCAATGGCACACACTTATAATGATACTGCATTATTTTAAACTATAATGATCATTTTAGCAATAGCTTTTTTGAAATTATTTTAATATTCTTTGTCTGTACCGTCAATTTTGATAAAACTTAGCAGGCTTTTTTGTTTAACCTTTACAAGCCTTTGGGTTTATTTGTCAAATATAAAATTCAATAAGCTCGGCGATGCATTCAGGCAGCGCGATTAAGTTTCCGAGGGGTGCCGGAATAAGCTTTAGCACGGCGCGCCAATTGCGCGGAATCTCCACACTCAAAACCTTTTCGTCGACGCTCAAGGTGATTTGGTTTTCGTTTTGGACGGCAGCCGCCACGGCGCTGTCGTCTCCGGCAGCTGTTGTTTTGGTGTTTGTGTCAGCCAACGCGACTCCGCAGGCGACAGTCGTCACACAAAGACAAGCAAGCAGCGCAAACACATACGCTCTCCAGATTTTCATTGCCGATGTTTTGTATTTCATTTTTTTGTACCTTCCTTTCCTTTTATGCAGAAACGTGTTTTTCAAGCAGAGCAGCAAGCCCCCGCCCGAAAAGCCGCCCGGCATAAGCCGCTTCCTCAAGTGTATTAGCCTCGCTTCCGACCTCCACAAGAAGCGAATATTTTGTCATGTCCATATTGTATTTCCTTTGGCAAAAGAACACCGGCCTCATCAGACCGGGAGACATATCCTCGCATGATTTTTGTAAGCCGAGCGCGAATCTCAAGTTTGATTCCCAGTTTTGAAAGTCCTTTACCGTCCCCTCCTGAGCGCCTGTAATAATCATCACCTGCGCCGACTTTTTGCCGCCTATTTCTGAAATCGGCTTTATCTTCGTCCCGTCATTTTCTTGTATGGCGTCTCTGTGTACATCTATTGTCACCTGTATTTCCGGATGTTTTTCAAGGTGTTTTCGGACTGTCTCCCTTGAACGGTCATAGGCTCCTGAATATTTTAAGTCGTGAACTGTTTCATCGTGAATGACGTTGAAGCCCGCCGCCTCAAGCTCTTTGGCTATCTCTTTTCCGACGCGCACAATGTTTCTTGACGAGTCGGCGGTCCTTGACGACTTGTCGGCGGCGTACCAATCCCTGTCCAAAAGCTCAAAACCCTCTGTCGTATGTGTGTGGTATATAAGCACTGACGGCTTTGACTTATCCTTTATTTTTAAGTCCGTGCCTTCCTTTAACACCTTTTCAATGTTGATTGCCTTTGTGTCGGTGGCGTTTCGGACAAGAACATTGCCGAAAATTGAAGTCGCGCTTGATTTGCCGTAGGTCCACGGCTTTATACTCCCATCCTTTTTATCGTCGGCGGAGCTTTTTTTCGCGTCTTCCATCAGCTTCAGTATGTCTTTCGGCGTTTCGGCGGCGTCGCCTGAACGCTCATCTGATATTTCTGTCTGCCGCTGCGCCGACAAGCCGGCCGATTCTGATATAACGTCTGTTTCTGGCAAGTTAAATAACGCTTCCCTTATATAAGCGCGGCCGCCTTCCGGCAGCGCGGCGCAGGCGCAGGCAATCACAGCCTTGTTTTTGATTTCCCGCGGAACAAAGATTGCAGACAAAATAACCGCCGCCGTCGCCAGCGACATCACATATTCGGGCATACTTTTCCGCTTTGTTCTTGTTTCACCTCGCATAGGTTTGTCCCGCCGGCCTTTCTTAGTGTCTGTATAACAATTATATATGCCGAATTGACTGTGATTATACTGTCACGACACAAGCATCAGCATATCCTCGGGCGATAAATGCGGCTGCAGCGCCATGTTGACAGACATGGCGATAAGGTGCGCCGCTCTGTCTATCATGAGGTCTATTTCGCGCGGAGTAATCATCATCTGAGCGCCCTCCGGCTCCATCTTTGCCTTCAGGTTTTCGCTGTCGCCGCCGGAAAGCAAATCACCCGCAAGAGTCACGGCGTCGACAACAGTCGGCACTCCCACGGATATAACAGGCACGCCGAGCAGCTCCTTGTTGATGGCCGTTCTTGCGTTTCCCACTCCGGAGCCGGGAATAACTCCTGTGTCCGACATTTGAATCGTGCGTCCCAGCCTTGACAGCCGCCTTGCCGCCAAAGCGTCAATCGTAATTACTGCACAGGGTTTTACAGACCTCACCGCTCCCGCTATAATTTCACCTGTTTCGACGCCTGTTTTCCCGAGAACACCGGGAACAATATTCGCCACCGGCCGAAGATTTCCAAGCCCCGCCGAGCCGGCAAGCTCTTTTCCTATGTGACGCGTCGCCAAAATGAGGGCGGAACATTTCGGCCCCACCGCGCCGGGCGTTATGTCCTCGTTGCCGAGACCGGCGACAAGGACCGTCCCCTCGTCCGGCAGCAGCTCGCGCAGGGCGTCGGCGACAGCTCCGAGCCTGTCGTCAAAAAGCTGAGATGATTTTGAAAACGGCGGCACTTCGACTGTAATATATTTCCCGATAGGTTTTCCGATTGCCTGTTCGCCCTTTTCGTTTCGCACCTCGATTCGCGTTATTTTTACGCCGTCCTTTTCTGTCACGGCGCAGCTTACTCCGTCCGGAAGCCCGTCGCCGTATGTCTCGCTTTTTTCAAGCGCAAGGTCGGTTCTGAAATTCAAAATAATCCTTCTTTCTTGACGAAAACTTTTAATTGATAAAACGCGGAAAGTTTTTGAAATTTTTCTTGCATTTTGGGGCACAATATGATATCATACATAGCTGTATAGTAGACGACTGCGAAAGTTCAGTTTTTACCATACTATAAATTTGTCATACGGCGTTTGGCATTGACAGGCACCATCAGACCCGGGCTTTCGCAATCGCCTGCCTCTATGACTGAAAAAGGAGGTGTCGCATACATGCCAAATATAAAATCTTCTAAAAAGCGCGTCAACGTTAACAAGGCAAGGGCTTTGCGTAATAAATCGGCTAATTCCGCGCTGAAAACCGCCATCAAAAAGGCTCACGCGGCTGTCAGCGCGAACGAAGCCGATAAGGCGGCGTTAGTTGCGGCGGCAATCAAAAAGGTTGACCAGGCACACACAAAAGGTCTGCTTCACAAAAACAACGCAGCACGCAAAAAGTCGGCGCTCGCAAAGCTTCTGAATGACTGATAAAATTAATGGAGGTTAGCGAATATGTGTAAAGGCTTCAAAAAGTTTCTTAAGGTTATCGGCGTCATAGCAGCAATCGCAGGCGCGGCGGCAGGCATTTACATTGCCGTCAAAAAGATCACCGCACGCAAGGAATCCGCGGATTACGCGGACGAGTTTGTCCCGTGTGAGTGCTGCGACTGTGAGGAGTGCGGCACCGAGCCTTGCGACGAAAGCACTCCCGCCGAGACTCCCGCCGAAAACGGCGGCGAGGAATCCGAATAGTTAACCGATGTCAAAAATATGTCCTTTTGTCAGAAGCGCAGTCCGAGAACCCTGATTTCAATCTGAAAACGGGGTTCTTTTTTTTGCGGAAAAAACGACGCACAGGAAAAAGCCAAAACCCGCGAACAGGATTCGGCTTTTTAAAAGTCTACTTCGCCTTGGGCTTTGCGATTACGGAAAATATAAGCCCGCTGAGCAGCGCCGCCGTCAGTCCCGCCGCGCCCGCCGTCAACGGTCCGCTTATCACGCCCAAAAGCCCGTCCTCGCTTATCGCCTTTTTTGTTCCGTCGGCAAGAGTGTACCCAAAGCCGGTCAGCGGCACCGTCGCGCCCGCGCCCGCCCATTTTACAATGGGGGCATACAGACCTGTCGCACCGAGAAAAACGCCGAGGACGACAAAACAGACAAGTATCCTGCCCGGCGTCATTTTTGTCGTGTCAATAAGAATTTGCCCGACGACGCAGATTAAGCCGCCTATAAAAAACGCTTTTAACAAGTCAAGCACTATGCTCAAAAAATCACCGCCATTTTTAAGTTTCGATTATTGTTTGCATTTTTACAAAAAAATATACCTGCCCCGCCGTATAAAGCGAAGCAGGCGCATAATTAAAGTTTTGAAAACAGATTTTTGATTGCCAGACACAAGGCGCCGAACAACGGCAAAGGCTCAAATCTTAAAGCCAAAACCGCTTGTGCCGAAAAAACTGTCGTGTATATTGCGGCGAGTGTTTATTTGTCCGTTTCTTCGCCGCTCTGCGCGGTCGTTGTCTTTTTTGTCCTTTTAAAGCCGCCGGTTATCAGCGCGTCAAGGACGGCCGCCGAAAGCAAGGCGGCGGCAACGGCTATGCCGATTGCTTTCTTTCTGCCCATATCTCCGCCCGTGCCAAGCTCTCCGACGTCGGCCGCCGTCCATTCGTCCGCCGCGGATTCAATGTCCGCGTAAGCCCGAACGGCAAATGCCTCCGTGTCGCTTTTTGTTGCGGGTGCGGTGTTATGAGGCTCTGTCTCTTTATGAACAGACGACACACTCCCGGCTGTGTTCGGAGGTGCTGTCTTTTCCGCCGAAGTCTCTTGCCTTGGCTGAGTTGCTTTGGTTTTTGACGTTTCGGAGCGGAACAATTCGGCGGGCACATGTGCCACTGTCGTAAAAACGGCGGAAGTCCCCTGCGCGGTTGTTTCCGCTTTTTTTGTCGTCGTCGTCATTGTTGTCTGCGTTTTTGTGGTGCAGGTGCTTGTCTCCGTCGTGGAGCTGTGCCGCTCCGTGCCGCAGCTTTGCTTTTGGTTTTCGCCGCCATTATTTTTATATATCATAACAGTATAATAATTTGACGGGATTCCGCCGAAGTCGAATATCCTGATCCCAAGGCAAATCGCTTGAGGAACTCCGAACTTTATACCTATGCAAATTTCGCCGCAAAAAGTCTTTGTATATTTGTCGTGAATGAAAGCTGATTCGAGACTGTAATAATATTGGTCGCAGATGTTTAACTGCTCGTCATAAAAAACAGACAGCATATCGCCGCCGTTTATGCAAAATTCGGCGCCGATTAAGCCGCCGTCCTCCGCCTCGCCTTTTGCCTTGCAGCTTAACTCTATATACAGCCTGTTTTCATCGTCCGCGATAATAGTTTTTACTGTTGCGAAGACAATATCACAGTTTGACTGCTCGCCGATATTGACAATGGTAAAGTCAACGCTGCCCTCCCACTCGCTTCTGCCGGCGATGCCGTCTATCGTTATGGCGCGGGAATTAACGGCCGTTAAATAAATAAACAGCGGCACAATAAAAAACACAAGCGGAGCATAGCGGGTCTTTTTCACAAAAACCACATCCCGACAATTATATTGCAAAAGTCTGCATACCGATGTCGAACTTAAAATGAATTTTGTGACACACATAAATTTATGCTTTATCCCGCCGCTTGTCATGGGCGGCACGCCGAAAATATCAGATGTAGCGCGCAATAAAAATGCGCTTGACGGCACAAAACGCAAAGACAAATCGCCGCCTCACGCACGATATTCACATATAAAAAGCCTTGCGAAGTCGTCGGAAACCGGTCAGATTCGTGAGCCGCTTTTTAAAAGCCGCTTTGCCGCGCCGTGAAAATCCTGCCTTTGACAAAGACCGCCTTTATTTCCAAGCTGTCGTCAATTATGAGAAGATCGGCGGATTTTCCCTCTTTTATGCTGCCGGTGACATCGTCCGCGCCGATTACTTTGGCGGGATTTATTGTGCATGCTTTGACAGCCTGCTTGAACGGTATCCCGAAATCAAGCAGATTTTTAAATTCGTCAAAAAGATTTGTTGTGCTTGCGGCTATTGTGCCGTCCTTCAAAGCGGCCCTGCCGCCGCGCACATAAACAGTCTGACCTCCAAGCTCATAGTCCCCGTCGCCGCAGCCCGCCGCCTTCATCGCGTCGCTTATAACAACAGCTCTGTCCTCGCCAAGCAGCCCGAACGCCAGCCTGATAACAGCGGGGTGGTTGTGAAATCCGTCGCAAATAAGCTCCGCCGTGACACCTTTGCTGTCAAGCACCGCGCCCGCCATGCCCGGCTCGCGGTTTTTCATCGGCGGCATCGCGTTGAAAAGATGTGTCGCGTGCGAAAACCCGTGCTTGAAAGATTCCATGGCGGTTTCATAGTCGGCCGCTGTGTGGGCGGCGGAAACAACGCAGTGCTTTGAAGCCTCCGCGGCAAAATCAAAAGCGCCTTTTGTTTCCGGCGCGACGTCTATGAGGCGGACGTCGCAAAGCTTAACAAGCCTTTTGAATTCGCCCAAATCGGGAGTGCGTATGTGCCCGCCGTGCTGCGCTCCCTTTTTTTCGTGCGATATAAACGGCCCCTCCATGTTTATACCGTGTATGTACGCCCCGCTTTCACGACCCATATAATCTGAAACGGCGGCAAACTGCTGTGCAAGGCTTGACTCGGGCATTGTCATTGTTGTCGGGCAAAAAGATGTGACGCCTTTTTTGACAAGGAAGTCAGACATCTTTTTCAGCGACGCCGTGTCGGCGCCGTCAACGTCGGCTCCGCCGCAGCCGTGTATATGTATGTCGATAAAGCCCGGCAAAACAGTGCATCCGGAAAAGTCGATAACCTTGCCGCCCGATATGCCGCCGATTTTATAAATCTTTTCGCCGCGGACAGACAAATCCGCCCTTTGCGGCTCAAATTCGGAATTACAAATCA
This sequence comes from Clostridiales bacterium, assembly GCA_012523185.1. GTDB lineage: Bacteria > Bacillota > Clostridia > Oscillospirales > Acutalibacteraceae > UBA1425. The sequence goes on from JAAYIY010000053.1 coordinate 34,593, forward strand.
CCGCGCCCTTTATGACAATATCCATCAGTAAGCCTTTCCCCAATAAAGCATATGTTTGGCGGGCTTTCCGCAGCAAACACATTTATCGCACAAATCTTCTTGTTCAAAAGGAATGCACCGCGAGCTGACGCCTGTCTTTTCCTTTACCTCGTCCTCGCAAGCCTCATCCCCGCACCACATCGCTTTGATGAAGCCGTCGCCTTTTTCGCAAAGCGTCTTGATGATTTCATCAACGCTCGCGCAGGAGTATGTGCGGTTTTTAAGGTTTGCCAAAGCTTTTTCATAAATCGACTCCGCAAGCTCGCCAAGCAGGCGCTCCGCCTCCGCCTCAAGCCTGTCAAGCGGAACAAAGCTCTTTTCGCCTGTGTCGCGCCTTACAAGCACGCAGCGGCTGTCGGCAATGTCTCTGGGTCCTATTTCAAGCCTTATCGGCACGCCCTTCATCTCGTATTCGGCAAATTTCCAGCCCGGCGAATTGTCGGAAACGTCAAGCTTAACCCTGAACCGGCTCTCAAGCCTTGCCTTCAGCTCGGCGGCCTTTTCGGCAACTCCCTCCTTGTGCGCGGCGACAGGGATAATAACAATCTGGACAGGCGCGACGTCAGGCGGAAGAACAAGCCCGTTGTCGTCGCCGTGAGACATTATAATCGCGCCTATGAGCCTTGTCGTGACTCCCCAAGAGGTCTGATGAACATATTTCAGCTCGTTATTTTTGTCGGAAAATTTGATGTCAAAAGCTCTCGCGAAGCCGTCGCCGAAATAATGAGACGTGCCTGCCTGAAGTGCCTTGCCGTCATGCATCATCGCCTCGATGGCATATGTCGCCACGGCGCCGGCAAACTTATCGCTTTCTGTCTTTTTGCCTTTTATTACAGGCATACAAAGAACGTCCTCGCAAAAATCCGCGTAAACGTCAAGCATCTTTTCAGTTTCGGCAATCGCTTCTTGCGCGCAGGCGTGCGCCGTGTGTCCCTCCTGCCAAAGAAACTCCCTTGAACGCAGAAACGGGCGCGTCGTCTTTTCCCAGCGAACGACAGAACACCACTGGTTATAAAGCTTTGGCAGGTCCCTGTATGATTGAATCACATTTGCGTAATGCTCGCAAAAAAGAGTCTCCGACGTCGGCCGCACGCAAAGCCTTTCGCTAAGCGGCTCGCTACCTCCGTGAGTGACCCAAGCCACCTCCGGCGCAAACCCCTCGACATGGTCCTTTTCTTTTTGCAGGAGGCTCTCCGGTATGAACATCGGCATATAAACATTTTCGTGGCCTGTCGCTTTAAAGCGCGAATCAAGCAGGCTTTTGATGTTTTCCCAGACAGCGTATCCGTAAGGCTTTATCACCATGCAGCCCTTCACGCTTGAATAATCCAGCAGCTCGGCCTTTTTAACAATGTCGGTATACCACTTTGCGAAATCTTCCTCCATCGAGGTGATTTCCTCAACCATCTTTTTTTGTTCCGCCAAAAATCTATACTCCCTTTCAGGCGCGGTTCGTCTGTGCCGCGCTCACTTTTGCTCGATAAACCTGACAATATCTCCGACTGTGACAATGTTTTTGATTTCATCGTCGGGAACCTCGATGTTGAACTCATCCTCAATCGACATCGCGAGATCGATGACGTCAAGACTGTCGGCGCCGAGATCAATCACCATGTTGGAGTCCATTGTCACCTTGTCCTCTTCAACTCCAAGCTGCTCGCAAATAAGCTCTCTTATCTTTCCAAACACCATAATTTTTACTCCTTTGCGCAAAATATTTGCAGACACATTAATACATATATATAAAAATATATTAAAACATTTGCGTGATTTGTCAAGACCGGATTCCGCGGCTTTTTGAAAAAACTAAGAACCTTTTGGCGTTTTTCGCCTGAATTCAACTGTCTTTGTGCAATTGTACCAAAATTATATGTAATGGTCAAGTGCTTTACAGTATTTGTCCCGCCGCGGCTAATATATCATTATTAATTAAACTTTAGTTTTTGCCGGATCCTTTATTATCAACACCCTTTTGTCGGTTAATATATATTCACTTAATTTATGAACTTGCTGTAAAGGCATAAGCCTTACACGCATATTTACGGGAAACGACCTTTAAACTCTGCCTTTATGTCAAAGATTTTAATCAGATTCTGCTGTTTTTTGATTGTTTGAGCGTTGTTTTCGTCAGAATCCACAATAGTTTTAATGCTGATTTGAACATTTTTTGCGTCTTTGCTATTTCGGTTTCTCTTTCGCAATATAAACGCGCGCTGTCTTGCTGATTAGTGAATATATTCACTGTATATTCTGTCACATTACTGTATATACGCGTAAAGTTAAAAGCATTACAACCTGTGAATAACTCAGTGGAAAATGTTGATAACTTTGAGTTTTTAACATGTTTTTTATTAATTTGTAAAGTTATACTCTTTACTTAAAAGTATTTTATCTTATTTGGAAAATGTTTCATGCATTGGCTTTTGTATATAGTATACCGTTTATGCAAATTAAATTCATCCGTCAATACTTCTTGTTTTTGCCGCGTTGCGCGCCGTACAGGGCAAACGAAAATATTGTTTAGTTTTTTCTGTCAACAATAATTTTTACTTGACTGTGCCTCGGAAACATTATATAATACATTCATAGCGGTGTTTTTTAGTCGTATTGTTTTTTATCATAATCAGCGATTGCTGGCAAACCGAAAGGATGTATCTAATGAAAGAAAAGATACTTAAACCGACGGCATTAATTCTTGTTGCGGTTCTTTCTTTTATAATTGTCAAGTTTTCTGTTCTCGGCACCGGGGATGTGCCGGAATCATCTTACACATATTCCCTTGACGGCGGCAACGCCACCATTACGGGATGCACTTCCGATTTGTCGGGCGCCGTGATGCTCCCCTCCGCCATCGACGGTTACACTGTCGTCGCCATTGGCGATAAGGCGTTCAGGCATTTTTCGGATGTCACCTGCTTTTTCATGCCATCCACCGTCACGTCAATCGGCAGCTACGCGTTTGAGGGCTGCTCCTCACTGCTTAACGCCTCTTTCCCCGATAACCTCGTAACAATCGGAGAAGGAGCATACTGGGGCTGCTCGTCGCTTGTCAGCGTCACAGTCCCCTCGCAGGTAACACACATCGGCACCTGCGCCTTTTTCGGCTGTGAGGATCTTGAAAGTCTTGTCGTGCTGACTTCCTCCGCTCATGTTTCCGGCATATTTGACGTGCAGCTTGACATCGGCGAAGTGGTGTCCTTTGGCATCGGCGTTCACACAATACCGGGCGACCCGTCTGTTCCCGATGTATATTGCTTCAGCGATTCGCTTGCATACGACGATCTTCTTGTTTGCCAGTTTTCCGACTTTGTTTTGCTTGACGACGAATCAACTGAAATCACATCCTGCACCGTCAAATATATTTCCGACACCGGCGTCGAACTATATCCGCAAAAAAGCTTCTCGGTTCAACCCTGCGGCATCAATATCGCGGAAGTCGCGGCTTACATAGACGGCTATGTGCCTGCCGCGGATTCATACCGCACATCCCTCACAGGCGAGGAAAACATCATCACGTTCATATATGAAACAGCTCCCGAAACGACCACTGAAACGACCACTGAAACGACCACCGAAACGACGACCGAGACGACTACTGAAACCACCACCGAGACGACCACGGAAACGACGACTGACCCGGTTTCCGAGCCGGTTCTTGAGGCAAAGCCAAACTCCGGCTGTGTCATAAACGAAAGCAAGGGATATATTTGCGGCATAACGGTGGAATCGGGCAGCATAAGCGAAGCCCTGCTGAACGAAAATTATCTTAACGTAATCGGCGACGGACACATAATATATGTTCACTCCGGCACAATCGGCACAGGCACTGAAATCAAGCTTGTCCGCTCTTCGGACGGCGCAGTCATAAAATCATATTCGCTTATCATCTTCGGCGACCTTAACGGCGACGGTGTCACGACTCAAACAGACCTTATGCTTCTTAAGTCCTACACATCCGGCTCCGGCACTTACATTGAAGGTTCCCCGTGTCACATTGCCGCCGACCTCAACGGCGACGGCTTCCTGACCACGACAGACTATCTGTTCCTCAAATCTGTCATCGCCGGCACGGCAACAATTAATCAGTCAAGCGGCACGATCGGCTGACCATATTTGCCACATCAAAAGCGCGGTTCGGATTATGTTCGGATCGCGCTTTTTTATCTCTTTGCGGCGGCGGCAGTCAAGCTGTTTTGACTGAAAAAAATACTGCATAATCGCGGGCGATAAAAGAAAAAGCCACGCACCAACGATAGTGCGCGACTTGTCCGCGGCGACTCGCCGCTGGTCGAGGCGACAGGACTTGAACCTGCGGCATCTTGGTCCCAAACCAAGCACTCTACCAAACTGAGCTACGCCTCGATTAAATTTGATTGAAAAGAGAAAAAATGAGCGCCAAAAGTGAATGACAATCAAGCGGGCAGCCGCCCGAAATGTTTCAAGCTTTTGACGCGAAGCGTTGGCACCCCCGACCGGAATCGAACCGATAACTGGCCCTTAGGAGGGGCCCGTTATATCCATTTAACTACGGGGGCAAGTTTTTCGCAAGCTCCGTATGCGGATTTCCCGCATACGGAGCGAAATTTACTCTTAATCGAATCAGCCGATAAGCTTCATCGGATTTATGCGTATACCGGGACCCATTGTCGACGCCACGACGCATGAGCGAATATACTGTCCTTTAGCGGCGGAGGGTCTTGCCTTTACTATCGCGTCAAGAAGCACCGTGAAGTTTTCGTTGAGCTTGTCTTTTCCGAACGAAACCTTGCCGATGGGGCAATGAATGATGTTGGTTTTGTCAAGCCGGTATTCAATTTTACCCGCCTTGGCTTCCGTCACCGCCCTTGCGACATCGGGTGTGACTGTGCCGGCCTTGGGGCTGGGCATGAGGCCGCGCGGTCCGAGAACCTTTCCCAAACGCCCGACTAAGCCCATCATGTTGGGCGCCGCTATCGCGACGTCAAAATCCATAAACCCTTCGCCTTGAATCCTTGCCACAAGATCCTCGGCGCCGACTATCTCCGCGCCGGCGGCCTCCGCCGCCTTTGCCTCGTCTCCCTTTGCGAAAACAGCGACTCTTACAGTCCTTCCGGTGCCGTTAGGCAGGACTACGGCGCCCCTGACCTGCTGGTCAGCGTGGCGTGAATCGACTCCCAGGCGGACATGAACTTCTACTGTTTCGTCAAACTTTGCCGTTGCTGTTTTGATTGCCGTATCAAGCGCTTCGTCGGGGTCATAAAGCTTTTCTCTGTCGACGAGCTTTGCGCTTTCGTTATATTTTTTTCCGTGTTTCATAGCTAAACTCCTTCATTTATGTGGTTAATCGGATGTTTCCTCCCACACACGGGCACTGTCAGTCCACGACAGTGACGCCCATGCTGCGGGCCGTGCCCGCGACCATCTTCATTGCGGTTTCCACGCTTGAAGCATTGAGGTCAGGCATTTTCAGCTCCGCTATCTTCCTGATTTGTTCTGACTTAATTGTCGCGACTTTTGTCTTGTTGGGAACTCCGGAGCCGCTTTCGATGCCGCATTCCTTTTTAATGAGAACGGACGCGGGCGGAGTCTTTGTGATGAAAGAAAAAGAGCGATCCGCATATACGGTGATAACGACCGGGACAATCAAGCCGATGTCGTTTTTTGTTCTTTCGTTGAACTCTTTTGTAAAGCCCATTATATTAACACTGTGCTGGCCGAGCGCCGGACCCACAGGCGGTGCGGGCGTCGCCTTGCCGGCAGGAATCTGAAGCTTTATCAAGCCTACAACCTTTTGCGCCATTATTTATACCTCCAAATGTTACCTGAAATTTAAAATAATTATAAAACCCGGCGCGCCGTCAGTCTGATATCGGCTCGACCTGGTCAAGCTCAAGCTCGACCATGGTTTCTTTGCCAAAAAGAGCAGACACTGTTACGCGAACAAGATTTTTTTCTGTGTCGACTTCTTCGACGACGCCTGAAAAGCCGTCAAAAATTTCGTCGATGATGTTGACGGTGTCCCCGACCTTGTATGTGACCTCAACGCTGCGCTTTTCAACGCCGAGCTTCAAGACCTCATCGTCAGAGAGCGGAATCGCCTTGCTGTCGGGCCCGACAAAGCCTGTGACGCCTCTTGTGTTTCGGATGACAAACCAAGCGTCGTCGCTCATCGAGGGGATGTCCTTGTCGTCGAAGGTGACCGCAACCTTAACAAGGACGTAACCGGGGAAAAGCTTGCGCTCGACCTCGCGTTTTTTTTCGCCCACAATTTCAGTCACAGTCTCCGTCGGAATCTTGACCTCAAGTATCTGGTCGTTCATGCGGCGGTTTTCGACAATCTTTTCAATATTTGCGGCCACTTTGTTTTCGTAGCCGGAATAGGTGTGGATTACATACCACCTGGAGTCCGTAGACATCGCTTTACCTCCAAGCATTTAATCGCCGGTGTCAGTTGACTCGGCGGTGTCGGAAACAGATGCCTCTTCTTCCTTTTCTGTTTCGTCCGCTGTCTCGTCGTCAATGATGCCTTCAAGCTCGTCCGCCGCCGTCGGTGTCTCGTCGGCGTCTTCGCCCGCCCCGCTGTCCGCGCCCCTTGCGACGTCGCTGAGGAGATCTATGGACTTTGAAAGACCGAGATCTATCAGCCATATGAACACAAGGAATATGGCTATTGACGCGATAACGACTCCGGAGCTTTTCAACACCATTTTTAAATCAGGCCATACAATTTTTTTGATTTCACCGCGAAAATCCTTAAAAAAGCGGACGGTGGATTTCCTAAAGCGGGCAAACGCGCCCGGCTTATCTGACTTTTGTTTTTTTGATTTTGCCTTTTCAGCCTTGACAATCTTCTCGGCTGCTTCTGACTTTTCTTTTTTAGCCATTTTTTCCTCCCCGCTTACTTCGTTTCACGGTGGAGAGTATGCTTCTTGCAGAACCTGCAATACTTGTTTCTCTCCAGCCTGTCCGGCGTGTTTTTCTTGTCTTTCATCGTATCGTAGTTACGCTGCTTGCACTCCGTGCAGGAAAGAGTGATTTTAACCCTCATAACGGCACCTCCATTTGGATTATTTACCTCCCTCCGAAACGTAAAAAAGGGCACAAAAAAATAGCCCTCAATCAGAGGTATACATAGTTTATCACAAGGGATTTCTTTTGTCAAGATTTTTAATTTTTATTTTTTTCGCTTTTTAATGCCTTATTGATATCTTGAACTGTGTTTTCGCTGTCAGGCTTAATGTCCGCCGCCGCAATTAAGCTTAAAGCCGCGGCGGCTTTCGTAATTTGCCGCGGGTGCCGTCGTCCTCTTGTCCGGCGTGCGCCCCGCCTATTATCCCGCGCCGCTAAATTCAAAAAAACTGAAAGCAAAAAAGCCCGACGGTTTTGTCAGGCTTTAAGGCAACACCGCACAATGATTGTTGTGCGGTGTTGCCTTAAGTGTTTCATCTGTCTTGGCGGTCAATCGGGGTTTTTCATGTTTCCTGTCGCGGGATTGTTTATTAAACCGCCGTTTTCATCAAAGCGTGAGCCGTGACAGGGGCAGTCCCACGAGCGTTCCGCGGCATTCCATTTTAACGCACAGCCGAGATGAGGACACCGCCTTTTTGAAACAGTCAGTAAATTTACGACTGCTTCAAACGTATTTATAAGCAGCTGCGGAGCAATCATGCTTCTCCCCGGATCGAACACCTCGGCAAATTCGTTTTGCTTGCCTGTAACCATATCGCAAAGAATCTTCGCCGCCGCCATTGACGTTGTTATACCCCATTTGTTAAAGCCCGTCGCGACGTAAAAATCGGGGGTGTTTTTTGAATAGTTTCCTATATACGGCACGCCGTCAAGCGTCATACAGTCCTGCGTCGCCCAAAAATATTTTTCTTTAGAGTTGGGATAATATCCGGCGGCATATTCGCGCAGCTCTCGCCAGTCGCCGCCCTTTTTTCCCGTGCGGTGTCCGCCGCCCCCAATGAGAAGGAGATTTTCGTAATTGCGGAAAGACATACCTTTTTCTGATTCGTCCACATACATTCCGGAGATGTCCTGTGCGTTTTCAATGGCTATTACATACGAACGGTGCTGAAACATTTTGAGAAAATAGGCGCCGTGCTTGTTTATAAACGGGAAATGTGTCGCTACGATTATTTTTTTTGCCTCAATCCCGCCTTCCCCCGTTACCGCCGTATGCTCTGTAAGCTCCCTGACGTTTGTATGCTCAAAAATGTTCAGGTTCTTCGATATCTCCGAAACAAATTTTAAGGGGTTAAACTGTGCCTGACCCTTAAACCTTTCCGCTCCGGCGACAGAAAAGGGAAGGTTTGTTTTTTCTGTGAATTCAGCGTTGAAATTCAGCCTTTTCAACGCCTCAACTTCCTTTTCAATTTTATCCCTTTTATCAAGCGAATAAACAAACGCGTCTTTTTCCTCAAAGTCGCAGTCTATTTCAGCGCAAAGCTTTTTGTATTCCGCAAGCGCCTCCTGGTTCGCGCGCAGATACATCAGCGCTTTTTCGGCGCCGTATTTTTTTATCAGCTTGTCGTAGATAAGCCCGTGCTGTGAAGTTATTTTAGCCGTCGTGTTTTTTGTAACGCCTTTGCAGATTGTTTCTGCTTCGACAAGAATATAATCAATCGACTGTCGGGCAAGCATATGGGCGCAAAGGATTCCCGCCAGTCCGCCGCCTATTATAAGAACATCTGTTTTGACTTTTTGCTTGAGGCTTTCAAATTCGGGGAGCCTTGAGTTGTCTGACCATGCAGAAAGCATAAATATCACCGCCGAGCTTATTATTGCTCATAAATCCTGTTTTATCACGCATTTTTTCCGTGGTGTCGGATAATTCGTTGTTTGTTTAAGCAAGCGAACAATCGGGCGGGCAAAACATTGGCGGCTTTTAAATGTTCTGAATCCGTACAGCTTGCTTTGGGAGCTGGCGCAGATATTGCTCCGCGCGGCGCCTTATTTTTGTGTTCGCGCCCGTATTTATCCGCATTTTGTTCATTGTCACATCGGCAAGCAAAAACAATCATATTCATCCTCTTTGCGGCATACTATTAGTGATACATCTGCAAGGGAGGTCATTTTTTGAAAGGCATCGTTGAGGAAAGAGCCGTCGACCTGGGCGAGTATATCGTCGAAAACAAGACCACGGTGCGCGCCGCGGCAAAACAGTTCGGAGTAAGCAAATCCACAGTACATATGGACGTCTCCCAGCGGCTTCGCAAGCTTAATCCACAGCTTTACAGCGAGGTGCGCCGGGTGCTTGATATAAACAAGTCGCAGCGCCATATCCGCGGTGGTCTTGCCACAAAGGAAAAATATAAAAAATAGCCGGGCGGCGCATATCTTTAAACGCGGCTGTATCAAGGTTTTTTCAAAGCCTGAAAACTTTTTGCGGCGGGCACCATCGCACAGGCACAGCTTTTGCGCAAACGAGCGCCTCCGGCACCGCGCCGCCGCGTATTTTAATTCAGTCAAGGCTTTTTGCGGTCCGTTTTACTTTGCTCTTTTTTCGAGAGCCTAAGAGCGGCAAGCTTTTTACGCAAGCTAAAATTCCCGCCGAAACGCCGAACAGACGCCGTATGCCGACAGCTCAAAACAGAACATTGTTTGTGTGCCGCTCCTTTGCTTGTGCAGGGGGCGGCATTGCTTTTCAAGTTTTTACGGCTTTTGCCGCAAAAGGTCACTCGTTCACCGGCACCCTTGCCTTTTTGCAAAGACCGGCGGCAAATTCCGCACCGCCGTACTTGCCGTGAAAAGAGCGGGACACGAATCCCTGACGTTTCGCGCATTTTAATGACTGCCGACAAGCCTTGACCTTCCCGACACAATGGCGGCTTATCCGTTTCTGTAAAAAACCCGAAACCTTTTTATAAAATCGGAGCCGCTGCACTTTTGCGCAGCGGCTCCTGTTGTGTTTGTCTGTTTGTCGGTTTGTCAGCTTATTCGCATCATATTATAATAATCAGCAGCGCCAGAAATCCGCCGCCAACGAGCAAAACAGCTATGGCTATGAGCAGAAGGAGGAACATTCCGATGACGCCGGAGGTGGCAAGAACACCGAAAGTCGTCTTTATCGCCATTGTGTTCTCCGCCTCGGAAATGTCCTGCCAGATTATGTGGAAATCGTTGCCGTCGACATAAAACTTATCATGTGAAAGCTCCTGCTCCGTGTCGCATCTTATAAATCCGCAATCAATAAGACCCTGTGAAAAGAGGTTGACCATCTCCTCATCTTTCATTGTGATGGTCGCCGTCATTCTAAGCTCTTTGGCGGGCTCGACCTTCTTTAGATGCCCCGCCTTGAACCCGGTGCACCACCAATAGTTGTCATACGGGCGCTCAAGCTCAAAAGTAAAATTGCCGTCGTTCTTTTTGTCGTGGTGAAGCGTCATACCCATGTCGAGCCAGTTTTCCTTGTCCGCGCATAGGAAATGTGTAAACGCCGTCACCTTTTTGTCGGACTTCTCCTTTGTATAAATGCCGATTTCACTTCCGTAAAACAGCAGACCGTACTGCCCTTTCCAAAGCTGAATCATCCAGTCAAGTTCGTCGTATCTGAAATATACTCGTATATAGTCATATTCCAGGAGAATATACGGTGAAATAAGATCGTACAAGTTGTAAAAGCCAAACGCCTTTTGCCAGCAGTCCTTGTCGTCCGTGTAATAATAGTCGTTCTGATAGCTGTAGCGATAGCCGAGCCTTTGCTTTTTTTCAAGCAAGTCCAGCAAAAAGTTTCTGCTCTTTACACAATAAATGACAAAGGAGTCGGAGATATTCAGCTCGCTGACCGACGCCGTTATGGTGGCGTGTCCTATCGAGACGCCTGTGACAAGCCCTTGCGAATCCACCTTTGCGACGCCTGTGTCGGACGAGCTCCACGTTACTGTGCGGCTTTCTCCGTCGGCCGTTACAAGGTCAGCCGTCATCTTGACAGTTTTGTTTTTTGTGACTGACATTGACTCTGATGAAATGACTATTGTGTTTTCAGGCGGAGAGTCGCTGTCCGCCGCGGCAAAAACCACTGTGCCGCTTCCGAGTATAATCAACATCGTCAGCAGGGCAAGGGCTTTCTCCATACATCTTTTCATATAGGCTGTTCACTCCTTATAAATTGCAAGGCAGTTTGTTTCCCTTACTGCTTTATAATATAGTATAGTGAATCATATGTCAATATATACCACCATCACGGAATTTAAAGGGCCTTCAAAAAAGCTATTCTCCCTTTTCCCCTCGATATCGTTCGACAAGTTCCGGCGTGATGTTGCTTTCCACGAAAACATGCTCTTTTATCTTTTCTTCGTTCAACGGCAAAGTCTCCGTCCCTGTTTCTGTTTCTGTTCCTGTCTCTATTCCTTTCCCTGTCTCTGTTCCCGTTTCTGTCTCTGTTTCTGTCTCTGTTTCAGTTTCAGTTTCAGCAGGGAGTGTAGCTATTGCCGCTTCAACAGAAAGCCTTGCGTTTACAAGCGGGTATTCATAATCTATGTGCTCGTAATAATTCGCTGCGGCGCTGTATCTGCTGTTTTCCGGGGAGCAGACAATATCCCTCACCTGCGCTCCCGTAAGCCGCGGATTAACCGACCAGACAAGCGCGGCGATTCCCGTCACGACGGGAGCGGCCATGGATGTGCCTGATTTGTAGCTGTACAGACCGTTTTCCGATATATCACAGCTGAAAACATAGCTGCCCGGCGCGCAGACATCGACGTTGTCACCGAAATTTGAAAAAGACGACTGATAATAGCTTTTGCCGTCGCGAATATTTGCGGCGCTGCCCACAATAATAATCCTGTCAAGCACGTCTCGCTTTTTAACGCGCGACAGTCCCGTGAACACGTTATTTTCACGGATGCACGCAAACGTCCCGTTGTAAAAAGCGTCGCAGGGCATCCCCAAAACCTTTTCGCCGTTTCCCGCGGACTGAACAACAACAAAGTCATACCCTTTATCAAGCAGGCGCGAAATGACAAACGAAAAAAATCCGGCCTCAATATTCATGCCGATATCCCAAAAAAATGTGTACCGCTTGTCAAATGAACCGCTTGAGCCGAGCGAAAGATTTATGACCTTCGCGCCGCTTTTAACGAGAGTTATAAAGCCCGTTATAATCCTCTCACCGTTTGCCCAGTGCTGCTTGTCCCCGTCCGCCGACCAGTCCACGCAGACAAGCTCCGCGTTGTCGCATATCCCCGTGATCCCTTTGCCGTTGTTCGCGTTTGCCGATATTATGCCGGCGACGTGCGTTCCGTGTGACGATTCCTCATTTTTCCGCTCAAGCCACTTGGAAGGGAACGATATCTTCCCCTCAAGATCTTCGTGCAGAGTGTCAAAGCCGCCGTCAAGCACTCCAACCTTGATTTTTCCGAAATACTCGGAATAATCCCACGCGCTGACAGTCTCAGTCGCCTCAAGCCACCAGTTGCCGCCGTTGGGGTTGCTCTCATCCCATCCGCGTGTCTCATCTTCGCCCTCGGAATTTGTCCAAGGGTCGTCCGGTATTGCCGCTTCGCTGCGCAAAAACGCCATATTGGGCGCGGCAAGAGCGATTTCTTTTTGCGCCGTCAGCTTTTCGCACATCGCGTTAAGCTCCTCAAAAGGCAGCTCTTTTATTTTAATCTGGTATTTGTTCAATATCGCCGTATATCCGACGACCTTGCCGCCTATTTCGTTTATAACAGAAAGCTTTTTAAACAAAGAAACGCCGTCGGCAAACATAATGAGAATTTCGTCGGAAACATATCCGACACCGTCTGACAGCTCTGTTATATCGTCGTCGTCCGAATCGCAAAAATAATCGCCGCCCGACTCCTTAATTTTAACGCCCTCGGCTTTTATGGCTTCCTCTTTTATACGCGCGTGTGTTTCGGACAAAGCCAAGCTTGCCTTCATGTCTTTTGCATTGCTCGGCAGCATAATTTCTGTCGGCGCAAAGGCTTTCAGTGTGCCCGTTCCCGTTTTGAACCCCGGGAGAACGACTGCCGCCGCCAGTAAAAGTGAAAAAACGACGCAAAAAAAGGACTTCATCTTTTTCATGCGAAATATCCTTTCTGTTTCATGTTTCTTTTTATGGTTTGAAAAATCTTACACTGATTATTCCCGTCTGACGGGATAAGATAATGTTGAAAACAAAGGCAAGGCAACGTGCGTATGCGGCCGCTGCTTTAATCGGCTGCATTATCAAATGAAAGGGATGAAACAAAATGAAGAAAAGCGGCGCCTCAGGCATTGCGAAGGGCATCGGCATCGGAATGGCGCTCGGCGGCATAACCGGCGCTGTCGGCAGCTCCGTAATGAGCAAAAGCTCTGTTAAATCAGGCAAAAAGACGGCGGCAAAGGCGCTGAAAACATTCAGCGGCTTGCTTGACAACATTCAGTATATGATGAAATAATGTTTTTGCTGTGGGGCGGTTTTCCGCTCCTTACATATTATTCCTCAATGTCTCCGAGGGCGGAGGCTATCCGCGACAAGTCCTCCTTGTCGTTAAATTCGATTTCAAGTGTGCCTGTGCCGTTTTTTCCCGCCGTTACCTTAATCCTCCTGCAAAGCGCGCCCGAAAGGGCAAGCTCGACCTCGTCAAAAAAGGAGTCCCGTCGCTGCTTTTGCGACTCTCTTTTTTCTCTTGACGCCGCTCTTGCAAGCCGTTCAACCTCACGGACAGACAATCCCTTTTTAATAATCTTCTCCGCCGTTTCGAGCATCTGCTCCTCTGTCTCAAAAGAAAGCAGCGCTCTTGCGTGACCTGCCGAAATGCTTCCTTCTCCGACCATCAAAAGCACGGCGGGCGGAAGATTCAGCAGCCGCATGGCGTTGGCTATGGCGGGGCGTGACTTTCCGACACGCTCGGCGACCTCCTCTTGAGTCAGCAGAAACTTCTCCATGAGAGTTTTAAGACCCTGCGCCTCCTCAAGGGGATTCAAGTCTTCTCTTTGCAAATTCTCAATAAGCGAAAGGGCTGCCGCTTCCTCGTCTGTCATCTCACGCACAACGGCGGGAACCTCCGAAAGCCCCGCAATCCTTGCGGCGCGCCACCGCCGTTCCCCGGCTATCAGCTGATAGCCTCCGTTTGACAGCGGTCTGACAAGCATCGGCTGCAATATGCCGTGCCTTGCGATGCTGTCCGCAAGCTCCGCCAAGCTTTCATCGTCAAAAGACTTTCTCGGCTGGTTTCTGTTCGGCTCGATATCCATAAGCTTCAGACGCACCGCGCTTGCGGCTCTTAGTTCTTCTGTGGAATTATCAACAAACAATGCTTCAAGCCCTTTGCCTAAGCCGCTTTTTTTGACAGCCATTTCTTTCACTCCCGTTATTATCTTTCGTTAAAGCAAATAAACTCCCGCGCAAGCTCCGTATATGCCGACGCGCCCTTTGAAAACTTATCGTAATAAATAACCGGCCGCCCAAAGCTTGGAGCTTCGGAAAGTCTTACATTCCTTGGTATTGTCGTGGCATAAACCTTTTTTGGAAAAAACCTTTTGACCTCTTCCACAACCTGTTGTGTTAAATTTAATCTTCCGTCATACATAGTGAGCAACACGCCCTCCAACTCAAGCATCGGATTATAAAGCCTTTTGATTTGTCTGACTGTTGACATAAGCTGTGACAAACCCTCAAGGGCATAAAATTCGCACTGAATCGGCACTAAAAAGGTGTCTGCCGCGCAAAGCGCGTTCAGTGTGATCAATCCGAGCGACGGCGGGCAATCGAGGAAAACATAGTCAAATCTGTCCTTTGACGGCGCAAGGATTGTTTTCAGCCTTGATTCACGCTGCTCCGCTTCGACAAGCTCAAGCTCCGCGCCTGCAAGATTCATGCTTGACGGGAGGACAAAGACGTCTCCAAACTCGGTTTTTATGATTGTTTCGTCAACAGGCGTTCCGCACACCAGCGAATCATAAGACGACTTTTGAAGCCGTCGTTTATTTATGCCGAATCCGCTTGTTGCGTTTCCCTGAGGGTCGATATCAACAAGCAAAACCTTTTTTCCAAGCGTGCCGACAGCGGCGGCAAGGTTTACGGCGGTGGTCGTCTTTCCGACGCCGCCTTTTTGGTTAACAATCGCAACAGTTTTACCCATTCCGCCCCGTCCCTTCTTTTTCATTGTTTTTAATTGTACCACAATTATCTGCTCTTGAGAAGTGTTTTCCGACGTTTTTCTTGTTTTTTAATTGTTTTTATACTTTGTTTCACGTGAAACACATTGTTTCCGCTTTTTCAGTGCGCCCAAGCGATTTTTTTGTCTCTCCGCGAACGCGTTTGATTTTAGTTTTTCTCTGATTCGCCGCCAAACGGAGCGGGGCTCTCTTTTCTCTTTTCTCTTTTCTCTTTTCTCTTTTCTCTTTTCTCTTTTCTCCTTTCTCTTTTCCGCCGTCAGCGGTTATGGCGTCGGCGCAACGACAAACGGGCAGACCTTTTGGTCTGCCCGTTTGTCTGATGTGGGGTGTGAAAGAGAAAGATATGGTTGGGTTTAGGAGTGGGTAATTTAAGCGCCTTTGTTTTTTGCCCTGACAGTGTATACTGCCGTTTTCCTTATTCTTACGACATATTCAATATATTCGTCCGTCTCGCTCTTTGCCGAATCGGCGTTTATTCCGGCGCGGCGCATCGTTTCGACTGCGTGGTTAAGCGTGTTTACAAACAGACGTATATCTTTAAAGAGCTTGAGCGGCGGTTTTTTTGGCGATATACCTTTCTCAAGCATCTGCTCGACAAGTCTTTCCGTTTCGGCGACATTCAGGCGCCTGCCGACAATAATTGAAACGGCGTGCTTTTGTTGCTTTTCGTTTTCAAGCCTTAAAAGCGCCCGTGCGTGTCTCTCGGTTAGTCCCGTCGCTTCCGCCTCGAAGCGTATTTCGCGGGGCAGCTTCAAAAGCCGCAATTTGTTTGAAACAGTCGATTGAGCCTTGCCCAGACGCCGCGCGACTGTTTCCTGACTTAGCCCAAACTCTGTAATAAGCTTAGCGATAGCGTCCGCTTCCTCAAAAAACCCGAGATCCTGCCGCTGGATATTTTCAATCAGCGCATAGACCGCCGATTTTTCGTCGCTTGCGTCCATTACAATACACGGTATCCTTGTAAGTCCGACAATCCTTGCCGCCCTAAGACGGCGCTCGCCTGAAATCAGCTCATATTTCCCGTCCGCCCTTATCCTGACATTTACGGGCTGAATAATGCCGTTTAATCTTATGCTCTCCGCAAGGCCCTCAAGCTCGTCTCTGTCAAAACGCTTTCGCGGCTGGTGGACGTTAGGGGCGATATCCTCTTGCGGGACAAGCAGAATTTGTCCGCCGCTTTTGCATCTGTCCGGTGGCTTCAAAAAAATCCCTCCCGGTGAGGCTTTTTCGCTCGCTTACGTTGAATAAAGCTTATCACCAAAAGGGATGTTTGTCCACAAAAACAGTGCGACGAGATAATGGCGAAAACGACAGGCGCTTATTTTATCCGAGCGGCCGTTTTGCAATCTTTGCCGAAGGACGAGGGTATTTTGTCGGAGTCTGCGATATCTTTTTTATAAAAATCAAGCTTCTTTCGCTCCCGTCCGGCAGAAAAAATCTTTTAATATCGGGAACGCCGCCTCCAAGCAGCTTTATGGCGGCTGTCGCACCGTCCTGCTCGCGCTCCGCGCTGATTGCCTTCATCGCGGCAAAAACACCGCCAACCTTTACAAAAGGCAGGCAGTATTCAACAAGCCGGGAAAGCTCCGCAACCGCCCGAGACGCCGCAAAGTCAAACATTTCCCTGTGTTCGGGGCTTTTTGACGAGTCCTCCGCCCTTGCGTGGATAATTTCTGCCGCCATATCCATTTCATGAAGCGTTTCTTCTATAAACCTTAGCTTTTTTCCCGTGCCGTCAAGAAGCGTCATTTTGAGATCGGGGCGCGCGATTAAAAGAGGAACGCCCGGAAATCCCGCGCCTGTGCCGATATCTATTACCTTTGCTCCGCGCGGCAGACTTGTTTTGGAAATCAGCGACAGGCTGTCAGCAAAGTACTTCACGGCTATGTCCTGAGGCTCGACTATAGAAGTGAGGTTCATTGTTTTGTTTTTTTCAACAAGCCTTTTTGCATAAAAGTCAAAACGGTCGAGCGCCGTTTCATCAAGCTGTATTCCAAACCCTTGAGCGTATTCTTTTAAAAGTCCTTTGTTTATCATCGGCTCCCGTCCTCCGTCTTCATGCCTGCCCTGTGAAGCTTGTCGATATAAATCATCAAGACAGATATGTCGGCGGGGCTTACTCCGGAAATCCGGGAGGCTTGTCCGACATTTTCAGGCCTTACTTTTGAAAGCTTTTCGGCGGCCTCAAGCCTGATTCCTGATATCTTTCCAAAGTCAATATCTTTGGGGAGCGCGCGGCGTTCAAGCCTTCGCATTTCATCAACTTGAGCCTTTTGCCTTTTTATATATCCCTCATATTTTGTTTCAATCTCCACCTGCTCAAAAATTTCTTCCGGCAAATCCGGCCTGTCTTTGTCAAACGGTGAAAGCAGCTCATAGTTAAGCTGCGGTCTGCGCATAAGCTCGACAAGACGAGCCCCGGTCACAATCGGAGATGTTCCACGTGAAACAAGCATTTTGTTAAGCTCCTCTGTCGGCGTCAAAACAGTCCTTTCAATGCGGCGGCTCTCCTGCTCTATCCGATCAAGCTTGCAAAGAAACTCCTCGTATCTCTCTTTTGATATAAGCCCAAGCTCATGCCCATATTTCATCAGGCGTCTGTCCGCGTTGTCCTGGCGAAGCAGCAGCCTGTATTCGGAGCGGGAAGTCATCATGCGGTACGGCTCGGAACAGCCTTTTGTCACGAGATCGTCTATCAGCGTGCCAATATAAGATCCGGCGCGGTCAAGGACAAACGCACTTTTGCCAAGCACCTTGTGCGCGGCATTTATCCCCGCCACAAGACCCTGCGCGGCAGCCTCCTCATAACCGCTTGAGCCGTTAAACTGCCCCGCCCCGAAAAGCCCCTCAAAGTCGTGAAACTCAAGAGAATGGCTAAGCGTCAGGGCGTTGACACAATCATATTCTATTGCGTATGCCGTCCGTGTGACCCTGCAATTTTCAAGCCCCGGCACGGTGCGCATAAACTCCAGCTGCACATCCTCAGGCAGCGAGGTCGAAAGACCCTGGAGGTACAGCTCCTCTGTTTTTTCTCCGCAAGGCTCAATAAAAACCTGATGCCTGTCTTTTTCGGCAAACCTTACAACTTTATCTTCAATGCTCGGACAGTAGCGCGGCCCTATACCTTCGATTTTTCCACCATATAAAGGCGAACGGTGGAGATTTTTTAAGATTATCTTTTTTGTTTTTTCGTTTGTATAGGTGATGTAGCATGAAACCTTGTTTTCTATCTTGGAATCATTGTTAAAGGAAAAGCTTGAGACCTTTTTATCTCCGTCTTGCTGTTCCACTTTTGAAAAGTCTACGCTGTTTCTGTTTATTCTTGACGGCGTACCTGTTTTAAAGCGCTGCATTTGAACTCCCAGCCGCCTTAAAGACGCCGCAAGCTCCGTTGAGGGGAACATTCCGTCGGGGCCGCTGTCATATGACGACTCGCCGACAAAGACCTTTGCCGCAAGAAATGTGCCGGTCGCCAGCACGACGCATACGGCGTTATATATCGCCCCGATATTTGTTTTTAATACCCATTCGCCTTTTTCACCGCGTGACACGTCGACTATTTCAGCCTGCCTTAAATCAAGTCCGCTTTGCCTTTCGAGCATATATTTCATGTGTTCTGTGTAACGTCTGCGGTCAATCTGCGCCCTAAGACTGTGAACTGCCGGACCTTTGCCTAAATTTAACATCCTGCTTTGCAGTGTGTTTGCGTCGGCGGCTTTTCCTATTTCGCCGCCCAAAGCGTCGATTTCACGCACAAGATGACCTTTGGACGTGCCGCCGATAGAGGGGTTACACGCCATATTCCCCACCCAATCAAGGTTGATGGTAAAAACACACGTCTTGCAGCCGAGACGGGCGGCGGCAAGACCCGCCTCAATACCGGCATGTCCGGCTCCTATGACAGCTACGTCATAGCTTTCAATAAAGTAGTCCAAAAATTCACCTCTGTTTTGAAGCGCAAATAAAAAGCCTGTCAAAAGCCTATTTTTTTGATAAATAATGCCCGCAAATTTCTTTCAGGCAGCATATCTCGCATTTTGGTCTGCGCGCCACGCAAACCGCCCTGCCGTGCAGCACGCAGCGGTGGCAAAAATCGTTGCTTTTTTCCGGCGGGAGAAGCTTCACGAGCTCCGTTTCAACCTTTTTCGGGTCCTTAGTCGCGACAAGACCGAGCAAGTTTGTTATTCTTATCAAATGTGTGTCGGCGACAACAGCGGGCTTGCCAAAAACATCGCCGACAATAAGGTTGGCTGTTTTTCGCCCGACGCCCGGCAGCTTTATCAGCTCATCCACAGTGTCGGGCAGCTCGCCGTTAAAATCAGAAATCAAAACCGAAGCCATTGAAACTATGTCCTTTGCCTTTGTGCGGAAAAATCCGCATGACTTGATTATTTCCTCGACATCGCTGACATCGGCGCCCGCAAAATCCTCAAGCGTCTTATAGCGAGAAAAAAGAGCGGGCGTAATCATATTAACTCTGGCATCTGTGCATTGTGCCGAAAGCCTGGCGGCGACAAGCAGCTCAAAAGGCGACATAGCGTTTAACGAACACGCCGGATCAGGATATTCTTTTTCAAGCGCCTCAACGGCAAACAGTGTTTTTTTCTTCTTTGTCATCATTTACCTATCCTTTTTGCAAGCGTCGCCGCTGAAACAGGAGAGATATACAGCTTTCCTGTTTCCCTGTTTTTCCCACATAAAATAAAAGACATCGGAAGCTCGCAGCCGATTGTCACCACATTGCCTTTTTTTTCAGACATTGACAGTGCGTCTCTCGTTATTTTAGAAACAGTTGTGTTGTCAAGGTCAAAAATGCCTATTATATCCCTGCTTTTAACAAACTTGTCCCGCCCGATATGTATATACATAAAAACTATACCTCTGATACTTTTCCGTTTTCGACACAAAATGTCTTGAAGCTTTTAAGCTTTGAAAAGTGCCGCGCGTCACAGCAAGTTATAAAAACCTGCCAGTCCCGAAGATAGTCCAAAAGAAACTCCTGCCTTTGGCTGTCAAGCTCGCTCATGACGTCGTCAAGCAAAACGACAGGATATTCGCCCGAATCCTCTCTTATCAGATATGCCTCGGCAAGCTTGAGAGAAAGAGCGCAAGAGCGCTGCTGCCCTTGCGAAGCGTAGTTTCTTGAAGGCATTCCGTCAAGCTTAATTGAGATGTCCTCCTTGTGAGGGCCGACTGATGTAAAAAGCCTGCGTATGTCAGAGTCTCTGTTTTTTTGGAGCGCCATAAACATATTTTCCACAAGCTCATATTCATCAGCTTCAGCGCCTTTGCCGCAATGCATGTGTTCAATCGCCATTTGTTCCCTGCCGCCGGAAATCTCTCCGTAAATCTCCTTTGCGACAGGCGCAAGCCTTTTTATATAGTTTTGCCTGTAAAGCGTGACCTTTGAGCCTGCTCTTGACAACTCCTCATCCCATGCCGTAAGAGTTTCCTCGCCCGCCATGCCCTGTGAAATCTGCCTTAAAAGAGCGTTTCTGTTCGCTAATATTTTTGAATATCTTATAAGATGTGACGCGTATGCCGGCTTTACCATGCTGACTGCAATGTCAAGAAACTTTCTGCGCTCTGAAGGCGCGTCCTGTATGACTGACAAGGAATGAGGCGAAAAAACAACGGCGCGGAAAACGCCTAAAAACCTGCGGGAATTTTCTCTTGGGATGCCGTTGAGAGTGTATGTGCGCTTTGTGCCGTCCATTCTTATCGCCGCGTCGTTCGCCAAACCTTGAGATTCAAAAAAAAGCTTTGTTCCTGCCTCTTTTTCACCGACTTTTATCATTTCCCCGTATTTATATGTGCGAAAGCTGTTGCACCCGGTAAAAAGCCAGATGCTTTCGATAATGTTTGTTTTTCCCTGACCGTTTTCTCCGACTAATATGTTTGTCCTGCTGTCGGGATAAAGACAGATTTCCGATATATTCCTAAAGTTCTTGGCTCTGTATTCGGTGATAATCATAACATATCAACTTTGTATATAATATTTTCATATTCCGCCTCATCGCCCGGGCGAAGCTTTTTTCCGCGCTGCGTGCAAATCTCCTTGTTTACTCTTACTTCTCCGTTTTGAATAATGATTTTAGCGTGTCCGCCTGTCGCCGCCGCCCCGCAAAGCTTCATAAAGGAATCAAGCCTTATAAAGGGCGTGTCAATCTTTTTTGTTACAATTTGTTTTTGCTTTATACGGGCTTTAATTTTCATTTAATCGCACCTTTTCGGGTCGTTTTTAAACATCCGACTTAAGCCTGACGGGAAGAATAAGAAACAAAAAGCTGTCGCCTTGCGGAGGAAGTATCAAAATCGGCGCAACAGATCCGTTGAGCTTTATATTTACCTCGTCTGTGTCGCACACCCTAAGCGCCTCTATTAAAAACCTGTTATTAAACCCGATATCTAAATCGGCGCCCTCAATAGACGCGCTGACGGCGTCGTTTGCGGAACCGAGAGCCGTTGTGCTTGAAACATTGATGTTGTTATCTTTAAACGCGCAGCGAATCGGGCTTTTGATTTTGTCTGTGATTATGAGGGATATCCTTTCAAGGCTGTCAATAAAGCTTCTTGTCTCAACCTTTACTTTTGTCGCGCACTCGACGGGAATTGCCGAGTTATAGTTAAGAAATTCTCCGTCAAGAAGGCGTGACACAACACTGTAACTGCCTATCTCAAAAATGAGATGTTTTTTCCCGACAGAGATTGATATTGTCTCGTCGCCGCTTCCAAAAAGCTTGACTGCCTCCGAAAGTGTCTTTGACGGGACAATGAATGTCGTGAACTCGCCGCTGTAATTAATCGCTTCCTTGCGTATCGCGAGCCTGAACCCGTCCACAGCGATAAGCTTTATCAGGTTTTCACTTATTTCAAACTTTATTCCTGTGTGAACGACCTTTGTGTCGCTTGTCGCAACGGCAAAAATTGTCTGCCTTATCATTTCTCTTAACAATTCCTGCGAAATGACGATGGGAAACCCGCCGGTGACAGACGGCAGCTCCGGATATTCTTTCGGCGATATGCCGACAAGCGAAAAGACAGCGTTGCCGCATGTTATCACAGCCATATGCCTTTCATCTGACTTGATTTCGACTGTTTCCCCCGGGAGCTTGCGAAGAATATCGCAAAGAACTCTCGCGTTTAAAACAATCCCTCCGTTTTCATCAACCATTGCAGTGACAGACGTGTTAATTCCGACCTCAAGGTCATAGCCTGTCAAAATAACTTCGTTGCCGAGCGCCTTTAAATAAATCCCCTCAAGAGCCGGTATCGCGTTTTTGGTGGAGACTGCTCTTTGGACATTTTGGCAGGCGTCGGACAGCAGTGTTGTTTCACATATAAACTTCATGATGCTCATTCCTTTCAAAATAAGAAACGCGGTGAAATAAGA
>JAAYIY010000054.1 GCA_012523185.1 Clostridiales bacterium
GCGCTTATACTTTACAACTCATTCACAGCCCCGTCGCGGCAAATCTCATCAAATCCGCAAGCGGTCACCGCGGCGCGACTTGTCGAGGCAGGAGCGCGGGACGAAGCCGCCGCGGTTGTTAACATCAACACCGCCTCTGCCGAGGAGCTGATGGTTATTGACGGAATCGGCAGGGTCAAGGCCGAGGCTATCGTCAAATACCGCCTTGAAAACGGAAGCTTTGATTCCGTGGACGAGCTGATAAACGTCAGCGGAATAGGCGAACGCACCTTGCGGAGGATTTACCCGTATGTGACTGTTTAGGACACATACGGTTTTTGCTGTTTTTGGTATGCGTTTTTTGCTCTTCGGTTGACATTTGAAGATGTTGATTGTATCATTGTTTTAAGGATTTTTGTTGATAGGGGGCTGTAAAATGAACGAAAAAAAATATGTTCTTGCACTTGATCAGGGCACGACAAGCTCACGCGCCATTCTTTTTGACAAACGCGGAAAAATTGTTAAGAAGTCTCAGCGTGAAATCGAACAGATTTTCCCGCAAGCCGGGTGGGTCGAACATAATCCGATGGAGATACTTGACAGCCAGCTTGCCGCCGCAAGGGACATTTTTGAGGACGGTCAGATTTCACCGTCCGAAGTCGCCTGCGTCGGCATAGCTAATCAGCGCGAAACAGCAATTCTTTGGAACAGGCGCACGGGCAAACCGGTATATAACGCCATTGTCTGGCAATGCAGGCGCACGTCTGAATTTTGCAGCGAGCTTAAGGAGCAGGGGCTTGAGCCTTATGTCAAGGAAAAAACAGGTCTGCTCATAGACGCTTATTTTTCCGCGACAAAAATACGGTGGATACTTGACAATGTGAGCGAAGCCCGCGACCTTGCAAAAAACGGCGACCTGCTTTTCGGCACTGTTGAAACGTGGCTGATATGGAATCTCACAGGCGGCGCCGTCCATGTCACCGACTATTCAAACGCTTCAAGGACAATGATATTTGACGTTGACAGGCTGTGCTGGGACGAGTGTCTTTGCGGCAAGATCGGCATACCCGCCGACATATTGCCAAAGCCTGTTCCGTCAAGCATGGTTTACGGCGAAATCATATCAAACATAAGAGGGATCGAAAACCTTGCGGGCATACCGATAAGCGGCGCTGTCGGCGACCAGCCTGCGGCTTTGTTCGGTCAAGGCTGCTTTAGGGAGGGTCAGGCAAAAAACACATACGGCACAGGCTGTTTTCTTTTGATGAACACAGGCAAAAAGAGGATTGTCTCAAACAACAATCTCATCACGGGAGTGGCTTGGAGCATTGGCGGCGAAGTGGAATACGCAATTGAGGGCAGTGCGTTTAACGCCGGTTCAGTCATCAAGTGGCTGCGCGACGAAATGAAGATGATATCCTCCGCCTCCGAATGCGATTGGCTTGCCGAAAGCGTGCCGGACTCAAACGGGATTTACATTGTTCCCGCGTTTACGGGGCTTGGCGCGCCTTACTGGGATATGTACGCAAGAGGCTGTGTCGTCGGCTTGACAAGAGGCGTAAACCGCGCCCATTTCGCGCGCGCTGTTTTGGAGTGCATTGTATATCAGATGGTCGACTTGCTCGGCGCTGTCAGCGTTGATTCAGGTATTCGCCTTTGCGAGCTTCGCGTTGACGGCGGCGCGTCTGTCAGCGATATCATGATGCAGATGCAGTCCGACATGACGGGGACGACTGTAAATCGCCCGAAAAACATCGAAACCACAGCTCTGGGCTGTGCTTGCCTTGCCGGTCTTGCCGTCGGGTTTTGGAAATGCAAGGATGAAATTGAGGAGATACGCGAGGTTGACCGCATTTTCACGCCTCAAATGGACAGGGAGCGGCGCGACAGGCTTTATGGCGGGTGGAAACGCGCCGTCGAGCGGGCAAAGGGCTGGGAGACACAGGCATAAGCCAACAAAAATTAAGCCGGAGGAGCATATAAAGAATGGATTATCAAAAAGAATCGCTAAGGCTTCATTATGAGTGGAGGGGGAAACTTGAGGTAACGCCGAGGGTGAAGGCGGACACCACGGAGGCTCTTTCGCTTGCTTACACGCCGGGCGTGGCGGCGCCGTGTCTTGAAATACAAAAGGATATAAACAAAAGCTATGAGCTTACGCGCCGTTGGAACACTGTCGCAGTCATAACAGACGGCTCGGCCGTCCTCGGGCTCGGCGACATAGGCCCGGAGGCGGGTATGCCTGTCATGGAGGGGAAGTGTGTGCTTTTCAAGGAGTTTGGCGGAGTTGACGCCATCCCGCTGTGCATACGCTCAAAGGATACTGATGAAATCGTTCACACTGTTTCAATGCTGCTCGGAAGCTTTGGCGGCATTAATCTTGAGGACATTTCGGCGCCGCGGTGCTTTGAGATAGAGGAAAAGCTCAAGCGGATATCCGATATCCCGATATTTCACGACGACCAGCACGGCACGGCGATAATTTGCGCGGCGGCAGTGATAAACGCCCTTAAAATTGTCAAAAAGCAGTTATCCGAATGTACGGCAGCTTTCAGCGGCGCGGGAGCGGCGGGAGTCGCCATCGCGAAGCTGCTGACACGCCTCGGCATCGGGGAAATTCTGATGTGCGACAGGAAGGGCATCATTTGCGGCGGCGACGCCCTTGCGGAAGAAAAGCGGTTCATAGCCGAATTTACAAACAAAGAACACCGCAGGGGCACGCTTGCGGACGCCATGAGGGGAGCGGATATTTTTATCGGTGTTTCGGCGGCGGGAGTTGTCAACGAAGACATGATCCGCGCGATGGCAAAGGATGCCGTCGTCTTAGCCATGGCGAATCCCGTGCCGGAAATAATGCCCGAAGCCGCCCTCAAAGCGGGTGCAAAGGTCGTGGGCACAGGCAGGAGCGACTTCCCGAACCAGATAAACAACGTCCTTGCTTTCCCCGGAATATTCAGAGGCGCGCTCGACACTCGCGCGCGCGATATAAACGAGGAGATGAAGACAGCGGCGGCATACGCCATCGCGGGGCTTGTGTCCGACAGCGAGCTTGTGCCGGAATACATCATACCCAAGGCTTTTGACAGGCGCGTCGGTGCGGCTGTCGCGGCGGCGGTTTCAAAAGCCGCGCGCGACAGCGGAGCCGCAAGGATATAGACAGACGGCGCCAAAAAAAGCCAAACAGACAGCCGCACACCGCAATATATGACGCGGTGCGCGGCTGTGATTAATTTAGGGCAACACCGCACAACAATCATTGCGCGGTGTTGCCTTAGTCTGTTTTGTCGGAAATCAGGACAAAACCTGCCTGACGTGCCGTTATCTGACGCCGAATAAAAGCTCGCCGTATGACGGATAAGGCCAGTGTTTCGCAAAGGTCACGCGCTCGGCGTCGTCGGCGGCGGTGCGCAGCTCTCTCATTTTGGGGATGATATTATCCTTAAAGCTGTTGGCGCGTTCAAGGACATCCTCAATGCTTTTTGTTTCACAAAGAGATTTGAGGAGCCCCGCGGCTCTTTCAAACATCATGTCCGTGTCTGCCGACAGCCTTTTTATAAGCTTTTCTTCATAATCATATTCAGCCGTCTGCGACACGCTTTTTTTGGCGGATACCGTTTCACAAAGAGTTTTTACAAACAAGCTGACAGACGGCAAAATGTCTTTGTTGACCATATCAATCATTGTCAGAGCTTCGATGTTGATTGTTTTGCAATAATTTTCAAGAATTATCTCATATCGCGAACGTATCTCCGTTTCGGAATAAACGCCGTGTGTTTTAAACAGCTTAATGTTTTTGGCGCTGACGAGATAAGGCAGGCAGTCGGGCGTCGTGCGAAGATTGAGAAGACCGCGATTTTTAACCGCCTCCGAAACCCACTCCCCGTTATATCCGTTGCCGTTGAAAATGATGCGCTTGTGCTTTTTTACACAGTCCTTTATCAGAGACTGTAGCTCGGCTTTAAAGTCGGAGCAGCCTTCAAGCCTGTCGGCGAATTCCATGAGCGACTGCGCGACAGCTGTGTTAAGCATGATGTTGGCGCAGGCAATGGAGTCGGCGGAGCCGACCATCCTGAACTCGAATTTGTTGCCTGTGAAGGCGAAAGGCGACGTTCTGTTTCTGTCTGTCGTATCTTTGGGGAAACGCGGCAGCGTGTGGACACCGACCTTCATCAGGACTTTTTCTTTGCCGCCATACGGTGTGTCGTTTTCAATGGCGTCAAGGATTTCGCTAAGCTCGTCGCCAAGGAACATGGATATGATTGCAGGAGGCGCCTCGCCTGAGCCTAAGCGGTGATCGTTTCCCGCCGTCGCGACTGAAACACGCAGGAGGTCTTGATAGTCGTCGACAGCCTTGATAACGGCGCAGAGAAAAAGAAGAAACTGCGCGTTTTCATGCGGCGTCTCGCCCGGCTCAAAAAGATTTGTCCCTGTGTTGTCGGAGATTGACCAGTTGTTGTGCTTTCCGCTGCCGTTGACGCCCTCAAAGGGCTTTTCATGAAGCAGGCAGACAAGCCCGTGCTTTTTCGCGACTTTCTGCATTATCTCCATCGTCAGCTGATTGTGGTCGGTGGCGATGTTTGTGGTGGTGAATATAGGCGCCAGCTCGTGCTGCGCGGGGGAAGCCTCGTTATGCTCCGTCTTGGCAAGCACCCCAAGCTTCCAAAGCTCCTCGTTCAGCTCCTTCATATATTCAAGCACGCGCGGCTTAATGGAGCCGAAATAATGGTCGTTTAGCTCCTGCCCCTTTGGCGGGCTTGCGCCGAAAAGAGTCCTGCCGGTGAAAATCAAGTCCTTGCGCTTGTTATACATCTCCTTATCAATAAGGAAATATTCCTGCTCGGGACCGACAGTCGTTTTGACCGAGGTTATCTCGTCGTTTCCAAACAGCTTAAGAACACGCATTGTCTGCCTGTTGATGGCTTCCATAGAACGAAGCAGCGGAGTTTTTTTGTCCAGCGCCTCGCCGCCGTAAGAGCAAAACGCCGTCGGGATGCAGAGAATGCCTTCCTTGATAAAAGCGTAAGATGTCGGATCCCACGCCGTGTATCCTCTTGCCTCAAATGTCGCGCGAAGACCGCCGGAGGGAAAGCTTGACGCGTCCGGCTCGCCGCGCACAAGCTCCTTACCCGAAAAGTCAAAAATGACAGAGCCGTCGGATGCCGGCAAAATGAAGCTGTCGTGCTTTTCGGCCGTGATGCCAGTCATCGGCTGGAACCAGTGGGTGTAGTGCGTGGCGCCTTTTTCGACGGCCCAGTCCTTCATGGCGTTAGCCACGATGTTGGCAATGTCGGGGTCAAGGTGCTTTCCGTCGCGTATTGTCTTTTTCATCGCCTTATATGTTTCTTCCGGAAGCCTTGCTCTCATTGATAAATCGTCAAAAACCATGCTGCCGAAATATTCGGGTACGATTTTCATCATAATCACCCCAAAAAAATAATTATAAAAATTGAGACGCCACAGAAAATGCCTGCGGCGCCTTTGCCTGACGGCACAAGTATAGTGCCTTAGCGGCAAGAAGTCAAGCATTTTTCATGAAAACAGCCGAAAAACAGCCGAAAACAGTCATGTACAGTATGTTTTAAAGTATTATACAAGATTATTCGGCGAAGCGAAAGAGCTTTTCAGATATTTTCAAAAAAAGTTAATGTTGCTTGAGCTTATACATTTATATATTAAACAAATTGCGCGAAAAGGGATTGTGGGGCAAAGAGCTGATAAAAGGCCTTTTAAAGGTCAAAAGCAGCGTGAAAAAAGCGTGTTTGAGGCGTGAAAAGAAGCGTATTTGCATCGCAAGCAAGAAACGCGGGAAAAAAGCGAAAAAGACTGTATGTCCTGTTAAAATACATATGTTACAAATAAAAAAGCAACAACCGATAATTTGTGGTAAAATGATTTCATGACAAAACCTCATCCACAAAAAGAAAGGTTGATGCAAAATGAGTGTAACATACACATCATCAAAGCGCAAGAAGATTTGTGATTACGCACAAAAACATGGAAAAACAAAAGCACACGAAATGTATGGCGCCAGCCGCCCCAGCATAGATAGGTGGCTTA
>JAAYIY010000055.1 GCA_012523185.1 Clostridiales bacterium
GCCGCGGACAAAGACGTCTGTGTCGATTATCTCGCGTATGTAAACCGACGCCTTTGCTTTGTTGGGAACTTCTATGCCTATGGCGGCTTTGTTTGGTATCGGAGCTTCTATCCGCACACCCGATGCCGCAAGCCGCAGGGCAAGGTCGTCGGCAAGGTTTGTTATCTTGCTTATCTTGACGCCCTCGGCGGGAACAAGCTCATATCTTGTGACAGACGGCCCCCTGAACACATCTACAATGCTTGCGCTCACGCCAAAACTGTCAAGAGTTTTTATCAGAAGCGCTGAGTTTTGCTCGATTTCTCCGGCGTTTCCGAAAGTGTTGTGGACGGGAGGTTCGCTAAGGCAGCTTATCGGCGGCTTTTTGTAACGATTGCCGTTTTCAAACACAGCAGTATCAACGGCTTCAAGCCCCGGCGCGGCACTGTTTTCTTTTTGCGGCGCGTTGCCGCCGCGTGACTTGCCCGGGGGACTTTTTGAGATGGGAATGTCGGCGGGGTGCTTCGCCGCTTTTTCTATGTCTATGGGAGCGGAAGAAATAATAACAGGCGGCTCAAGCTTTGTGAGTGAATCACCCGCTGAATCGTCGCGGGGGATTTCGTTGTCGGCATAAATAAAGTCGGGCAGGTAATTGTCGCTTTCTGAAAACTCGATTTTCGGCGACGCTTCGGGACCCATGTCAAAATGTGGGTTAAAGGAGCCGTCCTCGTTTCTTTCTGCTTTAAGCTCTTTTTCAGCTTTGCGCTCCGCACGCCTGCGCTCACGCTCGGCGGATATTTCGACATGTCTTTTCATGCCCTGCTCAAGGCGTTCGTCGGCAAGAGAGCCGACTTTTTTGACAGGAGTTTTAAGCGCGGAATAAAGTGTGAACAGTGTTGTGCCTGAAAAAAACATAACGGCGACGAACAAAGTGAGGGACATTGTTATCATCGCCGGAACTTTACCGAAAAGCTTTGCGATTGAAGTGCCGACCATGACGCCGAGCACACCGCCGCTTTTTAAGATTGAGTCGTAATTCCACGCGTCGCTCACTTGTACGGAAAAGTCGTTTATATTTATGTATTCCGCCTCGCGGAAACCGACATGGACAATGCCGCTTAAAATAAAAACAAAAATCCCGGCGCAGATAAAAACTGAATTCGTGCTGATAACAGGCTTATTCAAGGCAAAAATTATTGAGAGCGCGGCGAGCATAAAAGGCAGCGCCCAGGCGCAAACGCCGAAAAGCCCGAAAAGCGACTCATGAAGCCACATCCAGGCGCTTTGACCCTCAAAGAGCGCGATACAAAAGACAAGCACTGCCGAAGCAAAAAGTATAATTGCGGCACGCTGCCGCGCCGCCGTGGCGCGAATCCCTGCCTCATCGCTGTTGGCATGGCGCTTTGCCACCGCGCCGCTCTTTTTTTCGGAAGAAGCCTTTGAAGAGTTTGATGAAGGTTTGTTTTTTACGGCGGACGAAGATTTTTTGCTCTTTGCCAAATTTATTCCCTCTCTTTAATTGTTTTCCGTTTTTTGATTTTCTATTTGCCCGCAAATACAGTCAAGTGCGTCAGACAATGTGCCGACCTTGTCGATAAGCCCCTCCGCCACAGCTTTTTCGCCGCTCAACACAG
This sequence comes from Clostridiales bacterium, assembly GCA_012523185.1. GTDB lineage: Bacteria > Bacillota > Clostridia > Oscillospirales > Acutalibacteraceae > UBA1425. Next base: position 1,614 of record JAAYIY010000055.1, read on the forward strand.
TGCCGAGGTCAAGCACAAGCTCGCCTGTGTTCAGCATCATTTCACGAAAACGATCGGGCGGAATTTTTGAGTTGCTTGAAACAAACTTGATTATCCGCTCCTGCATCTGCTCAAAATACATCAGCGTCTGCGGAACGCCGAGAACGACGCCGTTCATCCTGACGGGGTGGATTGTCATCGTGGCGGACTCCGCTATAAAAGAGCTTTTTGCCGCGACGGCAAGCGGAACGCCGATGGAATGGCCGCCGCCGAGAACAAGCGAAGCAGACGGCTTTTTCATCCCCGCAAGCAGCTCCGCGATTGCAAGCCCCGCCTCAATGTCGCCGCCGACAGTGTTAAGAATCACAAGCAGCCCCTCTATCTCTTTGTTTTCCTCGATAGCGACAAGCCGCGGAATCACGTGCTCATATTTTGTCGTCTTGTTTGAAGAAGACAAAATATAATGCCCCTCGATTTGACCGATGATTGTAAGGCAATGGATATAGTGACCGTTTCTGTCAACAGTGATGGAGCTTATCTCCTCAATCTGCTTTGCCTCTTGACTGTCGCACGGCTCATTTTGGTCAGGCGGGCGGCTGTCAGGCTTTTCGGGCACTGTGAAATTGTCTTTGTTATTGTCTAAAGCGTCGTTCATGAGCAATATCTCCTTAATTACTTGTAATTAGGAAATATTTTGCCCTGTAAGATCAAAAATATCATAACACAAGGCGTGTATGCGCAATCCGACACCTATATACCATATATTGTATCATAATCTTTTATTATTTGCAATGATTTTTAAGTTTTGACTTGCCTTGACTTGCCGCAAGATGAAAAAATCACACAAAAAAATTAGGACAAAACCTTTCATTTGTGGTATAATTCAGTCAGAAAAAAATGCGCCCATGCAAGGTGCTGTCTTTGCCGAACGGCTCAATGTTATGCGCCGTTTAACGGGTGTCTCATATTGTGTGATAAAGACATCACATTTACAGTTTTCAGCTTGATTTTTGTATAAAATGCTGACACAGTTTACAAGTTTTCAGAATTGTGCGAAAAGTCAAGTTACGGCGGCATTGCGAAACAATGCGGCAGCGTGTTATAATAAAAACAACCCTCGCAATATTTTTACCGGAGGTTCACGCCGATGCTTTATAATGACATTATTTTCGGAAAAGAAGCTGTTTCTTTGATAGGACTCGGCTATGTCGGTCTGCCGATTGCCGTCGCATTTTCCAAAAAGGCGCGCGTTATCGGTTTTGATAAAAATATTGAAAAGATTAGGACTTATGCCGCGGGCAAAGACCCGACTAACGAAGTCGGAGATGAGGCTGTCTCGGCTTGCTCCGTTGATTTCACCGCGGACGAAACAAAGCTTCGCGGCGCGAAGTTTCATATTGTTGCTGTGCCAACGCCTGTTAAGTCCGACCGCGTTCCCGATCTTTCATTTTTAAAGGACGCGTCAAGGACGCTCGGAAGAAACTTGACCGTCGGCAGCATTGTCGTTTACGAGTCGACAGTATATCCCGGAGTCACAGAAGAAATATGCGTTCCGATACTTGAACAAAATTCGGGGTTAAAGTGTGGGATAGATTTCAAGATTGCGTACTCCCCCGAAAGGATTAACCCCGGAGACAAGGTTCACAGGCTTGAAAACATTGTCAAGGTTGTTTCGGGAATGGACAACGAGACAACCGATATTGTCGCGCGCGTTTACGGTCTTGTTGTTGAGGCGGGAATTTACCGCGCCGCTTCCATCAAAGTCGCGGAAGCGGCAAAAGTTATTGAAAACAGCCAGCGGGATATTAACATCGCCTTTATGAACGAGCTTTCGATTATTTTCAACAAAATGGGAATCGACACAAAAGCCGTTCTTGAGGCAGCCGGAACAAAATGGAACTTTTTAAATTTCACACCCGGTCTTGTCGGCGGACACTGCATAGGCGTGGATCCGTATTATTTAACTTACAAGGCGGAGCAAATGGGATACCACAGCAAGATTATTCTTTCAGGCAGGATGATTAACGATGATATGGGGAGATATGTTGCCGAAAATGTCGTAAAGTCACTGATAAAGAAGGACCTGCAAATAAAAGGCGCGAAGCTTGCGATTTTGGGGTTTACCTTTAAAGAAAATTGTCCCGATACTCGAAACACAAAGATAATAGATGTTTACAACGAGCTTTTGGAATACGGAATTGTGCCGATTGTTGCTGATTCAAACGCTGACGGGGCGGAGGTTTTTGACGAATACGGCATCAGCCTCACAAGTTATGAGGAAATCAGGGATATGGACGCTGTCATTTTTGCCGTTCCCCACGAACATCTGAAAAGTGCCGATTTTTCAGCTTTTTTCGGAAAAACTCCTACGGATAAACGTGTCTTGTTCGACATTAAAGGCGTGCTTGATAAAGATAAATATGAGTCAAAAGGCTATTTGTACTGGAGACTGTAAAAAAACCGGGCGCACCCTATTGGGCACGCCCTTTTCGGTTTTTATTTTATGCCTTAGGTATCATGAGCATACTTTTTTGATTAATCCTGCTGTCCTCAAGACCGTTTTCCTGCATTATAGCATCAACGGTTGTGTTGTATCTCCTGGCGATGTCCCAGACATCTTCTCCGTCTTCAGTGAAATAGATTGTCAGTGAGCTGATTTTGTTTTTTGGCAGCTCCGTTTCAGTCGGCTCTAAATTGCTTATAAATCTGTGCCTTTGTGAAAAGAGAACGATTGAGACAATGTTCATTTCAACGCGCACGTCAATTTTGCCCTCGCCGCTTTGCAGACTGCTGCAATCGGTGACGACAATATTGGGCTCGCATTTTATGCGTTCGATATCCATACCGGCATTTTTTCTGAACTCAAAATCAATCGACTTTTCCGCAAAGTCCGCTTGATTGTCATTGTTGATATAAAGAACAAACACAGGTATGCTGCCCGAAATTATCAAATCACTGTTCCTGACAGAACAAGAGCATGACAAATCGCCGCACCACACGTCAAGCATCTTTTTCATGTCGGATATTTCCAGCGCGCCCTTTGCTGTGAAAGAGTCATTTATGTTGTCAACCAGCCCGGAAATGTCCGCTTGCTTAAAATCTGTTTTGAGGTCGTGGCTGACCGAATAGGCGTCTACAACGACAGGTATTTCAATCTGCGTGCATGATGAAACACAGGCGTTCACCTTTGCGTTTATTTCAACAAGGCGCAATTCGCCGTTGCTGTCCGCTTTTGGCGTTATTTCAATTAAGGCGACGTTGAGGCTAACGTCACAAATACTGTCCTCCGTAATGCCCTCAACCTCAACAATCTGGCTTATGGGCATTGAATGCTCAAAAAGTGTAAGCTCCCCGTTGTCTGAATCGGCGCAATAAAGTATCTTTGAGACAAGCTCGCCCTTGAGCAAAAGCTTGTTGCTGATTGCTTTTGCATCGCTTACCAAAACATATGACTGCGTCCTTATTATTTGTGTAATCGGAGGGCTGCCTTGACCGATTTCGACAACTTCGCTTAACGTAAACATCTTATCGGAACACCCCGTCATGCTTACGGCGGGGACGCTTTTGCGCATAAGCTGTATTCCAAAGCCCTCGGCGTCTGTGATGATTTCATCGCTGCGCTTTTTTCGTATCTTAACGTTAATTGTTATCACACCGTGTATATTCACACGGCGCTGGCTGACGGCGCGGCAATTGACATAGTCTGTTTTGGCTCTGACGCTGACACAGGCGCCCTCAGCCGGAGCTGATGTTTCAATTGTCTTTGTAAATGGATAGTTCTGCTCAAAGCCGCGAATTTTTCCGTCCTCCCCGACATACAGCACCCTTACAAGCGCCGTGCCGTCAACTGTAATCCTGTCCGATGAGGCTTGCGCGCCTGTGATGCCGGGAATGACCGAACACTTTAATATCCGCTGAATATCGGGGTAGTATTCGGACAAAGTGATATCGCCGTCCACCGCCTGCTCGGCATTTCCCTCAAAAACTGTCTCGATTATACCTAACGCCTGAGAAATAACATTAAAGTCCATTTGAATATCTCCTTTTGAAAGCTTTTCATAAGATAGATATTCACATCATGTCCCGATTATTACTAAACGCCGTAATATATTTGCCCCGTAAACTCGCCGCCGCAGGGTCCGGGCACGGGCAGAGACAGCTCAAATATGTCGCTCGCGGCGCATTCCGTGCTGAAAATGCTGTTAGCGTATGAGTCTAAACAGGCTATCTCCTGCGGTTTTGTGACAATGGGGACGGACGCAGTGGATTTAGCGGCTTTTAAGATTTCTCTGCCCCTGCCGTTAAGGGCAAGGACGCGCAGATAAGGCGGCATTTTGCTTTGAAGGTAAGCGCTCACTCCCAAAAAAGAGTGAAGAACCACCCTGCGGATTCGCGCGTGGGAATATCTTTTTGTCTTTGCGCTGTCAAACAGCTCCTCAAGCGTCGCGGAGCTTCGCGCGGCGGAAATAATCCTGTTTTCAAGACCTTCTGAAATATCGGGAAACTTTTTTAACGATTCGGGTGTTGCGCCGCGCAGGGACACAAGAACGGCAGTCTCAAGCTTTTTATAGTCGGACGGCGCGGCACCGCGTGAGATTTCCCGGGAAATAACTTCTGCGGACTCGCCCGGCACAAACTTTTCCCAGCCGTCCCCGCTTTTAATCAGTCTTCTTATATGCGACGCGCTTGCGAAGCCCGTTTTGCCGTTTAAATCGGAGTCGTGAAAGGCGCCGAATCTTTTTACGGCAAGAAACTCAAAACGGCATTTTTGTTTTTGCGATTCTGAAATATATTCAACCGCCAAAGTATCGTTAGGCGAAGCCAAAACAGAGGCGGCATCATCGCCCGAAGCTTCCCTGACGGCCGTTTCACGGGCGGCGGCAAACGGCCGTCCCTCGCCAAGCTTTTGCTTGAGAACAGCTTTTGTTTCAGGCAAATTTACAGCCTTGACCGCGTCGGCAAGCAGCTCCGCGTCGCCGCTTTCACTTCCAAAGCTCAAAATATCGACACAACCCAAAGCGCGAAGCAGAGAAACTCCGCCATGCGCAAAGCTTTGAGCGTTTCCGCTGCACCACGGCAGTGGCATTTCAATAACAAGATCGGCACCGCACCTGACAGCCGCCTCCGCGCGCGAACGCTTTGAAAGCAACGCGGGTTCGGCTCTTTGAACAAAGTTCCCGCTCATCACCACGACTACGGCCTGCGCGCCTTTTTGCCTTGTCTGCGCGATGTGGTAAGCGTGGCCGTTATGAAATGGGTTATATTCAGATATTATCCCGGCAATGAGCATACTGAACCTCTCTTAGCTTAGCTGGCTTCAATTAGTAAAGCTTTATTTTTTTAAACGCCGCGACAGCGTCGCTGACGTCATTCTTATTTACAAGCAGCCTATTTTCGCCGTTAAATTCGACAAGATAAAAGCTTGAGTCAAACGGAACAAATTTGAGCGTCATTGTTTTGAAATTGCTTGTGTTGCGGTGGTAAACAACTGTCAAAAAAGGGTCTCCGCCTGTCTTTGCCTCGTTTGTTGACGATTCGGCGCGCATGGACTGAACAGATGAGAAAAACGCGTCATAATCAGAGGCGGTGATTGTTTTTCCGTCCATTGTATATGAGGTTGATTCTTCTCCGTCGCTGTCTTTTGCTCGTGTCACAGTGATTTTGCTTGTTTTGCCGCCTGTCGTCACATCAAGCGAATCCACGGAATCCATGGAAATCATGCAAACATCCATCGGAAGCAAGGATTCAATGTCAACATTGGCGAGCGCTTCGGCATATGAGGCGTCAATCAGATAGACCACATTGGAGCCGTCAAGCTTGGCGTAGCTGTGAGTGCCCTCGGCAGCTTGTTTTCCGACTGTCAGCTTCAGAACCTTATCTGTCGTGACAATGGTTGAAATCTCGTTCCCGTCGTCGTCAAGCTCCCCCGTTTCGTTCTCGTCCGTCTCGGTGTAGAATATCTCCAAAACAGCCGCAGGGTCGGAAAAACCGTATTCACGCAGCTTTTCGTCCGACGCGCTGTAATCCGCGCATCCTGCGGAAGCAAAGCCGGATGAGGCTGAAATCAAGCTTGATACGCTTGTCGTTTCAAGCGCCGTGCCGTCGTGCGTGAACCACCGGTAAGTGTCGCTGTATACGGTGTCGAGACCGTCTTCATAATATTTCAAATCAATTTGGCTGCTGTCTGTTTTAATCTTAATTTCTGTAACTTCTCCGCTTTCTATGACCGGCAAATCGTCTATATCGGCAAGCTCCTTTAATCCGTAATGAAAGTTTTCGATGTATGCGGAGTCAATAAGATAGACATTTTCTGTGCCGGAAATGTTGACATAGCAGGCGTCGCTGAACGAATTGTAAGCCCCGATGAAAACAGTAAACGTACCGCCGCCGTCCTTGGTGAATATAAAGGCTTCGGACGGCTCTGACAAGCCGTATTCGGAAAAAGATTCGGACGTTTCGCTGACAAGCCGCTGTGCGGTAAGACCTGCCGTTTCGGAAACCATTGTCTCCGGATAAGCTTGATTAACAGGGAACATTTCGTCTGATGAAAGCCGCCATTTGCCATCCTTTTTCACAAGCTCGACAGTTTCGTCACCATAGACATATTTTATGCCTGTTATGTCGGAGGCGTCAAAGGTTTTTACCGCGATTGTTTCGATTTCTTCATCTGTCTGCGTCTCATCAGAACCGATAAAATGGCTGACAATGAAATATCCGCCAACAAGCGCGGCGAGCGCAACCAGCGCCAAAATAAGTTTCAGACCTTTTTTCATCAGCGTTTTTTCCTCCTTATCCAAATGGCCAGTCCTATGAAGATTGAAGCCGCCGGGAGAACACCGACAAACATGATATTCCAGAAAACTCCTTCTCCGGAGGTTATTTCAAGCTTTTCAGTGCCCACTAAGACCTTTGGCTCAATGACCGAAATGTTTTTTTCAAGCTTGCACATCCATTTAAGCGAGTTTAAAAAGAGATTGATGTTTCCTGTATAACCCAGATAGCTGTCGTCAAGGAAATATGTCGTAGAAAACCAGACGACGCGTGTTTCTGTTTCTCCGTGAACCTCAGAAACAGAATAGCCGACACTGAACGGTCCACCGATATCGTCATCGGTTTTTGCAAAATCTTCTTCTGTCGGATTATCCTTTGCGTATGCCGATTTTGAAGTTGTGAGCAGGCTTGTAAGCTCAAGCGAACCGCGGTGCAAGTCTGTTTCGGCGATGCCGTGAGCCATGGGCATTAAAACCCTGTACCCTGAATCTAAAATCGGATCCGTCACTTCATGACTTTGTATATTCGGCATTAAATAATTGTAATAGTAGTAATAACAATTTGGGTCGTCTTCGATAATGACGCCCTTTTGTTTTTGAACACCGTAGTTTTCAAGCACCTCCTCAAGATTGGGAGTTTGATTATCCTTATAGCTTGTCATTATGAGCAGGTTGCCTCCGCCGCCGAGATAATCGAGGATTATGTCTTTTTCATCAGTTGAAATATCTTTTGACGGATCGGAGATGATAAGGCATTCGCAGTCGTCGGGAATTTGTTTTGCCTTCAAAACGTCAATGTCGTCCAGCTCAATATTCTCATTCACGATATATGAAAGGACACTGTCACTAAAACCTTCCTCACCGTGACCTGTCAGAGAATAAACCTTGGGCAAAATATCTGTCGTAACATAGCTTAGCGCGCTTGTGATTTCATTTTCGCCGTCAAAAATATCGGCTTGAACTTGATCGCCGTAATAGTAGTAATTTTGCTGCGCCGTTTCGCTGTATTCGTACAAACTGCTGTAATCAACAGTTTTGCTTCTTTTGTCGCTGACAAAAATAAGACTGTTTTCTTCTAAATCGCCTTCGCTGTATTTGTCCGCGATAAGGCTCAGCTCCGGATCCTTTTGCTCGACCTTTATATTGCTGTTCAGTCCCGCATATCGGTCAAGGAGAGTTGAAAGCGCCATATCCTCGTTCCCTTTTTTCGCGACAAGGTAAACAGTGACCTTTGTGTCAATGTTTTTAACAATCTGCTTTGAGTAGTCGCTGATTGAGTAAATGTCTGTGCCGGTGGTGTCGATATGCTTTATTGATGACGGAAGCTTTCCGACAATCATGTTCAGAATTATAACGGCTGCGACCGCAATGGCACAAACGGTAAACATATATGTCCCCGCCTTCGTGCTTCTTGTCTTAAAGGAGCTTTTAAAGCTTATCCTTTCGGCAAGCCTTTTTGCTTTTCTCTCCTGCCTTTTTGCCTTTCTTTTATCAGCGGAGCCGGAGCCTGATTCCGCTTTTTCGTTGTTTTCCTCTGATGCGGCAGCTTCTGTGTCTAATGCGGTTTCCGTGTCTGAAACACTTTCCGCATTTACTGTGTTTTCAGTGCTTTCGCCGTTTGTTATGTCTTTTTCTGAGATGACAGAGTCCTCGTCCTCGGATGCCGCCGCCGTTTCAGAATCAGGCAAAGCCGTGTTTTCGACTGTTTCTTTCTCTTTTAGTTCGTCGTTGTTAACTTCGTTGTTTTCATCTTTTTCAAGCTCATTTTCATTAAAAGACAGCATCAGCTCCACCTCCTTTTTTCCATTGATTGTACAGTAAAGAATATGAATAAAGCCATGACAGAAAGATAATATACAACCGCCGTCATGTCAAATATGCCGGCCGCGAAGCTGTCAAGCTTATCAAAAAGGGATATGGCTTTCAGCATTGAGGGAAGCGCGCCGTACAAGAGGTCAGACTTTAAAAACCTTATGAGAACAAGCGGGATATCTAAAATCAAGAATGAAATCCACGCCATGTTGGAGTTTTTTGTCAAAAAGTAAACAAGCAGCGCGGCAAGAAGAATTAAAACAATAAACCCAAAGAAAGAAGCGTTCACTGTGGATGGAATAATGTTTGCGAGCGCACTCGTCAAAAAGCTCATCAGCATTGCGCCGAAGCTCATAACCGCCGCTATTATCTGACTTTCCGTAAGCGACGACATAAACATTCCGATTGATATCAAAGCCGCTCCGAGCAGGAAAAAGGCAAACATCGTTCCGTAAGATGAGGAAAAAGAAATATATCCGGACGGGTCATAAATTGAGAGGACAAGAGGATATACCGCCGACAATAAAACAGGTATGGCATAGACAGTCAGCATGGCAAAAAACTTGCCCAAAACGATGCTTGAAAGCTTTAACGGGAGAGAATAAAGCAGCTGGTCTGTTTTTTGATGCCTCTCCTCCGCCAAGACCCTCATTGTCAAAAGAGGGACGACAATAAGAAAGATGAAGCTCACGCCCGTTAAAACAAACTCGAAATTAGGATAAGCATATGTGAAGTTGATAACCGCTGCGTATATCCCGATTACCGCAAGCATAAACGCAATAAAAACAAACCCCGTAACGTTTTTGAAATAACCTTTCAGCTCTTTTTGATAAATATTGTTCATTGCTGTTCATCCTCCCCTCTTTCAAAGTCTTCCTCATATTCATCGGAATCAGCTTCGGCTTCGTCTGCCACGCCGTCGGGCATATGCTCGTCCCAAACGCTCTTGGCGCTGCCGTCAAGCAGTGAATCGGCGTCGACCTCAAAGCCGACGGCGGGCTGCTCGGCTTCGCTGTCGCTAAGCTCCTCAAAGTCATGTGCGTCGTCTGTGCCGGAATCCCCTGCCACAAGCTCCATAAACACATCCTCAAGCGATGCTTTCCTTGACTCCAGCTTAAGAATGAGGCATTTGTTCTCAAGCATCGCGGTTGACAAGGTCTCGCCGATATCGGCGCCGTCCTTGCAGTTTATCTGAACATCGACAGTGCCTTCCGTTCCGCCTTCTGTGACATTGTAGCTTTCGATTCCCTCCAGCCCGTCAAGCACGCCGCGCACAGTGTCGCCGCCGCCCTTGACACAAAGGCTTATAACAGTCGCCGCGGTGAACCTTGATTCAAGGTTTTCTGCCGTGTCCTCGGCGACAAGCTTGCCTTTTGATATTATCATGATATAGTTGCATATCGCGCTTACCTCGGAAAGAATGTGGCTGCTGAAAATCACAGTGTGTTCGGGCGCAAGGCTTTTTATCAAGTCGCGTATTTCGACAATTTGCAGTGGGTCAAGTCCCACGGTCGGCTCGTCAAGTATGATTATTTCCGGTTTGCCGAGTATCGCCTGCGCAAGTCCGACACGCTGCTTGTAACCCTTTGAAAGGTTTTTGTTCAGCCTGTCCTTGACATCGGTTATTTTGACAATCTCCATGACCTCGCTGACTTTTTCTTTAAGCTCCTTTTTTGGAATCCCTTTAAGCTTGCCCACAAAGCAAAGATATTCGTAAGGTGTCATGTCGTGATAAAGGGGCGGCTGCTCGGGCAGATAGCCTATCAGCCTTTTTGCGTTCTGCGCGTCGCTGTATATATCGTATCCGTTAATCAGCACCTCGCCCGACGAGGCCGCCAGACATCCGGACAGGATATTTAAGGTTGTTGTTTTGCCCGCGCCGTTTGGACCGAGAAACCCGTAAATCTGACCTTTTTCAACAGTGAAGCTGAGATTTTCCACGGCGACATGATCGCCGTACTTCTTTGCCAAGTTTTTAACCTCAATCAAAGATTGTTCCTCCAATCAATAAATTAAAATAGAATATAGAATAAAGATAAGCTTAACGCTTTTTTCTTAAACCTGAATGAATAAAAAGTGAAAAATAAATGAACAAAGGGGTTTAATTGAATTATTGCGCAAAAATCAATCAACTTTCAGAAAATAACTTGAAATAAGTTTTATTAATGTATATAATATAACAGTTGTTTGCTTGTTTCAAGCATAAAATTATATTGGGGGAAAAATATTGAGGATTCTTGTTATCAATGCCGGAAGCTCATCCTTAAAGTATCAGCTGATAGACATGGAAACGGAGAATTGGCTTGCAAAAGGGATATGCGAAAGGATTGGCATCGGCGGAGAAGTAAGCGGAAAAACTTCCGACGGAAGATGTTTCAGACATGAAACAAATCTCACAAACCATACACAGGCATTCCTTGAAGTGGAAAAGGCTCTCACGGAAGGTGAATGCAAGGTCATTGACAATCTTGATGAAATATCGGCTATTGGTCACCGAATCGTCCAGGGCGGCTCACGGTTCAACAAAAGTATGCTTGTCACCGACGAGGTCATCAAAGGCATAGAAAGCTTGATTGACCTTGCGCCGCTCCATAACGCCGCACATATCCAGGGCATAAAGGCGTGTCAGGAGGTCTTTGGGCACGATGTTCCCGAGGTTGTTGTTTTTGACAATGCCTTTCACTCGACAATGCCTGAGGAGGCTTTCCTGTTCGCGCTTCCTTATGAATACTATGAAAAA
>JAAYIY010000056.1 GCA_012523185.1 Clostridiales bacterium
ATCTTGAACGCAGAACCTTTAGCGCCTTGTCCTTGTTTTTATATTGGCTTCGCTCGTCCTGACACTCGACGACGACACCTGTGGGCAGATGAGTGATGCGTATTGCCGACGATGTCTTGTTGACCTTTTGACCTCCTGCGCCGCTTGAGCAGTATGTGTCGATTTTGAGGTCGGCCGGATTGATTTCAAACTCCACGTCCTGCGCCTCGGGCAAAACAGCGACTGTGACTGTTGACGTGTGTATCCTGCCCTGGCTCTCTGTTTCCGGCACACGCTGAACGCGGTGGACGCCGCTTTCAAACTTGAAGCGCGAATAGGCGCCCTCGCCCTCAATCATAAAGCTTATTTCCTTGAACCCGTTAAGTTCCGTTTCGTTGGCGTTTATAATTTCGGGCTTCCAGCCCTTTGTCTCGGCATACATGGAATACATTCTGAACAAAACCCCTGCAAAAAGTGCCGCCTCGTCGCCGCCCGCGCCGCCGCGAATTTCGACAATGACGTTTTTGTCGTCGTTTTTGTCCCTCGGAAGCAGCAGCAGCTTAAGCTCGCCCTGTATCTTTTCCAAAAGCTCGCGCGAAGCCTCGTATTCGTCCTGCGCCATTTCACGCAAGTCTTTGTCTATCCCGTTTTCGTTAAGCAAGGACCTTGCTTCCTCGATGTTTTTTTCAGCCGTTTTATACTCGCGGTATTTTTCCGCAACGGGAGTTATATTTTTCAGCTCGCGCATTATTTTTGTGTACAGCTCCATATCAGACATAATGCCCGGCTCGCAAAGCTGAGAATTCAAGTGTTCGTATTTTTCTTCGATGCTGTTTAGCTTATCTAACATGATACCATCCTTTTGAAAGTTTTGGGAAACGATAAATTTTGCTCTCCCGCGGTCCCGAATCAACCGCGCCCTTTATGAATTGAATAAAAAATATTGCATATTATATTATATACTAAATATTTTTATATAAGGCAACAACGCACAACAAAGGCTTCAGCCGCTCATTGCGCGGTGTTGCCATAACATTCGGCAAAGCAATCGCGGCTATCGCGGGCCTTCGATGCTTTTTATGTTTTTTTCAAGCTTTGCGCGCGGAATCATGATCAGGTGCCCGCATTTCACGCAACGAATCTTTATGTCCATGCCCACGCGCAGCACCGCAAACCGAAAACCTCCGCACGGATGACTTTTTTTGCAGACTATTTCGTCGCCGACCTTTATATCCACAGGATCGCGCCCTTTCCGCTCAAGAACAAACAGCGATTTATCCTACAGATTATATCACACGGATGCTTAAATATCAATTTATTTTCAGACATAATCGGCTAAATTAAAGAGTATAGATAAAATACACCGGGAATTTTATGAAAGGTGGGCGCCCGTATGAGTCTGTCGCCTGAGATAAAGTCAATATACGAACGTAAAACAGAAGGAAAACCAGTAATTTTCAGACCGGAGGGGCATCTGATAAACACGCGGGGCAACCGCGATTTGACGATGTCGCAGGGCAGTCTCAATGAGGCGATGATTCGCGGCGATATTCTTGAGGCGCGCGTCGTGCTTTGCGACAACGGACATAACCTGCACGTTGACCTCGGCTGTATGCGCGGCATTATTCCGCGTGAGGAAGGCGCCTTGGGTATCGACGACGGCTCCGTTCGCGACATAGCGCTGATATCGCGCGTAAACAAGCCGGTTGTTTTTAAGATAACAGACTTTGACAAAGACATAAACGGCAGGGCAAGGGCTGTGCTGAGCCGCCGCGCCGTGCAGAAAGAATGTGTCGAAAATTATGTCCGCGAGCTTGTGCCGGGCGACGTTATTGACGCGCGCGTCACTCACCTTGAGGGCTTCGGGGCGTTTGCCGACGTGGGCGCCGGAGTAAGCGCGCTGCTGCCGATTGACAGCATATCGGTTTCGCGAATTCCCCATCCGGACGCGCGGTTCACAACAGGACAGGATATCCGCGCCGTCGTTAAGGGTGTCGACGCGCTGGACAGGGTGACTTTGACGCATCGGGAAATGCTCGGCACATGGGAGCAAAACGCGGCGGAGTTCGAGGCGGGGCAGACAGTTCCTGGAATAGTCCGTTCCGTCGAAAAATACGGTATCTTTGTGGAGCTTATGCCAAACCTTGCCGGTCTTGCGGAGTTTGCCCAAAACATTTTGCCGGGGCAAACGGCAAGCGTCTATATAAAAAGCATATTGCCGGAGCGAATGAAAATAAAGCTTATCATTGTCGACACGTTCAACGAGCCTTTGACGTCGGCGCCGCTGCGATATTTCACCGACTGCACACACATAGACAGATGGGTATATTCGCCGGAAAGCTGTGAAAAGGTCATTGAAAGCGTGTTTTCGGAGAATACTGACAGAGAGATATAAGGTAAATCGGTCGTGACTGTAAACATACGCGGGACAACATTGACGGCGGACACTCTTTTTGCCTCCGCCGTCACGCTGATATTTATATTCGACAAAAGCGGCGGCGCTCAGAAAGGACTGTGCGCCGCCGCTTTTCATGAGTTCGGGCATCTGCTGTGTATGGCGGCGCTGTCAGACATACCAAGCGGAATTACCTTTACGCCGTTCGGGCTGAAGATAACCCGTTCAAAACCTCCGCCGTCGTACTTTGCGGAAGCCGCGGAGGCGGCCGCCGGACCTGCCGCGAACCTTCTGCTTGCCGCGGCGCTTTCAGTGCTGAACCGTTTTTTCGGAGGGCTTACGGAGCCTGTGTACATAAATGTCCTGATGGCCGCTTTTAACCTGCTGCCGATAGAGCCGCTCGACGGCGGCAGCATTTTGCGCTGCCTGCTGCGCGCTCACGGATGGATGCTCTACGCCGACAGAGCCGTCGGGATTGTGACGGCGGTCGGGAGCGCCGCTCTGGCGGCGGCAGGTGCGGCGCTGCTTATAAAAAGCGGATACAATTTTACGATGCTTGCCGTTTCGTTTTATTTGATTGTTTGCCTGCTTTCGTCCGACAAGCGGGCTTAAGCCTTTTTTGAAACCAAACGCATTTATCACTGAAAATCCCTTCACCGGCTTCGCAAGCCGACAGGGGGCAAGGTGAAGAAATTCTGCTTGAGCGCAAATATAAAGCGGTGATTAAAGCGGTGATTAAACTTGCAATTCACAGCTCGGAAACTCAAGGCCTGCATTTTATTGACTTATCTTGATGTGCTGTGATATAATGAGCCGTGATAAAGTGATGAATTTAATGCGGTTTTTATTACACTCCGCGGAGAGCGGTCACGGTTGCCGCTCTGACATAACAAGGAGGGCATTATGACGGATATGACATGGTTCTTTTCGTCAGCGAAGCGGCTCGGAGCGGTTTCGCTCGTGTTTTCACTCATCCTTTCAGCTGTCACGGCGCCGTTTTGGGGGCTGACGATGCTGATAGACCTGTTCGGCTATTCGGGAGGCAGGCAGGCGGGCAAGGAAAACATGATGTTTCTTGGCGCTTTGGCGCGTTCGCAGGGGGTCACGACAGACGGCGGCTCGTTTATTTTCAGCTCAAAATTCGGCTTGCTTAAAACGGAGCTTGACGGAACGACTTGGATTAATTTTAATGCGGACGCGATTCCGGCCGAGCTTAAAAAGAACTATGACTCGGCTCATATCGGAGGGATAAGCTGCTTTGACGGCATAATTTACGCCGCGTTGGAGGACAGCAAGAAGTGGGAATATCCCATTTGCGCGCTTTTTGACGCCGATACGCTGCTGTTTACGGGAAAGTGGTTTTTGCTGTCGCCGGAGCTGCAATTAAAGGGCTGTCCCTGGGTCGCCGCCGACGGCGCGCGAGGGCTGATTTATTCGGCGCGCCGCGACAATTCACCGGAGCTTATCTGCTACGACATTCACACCGGAGAGCTTGTTAAAACAGTCGCTTTATCAGAGGAAGTTCATAAAATTCAGGGCGGCGAGGTTTTCGGAGATTACCTGTATGTCGCGACTAACAACAAGACACAGTCAATTTTCAAGATAGATCCTGCCTCCGGCGATGTTTCGGAGATTGTTGAGAGAAGCCTTGCAAAGGGCAGCGAGGGCGAGGGAATGACCGTCACTGTCAGCGGCGGGCGGGCGACGATTTGCGCTTTGGACATGGGTCCGCTTTTTATAAACGCGTTTTTACGAAGATATAATCTTTTTGAGGTGGCGCCGCAATGAAAAAGCTGCTTGTAGCGTTGTGGAACAAGTTTTTTGACTTGATTATCAAGCTTAAAGAAGCTTATTGGCGGATTTTCGATTTTTTTTACAGGAACTTAACCACACCTCCCAATGTCATGACAAACTCCGACACAATCGACTACATCATCAAAAACCGCTGCTCGGTGAGTCGTTGCGGAGACGGTGAGATTCGTTTGGCCGCAGGCATTGACATATCCTTTCAGCATGCCGTACAGCCCTTGGTTTCCAAGCTTCGGAAGGTTTTGAGCTGCGATGAAAAACAGCTCCTTGTTTGTTTGCCGGACGCGTTTGGAGAGCTTGATCATTTTGTTGACAGAGACGGACAATATTGGAAAAAGCATTTGGCAAAATACAGGCGGCGCTGGTATAAATATACGCGAAAAGACAAAATTTACGGCAACGCTTTCATCTCGCGCGTCTATATGTGTTTTAATGAAAAGGACAAGGCGCGCGCATATTTCGACTCACTCAAAAAAATTTGGGACGGCGAGGATATTGTGATTGTTGAGGGCGAAAAGAGCCGTCTCGGAATCGGCAACGATTTGTTTGACAACGCCCGCACCATCCGCCGCATTCTCGGCCCGATCGCGCAGGCCTTTTCACAATACGACAACTTGTTAAAAGAAATTCGGAAAACCGAAAAGTCCTCTCTCATCATTCTTGCGTTGGGTCCTGCCGCGACGATTATGCCGTATGATTTGCTCGACGACGGATATCGGGCGGTTGATTTGGGCAATATCGACACCGAATATGAGTGGTTTCTGCGCGGATGCACCAGAAAAACGCCTATCAAAAACAAATTAGTTTACGAAGCAGGCGCGGGCAAAGGCGTGGGAGAGCTAAACGACGAGGTTTATCAATCACAAATTATCGCAAAGATAACTTAGGGCAACACCGCGCAATGAGCGGCGGCGGTGAAAACGCCTTGGCAAAACAGCCGCGGCTTTTAATGGGGTTAAAGTTAAGGTTGAAGTTGAAGTTAAAGTTGAATCTGAATTTGAAGCTGAAGTTAAAAGCTGAAGGCTGAGGGTTGAAGTCCGAAGCTTTAAATATTAAAAGAAAGGGTGCGTCACAAGTACAAGGCGCATGGTTTCAAGCTGTTTTGTACGCGCATGGTGCATCTGTCTGATGAGTGTAAAGATAAGTGTGATAATCCCCGTTTACAACGGCGACAAATACCTTGACGAGTGTGTCTCCTCCGTTGTCGGCCAATCCCTGCGCGATATTGAGATAATAATCGTGAACGACGGCTCGACAGACGGCAGCGGCAAGACAGCCGACAGGTTTGCCGAGAGCGATGGGCGGATCAAGGTAATACATCAAAGCAACCGCGGTGTCAGCGCAGCGCGAAACGCCGCCCTTGAAGCCGCGTCAGGTGAATATGTCGGGTTTGTTGACAGCGACGACGTGGCGGCGCCTGAGATGTTTGAAAGCCTATATGAGTCGGCCAAGGAGTTTGGCGCGGACATTGTCACATCCGGATACCGCTCGTTTAACAACGCCGGCGAAAGCAAGCTCGTGCCGCCGCCGTTCGCGCCGGGCGCCGTCATAGACGCGGACGACATCAAAAAAATTGCCGCCGGAATGCATTCGGGCGGCAGCTTCCTGTTTATTTGGCGCAGCATTTTTTCACTTGACCTTATAAGAAACGGCGCGATATCGTTCGACGCGGACATCGCGATAGGCGAGGACACTCTTTTTTGCATGGAATGTTACTTAAACGCAAAAAAAGCCGCGGCTGTGGGCAAAGCCTTTTACGGCTACAGGATACACGGCGAAAGCGCCATGAGGAAAAAGCACAAGCCGAAGCTCGCGTCGTCGCTCACCGCGCAATACATAAAAAAGGCGCAGCTTTGCCGAAGATTTTTCCCGGAGCTGGCGGAAGAATATTTCAAGGACGCGGCGCGCCACACCGCGACTGTGCTGTGGAACATCCTAATATGCAACATATATCAAAGCGGCTCAAAAAACAAAATGAAGCAGCTCAAGAGCATCTCCCGTTCGGAGATGTTCGCGGACTGCTTCAAATATTTTGACACCCGCTCATTGATGACAAGATCGCTCGACACAATAGCTCTTTACGAGCTGGGCCGCGGGCGCCCTTTCGCGGCGCATCTCCTGCTGCTGGCGGCGTTCAAAAGCAAAAAGTGATGACTTTTATTTGACCATATACATCACGCCCATGCAGCCGGGGCCGCAATGAGTTGAGATTGTGCAGCTTGCCGTTGCTTCCAGGACTTCCTCAAACGGCACAAGGTCCGAAATCAGCCCCCGCAGATCCTCCCTCAAGGCGTCGGAAAGGCCGGTGTGGACGAGAAATGCGCGTTTGGTGTCGATTTCCTCCGCGCCGCATAGTCTGTCTGAAATATAGCGGAACATAACGTCACGCTGCTTGCCGCGATATTTTTTCGCAAGCCCGAGCTTGCCGCCGCTCATTTCGATAGACGGCTTTATGCCGAGTATGTTTGCGCCGAAAGCCGTGACGGACGAGCAGCGCCCGCCCTTGCTCATGTAGTCAAGGGTGTCAAGCACAAAGCTTGCCCTCACCTTCGGCAGCAACTGTGTCAGTCTCTCAAATATCTCCGCGGCAGAGTGTCCGCCGTCGCGCAGCTCACACGCAAAAAGCACAAGCAAAGCCATGCCTGAGCTGAGGTTTTTTGTGTCGACGACATAAATGTCCTCCCTGCCCCGCGCGGCAAGAGCCGCGTTTTGATGTGTGGATGAGATCTCCGAGCTTAAAGACAGGTGCACGACTGACGAACCGTCATTTGTCAGTTTGTCAAAAAAGTCGAGATATTCGGCGGAGGAGACGGCGGCAGTGCTTGGCAGCACCTTGTTTTTGTCGTAATAGTCAAAGAGGTTTTCCGAAGTTATATCAATTCCGTCACGGTAAGACTTGCCGTCAAGGATGATGTGCAGGGGCATTACTTTTACGTTGAATCGAGCGGTCAAATCGCCGCTCAAGTCCGCGGGGCTGTCAGCCGTGATAATAACTGAACTGTTCAAGCATGTCACCTTCTTTGATTTTGGTATAAATTATAGCATATCTAACAAAAAAAGCAACATTATTTTTAGTGAGGTAAAAGAGATGTTGAGAAAATTGGAAAATGGCTTTTTTCAGACCGCCGCAAGATTAAAGGGAATAGGCGCGACAGCAAAGCACGCGGCAAAAGCCTCAGGCCCGCTTGAGGGCGATTTTTTCAAGGCCGACAAGGAGCTTTCGTTTCCGTTTGAGATGTCAAGTCCGGACGGAAAGCTGTGTGTTTTTATATGCAGGCGCGGCAGTCTTTTATACAACGTCTCTTTTGACGGCGAGCAGATAATCACAAACTCGTCTATGGGGCTTGTCATAAAGGGTGTCGACATAGGCGGCGACGTTCTTGTCGGCGCGCCGTCGGAGGAGAAGGTAAGGGAAGAATATGCCGACAGGGGCAACGACACCAAAGCCGCCGACCGTCACAACTTTTTTTCAATCCCCGTCCGCCACGTCCCGACAGGGCTTGAATATGTGGTTGAAATGCGTATATGGGACGACGGTTTGGCGTTTCGATTTGCGTTCCGCCCCGAAATGAGGTTTCTGATAAATGACGAAACGACATCCTTTTGCCTTCCGATTGATTCTGTCTGCTGGTATCAGACAGATGTGAAAAAGCTCCAGGGCAAGACAATGCGCCAGGAGACGCGGTATCTCCCCGAAGATGTCCAATTTGCGTGTCTTGCTTTGTTTGAGCTTAAAAACGATACGGGCTATGTCATGCTTACAGAGGCAAATCTCAAAAACTATCCGGGCGCCGCGCTCCTCTCGAAAGGCGGCGGAGAGATGAAAATAGACTTGTGGGATTCCGGTGATTTTTATGTCGAGGATTGTGTTTCGCCGTGGAGGATTGTGATAGCCTGCCGCACGCTAAACGACCTTGTCAACTGCAAAATCATCAAAAATGTCTCCGATCCGGAGCGTCAAATGTTCAAGGGCGCAGATTGGATTGTTCCCGGAAAATCGGCGTGGGCGCATTTGGTGAATGACGGCGCGAGCAGCGATTTTGAAACAATCATGCTTTATAACAACTACTCTCACGAGATGGGATATGAATACAACATCATTGACTCCGGCTGGCGCAATTGGGGCATAACCGAGGGGCAGGCTTTCAAAAAGGTCGCCGCCGTCGTGAGGGACGCGGCGACAAAGGGAGTCGGTATTTTTGTTTGGAAGTCTGTCAAAAAAGGACCTTATCTTTCGATTTACAGAAAGTGGTTTTTTAAAAAATGCCGTCGTGTGGGGGCAAAGGGCGTTAAGCTTGATCACATCGAGGCAGAGTCACAGTTTATGATAAACCTCTACAGAAAGTTTCTTGACGAGGCGGCGAAAAGCCGTTTGATGGTTCTTTTCCACAATCCGCAAAAGCCGACGGGGCTTTCAAGGACATATCCGAACCTTATGAGCATGGAGGCGATAAGGGGGATGCAGAACGACTGCGACGCCGACGACTCGGCAATCCTTCCGTTCACTCGCCTTGTCGCGGGCGACGCCGACTACACGCCGCTTTGCTTTTCTGTTCCTGAGCTGCGCGGCGACGCCACAATCGCTCATATGCTTTCCAACGCGGTCATAATGACGTCGTCATTTTTGACAATAAGCGAGGATCCCCACATCATCAGCCAGCAGATTTTTGCCGACTTCATCAGGTACCTGCCGACGACATGGGACAAAACGATAGCCCTACCGCAGAGCAAGCTCGGCGACATCGCGGTGTTCGCGCGGAGAAAGGGAGACGATTGGTACATCGCCGCTCAAAACAGCAGCAAAGGAGCGCGGGAGATAACTGTTCGGCTCGACTTCCTTGACGAGGATTCAGGCTATGAGCTTGAGCTTTTCTTTGACGATAAGGACAACAGACCGAATGTAAAAAGGATATCCGGTCCGTCACGTCATGACGACGCGATAAAGATATCAATGCTTTCCGGCGGCGGCTTTGCCGGGAAGTTCAAAAAGACGTCAGGCGCCTAATCGCGCCGCTTTAAATTACGATTCAAACTCCGTTTTAACTTTTTTGTGGAGCAAAGCATAAATTTCTTCGCAGCAATCTTTCGGACAATCTTTCGGAGTTTTGGGGAAAACAAAACACATAGTTCGGTCATAGTTCGGCTTAGAAAACTTTATTTGTGCGAGGAGTGGTACAATGAGGAAGTTCATCATCGACACCGACACGGGAAGCGACGACGCATACGCCATCATGATGGCGCTTGAGTGCGAGGATGCCGACGTTTTGGGCATAACGACTGTCAGCGGCAACGTCCCTCTTGATAAGGCGACAAACAACGCGCTGATGACTGTTGAGGTGTGCAAAAAGAAAACGCCTGTCTACCGCGGCGCGGCAAAGCCGCTTTTCCGCTCCGCCATAACGGCTCAGGGTGTGCATGGCAGCGACGGAATGGGCGACATGGATCTCATTCACCCGTCGTTGACGGCGGAGAGCAAGCACGCGGCAGACTATATGCTCGAAACATTAAGGGATTGTCCCGAAAACTCAATCGAGCTTATCATGCTCGGCCCCGCCACGACAGTCGCGCTCGCGATATTGAAGGACGCAAAAACAATGTCGCGGCTGAAGCATGTCTATTCGATGGGCACCGCGGGTTTCGGCCCCGGAAATGTCAGCCCTGTCGCCGAATTTAATGTTTTCGCCGACGCCGAAAGCTATGGTGTGCTTTTAAACAGCGGACTTCCGCTGACAATCATAGGATTTGACCTTTGCCGCGGCGAAGCGGCTCTCAACAGCCGCGAGATAGACAGACTTTTGTCTATGGGCGAAAAGCAGAGGTTTTTCGGAAGCTGTGTGCAAAGGCTCAAAAACCACAATGTTGAAATCGGCGAGGGCTGTGTCGCCGATTTACCCGACGCCGTGGCGATGGGCATAGCTCTTTGGGACGATGTGTCCGACGGCTTCGCACCGTCATATTGCTACTGCTGCACAAGGGAGGAACCGGCTTACGGTCAGGTGATAATACACAGGCTTGACAGCGGTCTTTACCGCGGCAAAGAAAAAAACGCCGATGTGGCGACGGGTATCAACGCCGTTTTGTTTAAAAAGCGGCTTATGGAGCTTTTGGAAAAGTAACGAAAGGAGTCAGACAAATGAAACGTTTTATATCTGTTCTTTTATCCGCCGCAATTTTATTTTGCTGTCTTGTGATGCCGGCTGCCGCCGAGGAAGCGCCAAAAGCAGTTTGCTCCGAAGGGTGCGACTGCGGATTTTCACCTGTCGTTTACGTTGCCGCGCTCGGCAGCGCAAGCATTTACAGCAACTACGGAACAGACAGCGAAAAGCTTTTGTTCCGACCGGGGAACGACGCCTTGTTAAAAGTCATAAAAGAGATGCTGCCCGCCGTGCTGCGTCTGATTTTTACAAAAAATTATGACGCGTTCGGCGACTCGCTCATATCATCTGTCAGCGATATGCTCGGCGATATGGCAATGGACGACAACGGCGACTCAATGCCCCATGTGACGGCAAAGGAGTCGGAGCTGCCGACGGACGGCTCCCACGGCATAGACCGCGACTATTATTTCGGCTACGATTTCAGAGTGGATCCGCTCGTGACGGCCGATAAGCTGAACGCGTTTATCGAGCGTGTAAAAGAAATCACAGGTCACGACAAAGTAAACATAAAAGCATCGTCAATGGGCGGCGTGATGGTGATGGCTTACTTGAAGGAGTACGGACACGAAAACGTTGATTCGCTGATATTCCAATGCTGCCCCATACTCGGCACTCAAGTCGCCGGCGAGCTGCTCACAAAAAAGCTTTATATCGACAAGGACGCCGTCGTGCGCTACGCCGCTCAAGCCCTGCCGGAGCTTAAAAACGGCTTTGCCGAAAAAAGCCTTTCGCTGCTCTTGCGTGTTCTTGATAAGACAGGAGTTATGGGGAGGCTTGTAAACTTTGCTAATAAGCTTGTGCCAAAGCTTGCCGACAAGATTTATGACGAGCTTCTTTTTCCGATGCTTGGCAGGATGCCGGGCATATGGAGCTTTGTCACTGACGATTGCTATGAGCTTTCAAAGGCGGCGGCGCTCGACCCCGTTAAAAACGCGCGGCTTATAGAAAGGCTTGACAATTATCACTACGGCGTTCAGGGGCGCGCAAATGAAATCCTTGCTTGCGCAAAAGCTGACGGCGTGCGCATAATGATACTTGCCTCATACAACATGCAGCGCACTCCGCTTGTCGAGTCTTACAAAAACAGCAGCGATGCCACGGTGGACACAAAATACGCGTCAGTCGGCGCGAATGTCGCCCTGCTCGGCGAAACATTAGGCGACGGATATGTTCAAAAGGTTGACAATGGGCATAACCATTTGTCGGCCGACAACATAATCGACGCTTCAACCTGCGCCCTGCCCGAAAACACATGGTTCATAAAAAATATGCTCCACTGCGTAACCCACGGCGGGACAAAGGATTTTTACAGATGGTTTCTTTCCGGAGACGGCGACTTTACAGTATTCACCAACGCTAAATATCCGCAGTTTATGCTCGACGATCCCAAAAACGCGCGGCTTAAACCAATCGAATAAACACTCCCGTGTGTTAATCGGCGGAAAGCGGAAATATGTTTTTAAAAGGTTGTGATAAGATGATAAAGTCAATCCCCAACGGCGTTTATCCGACGATGATAACTCCGTTCAAGGAGGATAAAACGATTGATTATGATGCCGTGCTTAAGCTTATCGAGTGGTATTCCGACAAAGTCGACGGACTTTTTGCGGTCTGCCAGTCAAGCGAGATGTTTTTTCTCTCTTTTGAGGAGAGGCTTGAGCTGATGCGGTTTGTTAAGGACAACGCCCCCGCCGGCATGACCGTCATCGCGTCCGGCCATGTCGCCGACACGCTTGACGAGCAGGCGGCGCAGGCGCTTGAGTTTATCAAAACCGGGATAGACGCGTATGTTTTTATATCAAATCGCTTTGCGGAAAAAGACGACAAAGACGATGTGTTTCTTGAAAATGTCGGATATGTGATTTCAAAGCTGCCCGACATCGCTTTCGGTATTTACGAATGTCCCTACCCTTACAAAAGGCTCATTTCACCAAAAACTCTCGGCGCGCTTGCAAAAACGGGCAGATTCGCGTTTATAAAGGACACCTGCTGCGACGCGGACATCATGAGCGCCAAGATAAAGGCGTGCGAGGGCACTCCCTTAAAGCTGTTTAACGCAAACTCAGCGTCCCTGCTCCTTTCCTTGCGTCACGGCGCCGCCGGATTTTCCGGAGTGATGGGGAACTTTCACCCGGAGCTTTACAAATGGCTTTGCGGCAACTTCGACAAGGAGCCGGAAAGAGCGGAAATAATGCAGAGCTTTTTGGGGCTTGCCTCCTTGACGGAGCGCCAGATTTACCCGGTGAACGCCAAATATTATCTTTCCCTTGAGGGCGTGCCGATGACCACAGTCACACGCTCAAGGACGTATGACATGACAATCAGCGAGCAGCTTGAGATGCGGCAGCTAAAAACTTTTACAGGAGAATTTAAAAAGAATTTCAAATTATGATAGATGATTTCAGACAAAAGGCTTTCGGCGCAATAATCAACACATATTTCAAAATGTCGTCGGCTTCTAAGGTGAGGTTCAGAAAAGGAGCTGTTTTAAGGAGCAACATCATCTGCAAAAAGCACCACGGGCTCACTGCTTCATTCGGCACGGAGGGCGACAAAGACGCGCCTATCGCTTTTATCGACGGCAGCTATCTCCTGCGCGACAGAGGAGGTATGCTTGTCACCTTCGGCTTTCGCCCGGAGGACATTTCAGGCAAAATAAAGTGGTACAACAGCGAGGGTTGGCTCCCGTGCTTTGTAAGTGAGTTTCACAGCCGCGGAGCAGATTATAAAATCGAAAACTTTGCTGACAAGGTGGAAATCAACAAAAAAGATTTCGAGATAGTATACACGCGCCTGACAGTGACAAACCGCTCCGGCGCCGAGATTCGCCTGCCGAAAAAGCCGTGGCTCCTTATTCCTTTGGGCAAGACCGCCTGCCGCCGCACAGCCATGCCCGGCGAGACTGTCGTCATGGATTATGCCGTCGGCTCCGACAGATACGGCAATCTTTACCACTATCCTTCAAACAGCCGCATCGCGTCGCTCGGCGGATTTGACAAGCATTACAAGCTGATGAAGGAATACTGGACAAGGCGCATCGAGCCTTTGGCGGAGATAAGAGAGCTGCCCGACAAACGCCTTATCAACGCTTATAAGGCGGGATATGTCTACACACAAATCATAAAGGACGGCTATGAGCTTCATGTCGGCGAAAACGGCTACGACAGAGTGTTTGACCACGACGTGATAGGCATAATCGCGACGCTTGTCACGATAGGGGATTTCAAGCACTTCAAAGAATATGTCAAATATATCCTGAAAAATGTGCAATACCCCGATGCCCGCTGGAAATACGGCTGGGTTTTCGCTCTTTATCTTCTTAAGACGGGCGACGAGGAATATATCAGAGAAAAGTTTGATGAAATCAGAGATAACACCCGCAGGATTGCCGACGACAGAGTTGACGGCTGCGGGATAATGAAAAGAACCGCCGCCATAGACTCTTTCGGATTTTGGACAATCGACAACTGGTCGGCGCTGACGGGGCTTGCGGCATACGCTTTTATCTGCTCGCGCCTCGGCGAAACGCCGGAGGAGAAGTGGGCAAAGGAGCAGTACGACAGCCTTCTTAAAACTTGCAACGAAAAGCTTGAGGAAACGATGACGGCATATTCTTTCAGCTACATACCCGCCTCAATGGTTGAGCCGAACGAGTTAGGTCAGAGGAAAGACCCGAGGGACGCTAACTGGGCGTCCATGTTCCTGTTTGGCCGCTGGGCTTGGGACGCGTATCTTCTTAACGCCCCGCAACACGGCCCGATGCTCGAATTAATAGACGAAACATACTCCCATGGCTTTGAGAGACGCAAAGACATAACGGAATGCAAGCACAACTTCGGCGGTTTTCCGCACGGCTATTATTCAAGCTCCTACAACGCGGGATACGGCAGCGCCGCGCTTAGAGGAAAAAGACACAGGGACGCCGGAATAAAGGCTTACCAATTCATGCTCGACAATTCGCAAAGCGGCCCGTTTGCATGGTGGGAGGGCATCGGCAGCCCCGACGAAAGCTCACCGTGGGACATCCCGCACGCGGCCGGCGGCGGCGGGTCGTGCCAGCATATGTGGGGGCAGTCGGTGGCGACAAAAGTGTTGTTTGACTCGCTGATTTCCGAAAAGACCGACGGCACATTGATTATCGGGCGCGGCATACCCGACGACTGGAAAACTGACGGCAAAGCTGTGGAGGTTCGCAACTATCCCGTTTCGGGCGGGCGCGTCAGCTTCAGGATACAATTCGGCAGTGAGTCCGCGGAGCTGACAATCAGCGGGTGCGAGGGCTTTACCGTTTTGCAGCAATTTTCAAGCCCCGACAAAGTGAAAATCACTGTTTCGGACAAGCGGCAGGCGTTTTGATGCCCGTTAATAGGACGCGAAAACAGCCGACTTTGTCTGAAACCGAATTCAGCAAAAGATTATTTGGAGTTTTTTTGTAAAATAGGTTGATTTTATTGAAAAAATAACTTATAATAACTGTGTTTACTTATTGTAATTAAATTGGGGGAATATCCATGGCGGTAAAACATTCGTCCTTCAAAAAGACGCTGGCGATAATAGTTTCTGCGGCGCTGATTCTCGGCTCGGCGTCATTGGGCTTTTCCGCTCTTTCCGCGGGCGTAGAAAACAACGGCGACGGAAACGACAAGACTTCTCTGATATTCAGCCCGCAGGGCGGGGGTTTGATATATTACACCGTCGGCACCCGTTCCTCACGCGCGCAGAGCAGATACACAAACATCGCCGTTCCGATAGGCACGGAGATTATACTTCGAGCGGAGAGGAAAAACGACGTCGAAACATTTCTTTATTGGTACAACATCTACACGGACAGAGTCATATCATACGAAAAGACAATCAAATTTAAAATGACTGAAAAAACACAGATATACGCCGTTTTTATATCTCCTCTTGAGGGCTATCATTATGTCGTATATCTCAACTATGCCGGTTCCATACTCACATCCGGCGACGTCAAGCTCGGCAATATCGTAACGCCGCCGCAGAACATGACGCTGCCCGGCTTCACCTTCGTATCATGGGACAAGTCAATCGGCGAAGTCACGACAAGCGAGGGCATTGTCATTGTCAAGCCGCTTTACACGCTTAATCAGACAAATTACACAGTCGGCTTTACAAACACCGAAAATGTCGAGGGCGCCGGGACATATAACAATTACGACACCGTCAGCATAAAGGCCGACGCGAAAGACTCGGCGGGCAGCACCTTTTCATGCTGGAAAAAGAGCGACGGCGAAATCATAAGCTATGAAAGAAATTATACATTCAGGATAAATTACAGCGAAACATTCACTGCCGTCTACGGAGACGACGTGACGCCGGAGCCGATTACAAGAATTTCAAACATTGTCACGGACGCGTCCGACCGCAAAATCACGTTTTTTGCGGAAAGAAGCGTCCCCGACGGCTACACGCTCTTGAGCCACGGCATACTCATTTCGTCCTCCGCGTCGACGCCGATGATATTGGCGACTGTCACTTTGGGGGAAAGCGCCGCGGTTAAAAGGGGCTCGGGCATTTCAAACGAGCCTTGCGGCACTTACGCGCTTTCAAAGGCAAAGGCGACGAGCGGCACGATTTATTACGCAAGGTCATATGCCGTGTGCGAGGACTCCGCGGGAACACAATATATTTTTTACAGCGACAAAATCTCGGCGTCTATCTAATCAGCGGTCGAACAGAGATAATTTTGGGGGCGGCGGAGCTTCCATGATTATATAATTAAATGTAATGGAGATGAAAAGAATGAAAACAAGCAAGAGGCTTTTCTCGATCATCATGGCTGCTTTCATGTTGATCGGGGTTGTCAGCGCCGGTCTTACAGCTTTTGCGGCCCCACCGTCTTTGCAGGATCTCATTGACGCTGCCGGAGACGGCGCCACAGTAACACTTCCCGCCCAATGGACCGAGTCGGTTGTAATCGAAAACAAAAACATTACACTCGACCTCAAAGGCAGAAGCCTTTCCGGTGATTTCGGGCAGTCTGCAATCACCGTAAAGAACGGTAACGTAACAATCAAAAACGGACAGGTTTATTCCTTCTTTGCGAAGGTGTCATCTGCCGAAATGTTAAGCGTTATCGGAAGAAGCGACAATGTCAAACCGACAATCGATATCTTGTCGGGCAGCGTATCAATCATCGGTCTGTTCGTAAACGGCATGCAGGTTAGGGTGCCGACCACGGCCGACACTTATTCGTATGCTCCCGTGGGATGCGCCGTTTCCGTAAAGAGCGGAGCCGCTCTGACTGTTGAAAAGGGCGCGTTCGTCGGTCTTGAGTGGGCGCTTGACAACGCGGCAGGATCGCAAATCACTGTCGTCGACGGCGCGTTTGCCGGTCTTATCAAGGGAATCAGACGTGAGAGCGCTGTCGTATTTGACAGCACGGCCACGTCCATGTTCACGCTTGTCGACAAGGTTGACAGCATTTTCCCGAATGTCACTCTTGAGCCTTCCGAAAGAAAGATACTTACAAATCTGCTTGACAAGAGAGTTATCTGCTATGTCAAGAACGCTGTTCCCGATGTCAGCACGACTTATGACGACGGCACTCTCACAGTGACGGCGAAAGCCGATCTTTCCAACATCATCGAGAGACAGTACGCGTCATACAAATGGATTCCCGAATATGCGACGGTCGGCGGAAAAACGAAAAAGTTCGACAATGTTCCGGGCACCGACAAATATGTCGCGGTGTTTGAGGATGTTCCTCCCACAGCACCGGGAGCTTTCGGCAGTGTCAGCGTAAGACATCGCCTCTGGCTGGGTCTCAATGAAGAAGAGATCTATTTGCACGAAAACATTGTGAGCATCGTTCAGGGTGTTTATGCTAAGGTTGGTCCGTTCATCAACACCAACTATCCCAAGGTTGTCAACAAATACAACAGCTATATCGGCAAGTTCGCAAAGGTTTATTATGACCTTGACACTCTTGCCGCTCAGCCGATTCCCGGAGCTCCGTCAAAGACATTCGGCGATATTGAAGCTTTTAAAAATCTTCAGATAGACCTCTATCTCATCGGCGGCAAAACAATGTACGACTATATCAGGGACAACATCGACGCCGACTATGAATATAACGATTACAACATCTGCACATATCTTTTCGGAATTGAGCCGGGTCAAACAAAGCTCCTTGATGAAATCGACGCGCTTAAAGCCGCGCTTGAAGAAGTGGATTTCAGTGACTATGTCGATTTAGCTTTCTTCTTCTATGACAACTATCAAGACATACTTGATGTTATTGATCTTGCCGAGGCTTACGGCGGCAAGCTTGTCACAGACTTAAACGACGATATGGCGTCTGACATAATCGACGCTCTCGCAAGCCTCGGCAACTCTGAAATAACAGAGTTTGTCGGCATTGTCGAGCAGGGCGTTTCGCTTCTTGAAAGAGGCAACAGAGCCATCGGCAAGCTGCTCAATCACAGTCAGGTTCAAAAAGCTCTGACATATTTAGAGGGCAACGAAGAGGAAGCCAAGGGTCATTTGGCGACAGTTCTCAATGTCATCGAAAACTTTGACAACTATTACACCGCTAACGTCGTCGACGGCTGGCTCAAGCTTTATTCCGAGGTCACGCAATTTGATTATCAGGCGTTTACAACTGTCAAGACCGACATTTCCGTCAACGGCACAGGCAAGGTTGAGTACGCGAGCGAGCATGACAGCGGCGAAACAATCAACGGCGTTGAGGCGCAGTATTATCCCAACTCAAACATCACCCTCTCGGCTGTCACGACCACTCCCGACATAGAGTTCCTTTTCTGGGTCAACAGTGACACAAACAGGATTCTCTCCACAAACCAAGAGTTCACTCTTGCAACAAACATCTCCACAAGAGTCGAAGCCGTGTTTAACGACGCGTCCTTCGGAAACCAAGTCGTCTACACAAACACGACAGGAGATATTGCCGGCGTGGAGTTTTATTCCCCTGAAGACGACTATGTATATATCACGGACGCGATTCCGCAGATGCCGAGATATGCCTTTGTCGGCTGGCCGCACGCGTCCTCCGACGATTTCGGCAACGCAGTCATCATGCTCGATGATTTGTCCGCTTTCAGTTCACCGTTTGCCGGCGCGCTTAAGACTTCGGCATTTGACGAACCATCCGACAAATACCAAAACGCCATTGTCCCCGTAAGGGAGGGATCGGGCAACTTTGTCGTGGTTCCCGACTATAAGATTGACGGTGTCGTCAATATAAGCTACTTTGACGGCTCTGCAATGAAACAAATAGGCTATGGTCTTTATGCTGACGCGGCGATAACGGCAGTCGGAGAAAACTTCTCTTACTGGGTAAACGACAATGACGAAATTGTCAGCCTTTATCGGACATTCCGGTTCAAGGCTGTTCAAGACAACTTCTACACAGCCGTGTTTGACGCGGCAACGATTCCCGACGCGGTCATCTCCATCACCGGAATATATCGCGACGCGGCAAACGACCAAGTCACATTCTACGCCGAGAGAAGCTCAAAATACACAGTTACAAGAAACGGTGTTGTTCTCACATTCGACGAGGATGTCGCTGAAAATGGCGCCGCGTTTGTACCCGGCGGTCAAAATGTC
This sequence comes from Clostridiales bacterium, assembly GCA_012523185.1. GTDB lineage: Bacteria > Bacillota > Clostridia > Oscillospirales > Acutalibacteraceae > UBA1425. The sequence goes on from JAAYIY010000056.1 coordinate 18,934, forward strand.
CTTACAGGCACCGCCAAGCACAACACGCTCGAGGGCAACTACGCCGTAACAAAGACCTCCTACACAGGAGCGCCCATTTACGCGCGTGCCTACATTGAGATTGAATATCCCAACGGGCAGAGAAAGACTCTTTATTCAGATGTTGTAAGCTTCTCTGATATATCAATCTCCTAAACGTCCTAAAGCAGTCAATTAAAAACAGGCAGGCAGTTTCCGCTGCCTGCCTGTTTAACGCTTGAGGCAATCGGGCGTTTTAAACGTGCCCTTGCCTTTAAATTTGAGAATTATAATCACGGGAGTTGCAATGAGCATTTACAGGATTGCAGAAATTAATGTCAAGATCGAGCCGATTTATGAGCAGCTGCGCTCAAGGTGCAAAAAGTATTTGTCAGACGACTGCGGCGCGGCGCCGCAGATGAAAATAGCAGTGACGGAGGACAGGATTCAAAAGCTCTCCGTGCGCGCGCCCGCGTTAAGCGCTGAAGAATGCGAATATATGCTGGCGGGAGCCGACTTTTACGGCGGGCTTATGCACTTTAACGGTATGCTTCTTCACGCCTCGGCCGTCGCCCTGGACGGAAGGGCATACCTCTTTTCCGCTCCCTGCGGCACGGGGAAGTCAACCCACACCGGCTTGTGGCAAAAGTATTTCGGCGCGGACAAGGCAAAAATAATAAACGACGACAAGCCGGCAATTCGCATATCCGGCAAAGACGCGCTTGTTTACGGCACGCCGTTCAGCGGCAAGCTGGATTTAAGCGAAAACGCGGCTTTTAAGCTCGGCGCAATATGTTTTCTGCACCGTTCCGAAAAAAACGAGATAAGGGAATTGACAGAAAAAGAGTCGATATACGCCCTGCTGAACCAATCGCTCCGCCCTGCCGACGCTAAAAGAATGGCTTTGCTGCTTAACACAATCGAGGCGGTGCTGGGCTTGTCAAAGATTTACTCGATGGGATGCGACATCAGCCTTGACGCTGTAAAGCTCTCACACGAAACAATGATGAAGGGATTGACGCCACAATGAGGATAAAGGAAGGATACAAGCTTTGCAAGGTCAGGGAAAGCAGCATTGTCGTGGCTGTCGGGGACGCCGTCATGGACTTTAACGGCATAGTGACGCTGAACGCCACAGGCGAGCTTATATGGGGCATGATTGAAAACGGCGCCGGCGATGACGAAATAATAGCGGAAATAATGAGAAAATATAAGGTTGATGAGTCTGTCGCGAGGGCGGATTTTGCGGAGTTTGCCGACAAGCTAAAGGGAGCAGGTTTTGTTGAGTAAGTCTATCCATCTTTATGAGGTTTCGGGAGCGATGAAAGAGGTGCTGAAAAGCGGCGGTGAAGTGTCGTTTATATCAGCGGGTTTCAGTATGCTTCCGATGCTTCGCAACAGGATGGACAAAATCTTTCTCGTCCGCCCCGAGGGACGCCTTAAAAAATATGACGTTCCGCTTTATATCCGCCGCGACGGCAAATTTGTCCTTCACAGAATCATCGGATCAGGCAGGGACGGCTATATTCTTCGCGGCGACAATCAACGCGAAATTGAGCGCGGCGTGAGCGACGAGCAGGTCGTCGCCGTCCTCAAAGCGTTTTGCAGGGACGGGAAAATGATTAAATGCACAGATATAAAATACAGATGCTACTGTCGGCTTTTGCCGTTTGTTCGCTTTTTCAGATTCCGAATATACCCGATTTATGTTAAGACCGCCGCGCCTGTCATAAAGAAAATCAAAAAATAACACGGAGGAACAATATGGATCCCTGCTCTTATGTTGATGTTTTTCACGGCAGCGGCAGGATAGACCTGCCCGAGCCGGAAGGGATAGCCAAGTCCTGGCACTTTATAAAAGCCATATGCGGAAACACACACCCCGCCGCCTGCTTGCCCTTCGGCAAGTTATCGGCGGGTTGCTATTGTGCCGGATATCCCACAGGCTACGGTAACCACAGGGGGAACACAAGTCCCGACAACCTGCGTACATTCGGCGAAAAAGCTAAGTGTTCCGGATTTTCGCACTTGCACCAAAGCGGAACCGGAGCTATAGACATATATTATAATTACGCGCTGACGACACCGTTTTACGGTGATCTGATTGAATCGGCAAGCTTTTTTGAAATGGGCGGCGAGTCGGCAAAACCGGGTTATTATACGGTGAAGCTTAAAGAAAGCGGCATTCTTTGCGAGCTGACGGCAAGTGAATCGGCGGTGGTTCACCGCTATACCTTCAGTGAGCCGGGCGGGCAAATTGCGGTTGACATTTCAAACGACGGGTTTATAAATAACGACCCAAACCATAGGGGATATTCAGACAGGGCTTTAATACGCCTTGCGGGACAAAACGCGTTTGAGGCAGAGGTTGTTATGCAGGGACTGCCTCTTTACATTTACGGTATATGCGAAAGCGCGGCGGGGATCTGCCTGTGGCGCGATTATTTGCCGCTCAAAGACCGAACGGAGCTGTCCCTCGGCAGGGTGATGGACGATTACGGCGTCTTTTTCACATTGCCGGGAAAGGGCGCGTATGAGTTTCGGCTTTCAATCTCGGCAAAAAGCATGGAAAAAGCGCGGCGCGACGCGCTTGCGGAAACACGCGCGTTTGATAGCGTCGCGACTGACGCGTATGACAAGTGGAACGGTGCGCTGGGGAAGATTGAAATCGAGGCGCTTGACGAGCGCGACATGAGGATCTTTTATTCAAACTTTTATCACACACTTGTAAAGCCGTCTGATTGGAGCGGCGAAAGCTTTGTCGGAGGAAGCTCGGATTTTGTTATAGACTTGGCGACAATGTGGGACATTTATAAAACACAGCTTCCTCTTTTATTTTCTCTTTATCCTGAAATTTCGCGCAAGATTATAAGCACCTTTTTATCTTTTTGCAAAGCGGAGGGATATATGCCGCACACTCTGACGCTTTCCAATCTTCATAAGAACGACCACAGCTCACAGGCGAGAATGCTTGCCGGTCATTCCATATGCGACGCTTATTACAGAGGCGTGGAGGGAGATTACAGTCAGGCGTTAGAGGCGGCAAAAACAGATCTTTTCAGCAAGCATTTTGATGATTTCCACCGTAAAAGAGTAACGAGGGCGACACACGTCGTCGATATAGCCGAAGGGTGCGCCGCGATATCCGCCCTGGCAAACAGCATGGGCCGCAGCTCGGAAGTGTTCGATCAATTTAAAGACAGATGGCAGGAGGTTTTTGACAGAAAAACAGGCTTGATGGTGAGGGATTCGGACTATTATGAGGGCAGCGAGTGGAACTATTCGTTTAGGCTCATGTCGGATATGAAAAAAAGGATTGAAATAGCCGGCGGCACGGATAAGTTTGTAAGCTTGCTTGATAGGTTTTTCGGATTTACGCACCGTGAGGACAAAAGCGCGCGCTTTGAGGGCTTCAACAACGAGACGGATATGGAGACGCCATATGCTTATTATTACGCCGACAGGCACGATAGGGTATGCGAGGTTGTCGATGCGGGTCGGCGCTTTATGTTTTCCGACGGCAGGGGCGGCTTGCCGGGCAACAATGATTCCGGCGGGCTGTCGTCGCTTTATATTTGGAACGTTATAGGCATTTTCCCCGTGACAGGTCAAAATCTGATGATAATCGGTTCGCCGCACATGAAAAAAAGCACTTTTCATCTTGCCGACGGTAAAGATTTTATCGTGCGCCGCGAGGGCTCGGGAATATACGTCAGGCGCGCGGAGCTTGACGGGGAAGCCTTGCCTTGTCTGTCGCTTACTTCAGAGAGGATGATGAACGGCGGCGAGCTTGTCTTGACTATGTCTGCCGATCCCGTTAAATAAATCGTCGGACGGAGTTTTAAGCAATCGGCGGACACTCGATCATATTTGTGAACAAAAAAGACGTGCAAAAAGCGATATCCTCATGAATATAGCGGAAGGTTTGGCTAATAATACTAACACCAAACTATGAAAAGAGGGATATCGTATGTCACCAAAGGAATTACTCTATATTGAGGACGCGCTTAACCATGAACAGGACTTCAAAAAAAGCTGCAATGACCTTGCCAACCAGATGCAGGACGCGGAGCTTAAAAAGTTTGTGCAGGGTATCGCCGACAGGCACAGCGCGTCTTATTCCAAGTTTTATTCGCTGATATGCTAAGGGGCAACACCGCGCAATGAGCGGCTGAAGCCTTTGTTGCATGCTTGCTTGCATCTTTTCCGTCATATCGCCCAAAAATGCTCGGCAATACACAAAGTATTGCCTGCGCTTTTTAGACAATCTGACGA
>JAAYIY010000057.1 GCA_012523185.1 Clostridiales bacterium
AATCATTGTGCGGTGTTGCCTTAAAACAGTTTATTTTGCTTTTGTTATTATCCCGTCGTCTTTTATGTCTATGCCCCAGTTTCTTGAATGGCTTTCAACAAAGTAAAACACCTTTTCTTTTTCTTTGCCGTCAGTCAAAAGAGTCGTGACGCCGCCCGACTGGAGGCAAGGGTGAAAAACAGGCGTAATGTTGCCGCCTTTGTCAATTGTCAGCTTTAAAAGCCCCGTGTTCATTGTTTTTGTGTTGAACCAGAAGTTGCCGAGGCTGTATGCAATCAGCTTGTCCTTGTAAAACTCCATCCCCTGCAAAACATGAGGATGCGAGCCGACGACGAAATCCGCTCCGGCGTCGATAAAAGCTCTGGCAAGGTCCACCTGCTCGTCCGAATACCAGCTTAAATTTTCATAACCCCAGTGAGCGTACATTATGACATAGTCGCTTTTCGCCGCGGCCGCCTTTACGGCAGCCACCGCCTCGGTCTTTGTTTCGACAGGCAAAATACCTTCCTTGTCCTTTTTTGCCGCCGGCGTTCTGTATTGCGGGTATGTCTCGCCTGCCGCGACAAAAGCTATCTTCCTGCCGTTGACTATGAAATAGCTTGCGGCTGACGCCTCGTCAAGGCTTTTGCCCGCTCCGACATGGGCTATGCCCGCCTTGTCAAGCGTGTCGAATGTGTCGTTAAACGCCTCCGAGCCGTAGTCATATATGTGGTTGTTGGCGGTTGAAACTATGTCTATGCCGAGGTCGCGGAGGATTGAAACATTTTTGGGGTCTGATCTGAATGTATAGCTCTTTCCCTTTTGAGCCTCGCCGCCTGCCGAAAAAGCAAACTCATTGTTTGCGAACATGATATTGACGTCGTTCATCATTTTTATAAGCTCCGGCGAAAGGCATTCGGACAGACCGGCTGTCGTTTTGTAATGCTGCATGAGATTCCATGAATCGGCAAGATTTATGTCTCCGACAAAGCCTATCTCGATATTGCCGTCGTCAGAGCCGTCAAGCAGATGTATGCTTTTGTCATTTTTTATCGCTCCGCTCATCATGTCGGAAATGACAATCGGCGTGTTGCCTGTCAGCGTATGCCACATATCGGACGTGTATGTGCCGTCGCCGATGGCAGAAAAAACAGACTCAAGCACTGCCGCCCCGAAATTTTCGCCGCAGTATGTCAGCATCTCAACGGAAAGCGAATCCTCATCGGCGGCAATCTTTTCAGCAAGCTCTGAAATCTTGGTGCTTTCGTCCGCTTTGGCTTCTGTGCCGTCCTCTGTCAGGCCGGAGACGCTTTCAATCTCCTGTGACAAGGGATTTGACTCCGGCACACGGTAAATAGCGAATATTGCCGCGCCGCTTAAAATAATAAGCAGCAGAGTGATTATCAAAGATGATGCCTTGACATTTTTCATAGCGAAACATCCCTTGCTTTAGTTTAGGTGATAACAGAAACAATCATTTGCGCGCCGCCTGCCGCCCGCTTAAAAAAACGAGCATAACAACAGCATTTTGTATAGCGTCAACAGTTATACACACTATATATTATATTTTGAACGCGGTCATATGTCAAGCCGAATTTCGCTCACCCTCCCCGACACTGTGTGAAAAGCCCTTTTTCCGAGCCGGAGAATGTGTATGTCGTTTTTTAGGGAATCGGAATAAACTTCGGCAAACTCACAGCCCGGCAGCTCCTCCTTGAGCCTCTGCACCTTCTCGAACCGCTTGCAGACCTCCGACTTTATTGTTCCTGTCCTTATGGATACTTTTGTCGCGACCAGCTTTTCGACGCCTAACCTGTCGCATATCGGCTTTATGATAAAATCGGGCGACGCTGTGCAAATTACGGTGGGCAAGTCTCTTTTGCGTTCGATAAAAAATTGATAGATTGATTTTTGCCGCCTGTCCCAAAACTTGTCCAGCATTTTTTCGGTGTCTATAAAACGGACGAAACTGTGTATGCTGCACAGCCTTTGCGCGCGCTTAAAAACCCCCGCCAAATAGCAGGCTCCGCCTATCATCTGAATCGGCAGGAACACTATAATCCACGGTCTGCGGACAAGGCAAAAAAGCCAAAAAGCCGAGCCCGCGTCCCCGGGGCAGATTGTCTTGTCAAAATCATAAAGGTAAGCCTGCTTCATCTCTCATCATTTCCGCCTGTTATTTGCTGTGAGCAGCCGTAATTATAAGCTCGATGCTTTTGCCCAACCTTTGCGCGGCAAAGTGTTTATTGGTGACGCGCCGCTATCGCGCAAAGGTTTTTGTAGCTTATTGACATTGATTCCCTGGGGTCTATGTCGCACGAATCCTGCTCGATTACTATGTATCCGACTCCGATGTCGCGGCACGCCTTGAAGCATTCGTCAAGGTCGAGGTTGCCTGTGTCTATCTCGGCAAACTTTCGCTCGTTGTCGACAATTTTGTAATCCTTGAAATGACAGACCTCCATGCGCCTGCCTATTTTGCGTATATAGTCCGGCGGATTCACCCCGCCTGTCTGAAGCCAGTGTGTGTCAAGTATGAAATGAACGCAGTCGCTGTCCGTGTCCTCAACTAACGTGTCCATTATTGTCCTGCCGTCCGCCATGCGCTCAAACTCAAACGCGTGGTTGTGGTATGCAAATTGTATGCCTTTCTCCCTCATCCGCGCGCCGATTTCGTTAGCCTCTTTAATAAATTCCCGCAAGCCCTCCAAAGAGCCTCTGTATTGTGATGGCATGGATCCGATTCCGATTGACGGGCAGTTTATCATTTTATGCTCCTCGATAAGGTTGTCAAGGTCGTTTTGCATCCTTTCAAACGGCTTGTGCGTTATGCAGATGTCAAGGTCGAAGCGCGCGACAAGCTCCGCCACCTTTTCCGGCTCAATTGGACCGATGCCTGATATTTGGGCGACATTAATTCCCTCATTTTTAAGAAATTCAAATGTTTTTTCTGTGTCCTCATATGTTTGGATATAGTCGCGAAGCGTAAAAAGCTGCGCGCCGAGCTTGATTTTTTTCATCAGTTATTTCCTTTCAGCGGGCAAAGTTCAAGATATTTGACCGAATATATTTTATATTATTATAATATTTCTTGAGGCGGCAGTCAACACGAAACAACCTTAAACCTGAAGCTTTTGCAAAAATTAATAAAAACTTTAAAAACTGTAACTATTTCCTTTCGGTTATGTCTTGACTATTTCATCAATTACGGTTAAAATATATATGAAATCAATTATTGGAGAAGAAACATGAGCGAACAATTTGGTCCCGACATTGTCAGCGTGATAGACGAGGACGGCAAAGAGCATGTGTTTGAGGAGCTTGACAGGATCGAAACGGACGAAGGGCGTTTTGTCGCTTTGACCCCCTGCCACAGCAACCCGCAGGAGCTTATTGACGACAGCTGTGAGCTTATTATCCTTCAGGTCACCGAAGAAGACGGAGAGACTTATCTTTCTCAAATCGAGGACGAAAAGATTTTCACCGAAGTCGGCACCGAGTTTGAGCGCCGCCTTTCCGAATTTTATGATTTCAGCGATACGGACGACGATACGGACGACGATTTAGTTTCTGACGGCGAATAACGGCGAACAGACGCGCCTGTTTGACAAAGCGCCGCCCGCGTTGGCAAAACAGAAAAATACTCCCTGCCTTGTGCGGCAAATATATGACGAATATTAACCCAACAAACACTTCAAGGGAGCCTTGCTCCGGCGGCGGATTGCAGACCTCCCGGCTTTGCCGGATGAAGGGAGCGCGAACCCGCGGGAAGGCACCCACCTGCTTAATGCAGGTTATTATTCAGTCATATTCGGCTTGGCGGGGTTTATTTATGCGGACGTCATTTTTATAACTCTAAAAGGTGGATGGACTTGGAAAAGATTATCAGCAGCGACATTCTTGACATGATACCGCATGACAGCGGTTTCTTATATGCCGAAAAGTCCCCGATGGACGACGGCAACATACGCGTTTCATTCTTCTCATATGAGCAGGAAAAAAACGACGTTTATCCTGTCACGACAAAGACATATCTCCGTCACAAATTCGGCCCGGAGTTCAAAACGATTGCCGAAACTCTCGGCGACTTCATCAGCTGCGACGCCGCAATCCTTGCGAACAACGGTGTAATCACGCTTTATGACACGGGAGAAATGCACATATTCACTGCCGGCGGCACCGTGGCATGGCAAGGCACTCTTACATATCAGGACGAGCCTGTCAAGGATTTGGCTGTCGACGGCAGGACTGTCTGGTGCGCCGTGCCCGACAGAAACGCCATAATATGCTATTCCCCCAACGAAGGCAGGGTGCTTTTGCGAATCGGCGGCGGTTCGGTCTCCGCCTTTTCTTATCCCGTGAGCGTCAGCAAATATGACGACGTTCTCTACATATGCAACAAAAACTCATATAAAGTCCGCACAATAAAGCTTGAGGATTATTCTGTCAGGGACTATCTCGTTTTTAAAGAGCCGGTGACTGATTATTTCCGCGTTCTTGACGTTGAATACGCCGCTCTTGAATCAGGCGTATACCGCATTTGATTCACGGCGGTCACGCTTAAAGGTCGGCCAGCAGCTCCGATATAACCATGTTTGAAACAATAAACCCGCGTCTTGTAAGGCGCGTTTTGCAACTGTCACTTTCAACAAGCCCTAAGCCGCAAAGCCGCTTTGCGGCTTTTTCTATTTCCTTCGGGACGGCAAAGCCAAACCTGTCGATTACATCCTTTGCGCGCAGACCGTCCGAAAGCCTTAGCCGAAGCATCGCGTATTCCGAAAAGTCTCCGCCCGCACCGTCGGGCACGGGCGCGGCGCCGTCTGTAAAGGCGCTGACGCAGCGCTCAAAATAAAAACGACTGCCGTTTAAAAATGAATGCGCGGAGGGGCCTATGCCGAGATATTCGTCGCAGTTCCAGTATTTGAGGTTATGCCGCCCTTCGGCGCCCTGCCTCGCGAAGTTTGATATTTCATATTGGTGAAATCCTTTTTCTTCAAGCATTTCGCACGCCGACAAATAAATTTCGGCGCACTCGTCCTCATCGGGGAGCAAAAGCTTGTCACGCATTTCAAAAAACGGCGTACCTTTTTCTATTTTCAAAAGGTAGGCGCTTATATGCGTCGCGCCGGAAAATCCGCAGAAATTGACGCTTTCCTCAAGGCTTTTCAGCGTTTGACCCGGTATGCCGAGCATCAAATCAAGCGAAATGTTTGTTATGCCCGCTTTCTGTGCTTCGGCAACAGCGCAAAGAACGTCCGACGCCGAACCGCTCCTGCCCAGCGCCGCACGCTCGCCGTCAATTGCCGATTGAAGACCTATCGAAACTCTGTTTACGCCGCACTTTGCCAAAACTTCAAAAAATCCCGGCTCAACGAAGGACGGGTTGCACTCGACAGTGAATTCCGAGACGTCTTGACAGCCGTTTTCAGACATAACGCATTCGGCGATTTTTCTTATGTTTTCCGTTCCGGCGGCAGACGGTGTGCCGCCGCCGAAATATATTGTGTCGAACGACAGCTTATATTTGTTTTTCATCCCGATAAATGCTTTCACGACAGCGTCGGAATAAAGTGATTTTGCCGCCTCGTCGGAGACAATGGAATAAAAATCGCAGTAAGGGCATTTCGCGGCGCAAAACGGGAAGTGGATATAAAGTCCTACAGGTTTCATAGGCGCTCCGCCGTTGAGGTTAGCTTCCTGTTTGAAAGCATGCAAAGAAAGCACCTTTTATCAAGCATCAGAATTGCCGCCTCCTCATATTGTCGAAAGAGCCTTAAAGTCGTCAAAAAGGCTGCGGTAAAGCTTTTTGTAAAGTTTAAAATAAGGTTCATACTCCGCCGAGCGCTCTTTTGACGGAACGGCGGCTTTTTTCTTTTTGACCGCGGCGGAACAAGCCTCGTCAAGATTTTTGTAAACACCTGTGCCGACAGCGGCCAAAAGCGCCGCGCCGAGAGCCGCGCCCTCGTCCGATTCAAGCACCTTGACAGGGCAGCCGTAAAGGTCTGACAGCATTTGTCTCCACAGCGCGCTTTTGCCGCCGCCGCCCGTGAGCGTCATGTCGTTTACCGGGACGCCCATACCGCGAAAAACATCTAAGCATTCGCGCTGTGAAAACGCCACTCCCTCAAGCACCGCGCGTATGAGGTTCGCCCTTGTGTGGCTTGCCGAAAGTCCAAAGAAAACGCCGCGGCAATCAGGGTCGGGATGCGGCGAACGCTCGCCCATCAAATAAGGCAGAAAAAGCAGCTTGCCGCTGCCGACAGGCACGCTTTCGGCAAGCTTATCCATCAGATAATAACTGTCGGTGTTTAATTTGGCGGCCTTTGCGGTCTCCTCCGCGCAGCAGTTGTCACGCAGCCATTTAAGCGAAACTCCCGCGCCCTGCGTGCAGCTCATAACAGTCCATTTCCCCGGAACGGAGGCGCAAAGGCTGTGAACTCTGCCCTTTTTATCCACCTTCAGAACATCGGAAACGGCATATATCACAGCCGACGAGCCGATTGTTGTAAAAGCGCTGCCCGCCGCGACGACGCCTGTTCCGACAGCGGCGGCGGCATTGTCCCCCGCGCCTCCGACGACCGGCGTCCCCGCGCAAAGCCCCGTCACGCGCGCCGCTTCGCGCGAAACCTCGCCTGTTATGTCGGGTGACTCATAAATTTGCGCAAGCATTCCCTCGTCTATCTCAAGGATTGAAAGCAGCTCTTTTGACCAGCGCCTTTCGCCTATATCCATAAGCTGCATACCCGACGCGTCTGAAACCTCTGTGGCAAACTCGCCCGTGAGCTTGTAGCGTATGTAGTCCTTGGGAAGCAGGATGTGTGCGCACTTGTCGTATGTTTCCGGCTCGTTTTCACGCACCCAAAGTATTTTTGACGCTGTGAATCCCGTCATTGGCGGACTGCACGTTATGCTTATCATGCGCTCCCTGCCGACAAGGCTGTCAAGCTCGGCGCACTGCTTCGATGTGCGCTGATCGCACCAAATAATTGATTTGCACAAGACCGCGCCTGATTTGTCGAGCATGACAAGTCCGTGCATCTGACCGGAAAGCCCGATGCCCGCTATGTCTTTCGGATTGCATCCTGACTTGCCGACGACAAATTTCAGCCCCTCCGCGACGGCTCTCCACCAGTCGTCCGGGTCCTGCTCCGCCCATCCGTTTTGCGGCTGGTAAAGAGGGTATTCTATTGTTTTTGAAGCTATCGGCGCACCGTCGGATGTGAATAAGACAGTTTTCGTGCCTGACGTGCCGATGTCCGCACCTATAAGATATTTCATGTTAATCCCCTTAATCCTCGGCATTAAAAATTGTCCGCGGCACTCTTAGCCGAACAAAACAGAGTTGACAATGCCTTCAAGGTATTCCTGACCGCCGGAGGACGGAAGCTTCGGACTTCCAAGCTTTTCGGCGTGTTCGGCAAGCATCGAAAGAGTCGCCTCTTTGTTTCGGATTTTTGCCCCTATTCCGCTTTGATAGCTTGCGTAACGCTCTTTTATAAAGCTGTCAATCCTGCCGTCCTCAATGAGCGCCGACGCCTTTATAAGACCCAATGCATAGGCATCCATGCCGAGTATATAGGCGTGAAACATGTCCTCAAAGGTGCGGCTTGAGCGGCGTGTTTTTGCGTCGAAGTTAAGCCCTCCGTTTTTAAGTCCGCCGACCTTCAAAACCTCATACATACACATTGTCGTTTCATAAACATCAAACGGAAATTCGTCGGTGTCCCAGCCGAGGAGCAAATCGCCTTGGTTGGCGTCAATGCTGCCCAGCATGTCATTAATCGCCGCAACCCTTAGCTCGTGGCTGAAGGTATGACCTGCAAGCGTCGCGTGATTTGCCTCTATGTTTATCTTGAAATCTTTATCAAGCCCGAATTGCCTTAAAAAACCGATTGCCGTCGAGACATCATAGTCATACTGGTGCTTCATCGGCTCTTTTGGCTTCGGCTCGATATAAAAATCCCCGTCAAAGCCGATGCTCCTGCCGTAATCCACAGCCATGTGCATGAGCGACGCGATGTTTTCCAGCTCAAACCTCATATCGGTGTTGAGCAGTGTCTCATATCCTTCCCTGCCGCCCCAAAAAACATAGCCTCTGCCGCCGAGCTTCACAGTGATATCAATCGCTTTTTTTATCTGCGCCGCCGCAAAGCAAAAAACATCCGCCGAATTGCTGCTGCCCGCACCGTTCATAAAGCGCGGATTTGTGAAAAGATTGGCGGTCCCCCACAGGAGCTTTTTCCCGCTGCTCTGCATCTTTGTTTTGATATAGTCAGTGATTTCATCAAGTCTTTTGTTTGTTTTTGAAATGCTGTCCGCCTCCGGCACAAGGTCGGCGTCGTGAAAGCAAAAATATTCAATGCCGAGTTTGTCCATAAACTCAAAGGCGGCGTCAGCCTTTTTGAAAGCATGTTCCATTGTGCCGTGAGAGGCGCCGAAGCTTTTGTCGGCTGTGCCGGCTCCGAACATATCGGCGCCTTCCGCGCACATATTGTGCCACCACGCCATGGCAAACGGCAGATGCTCGCGCATCGGCTTGCCGCGGACTATCTTTTCCGCGTCATAAAACTTGAAAGACAAAGGGTTCTTGCTTTTTTTGCCCTCAAAATTTATCCTTGGGATACCTTGAAAAATTTCGCTCATAAACAGACGCTCCTTTACAATAACATCGCGTCCATTATATTACATTTTTTACACAAATGCAATAAAGAATTACAAGCCGTTCTCACCTTAATTACAAGCCGCCCTTGTGCCGATTTCAAGCCGTTCTTGCTCTGATTACAAGTCGTCCTCGTCCTGATCGGGGACGCCGCCGTCTTTCGGTCTGCCTGTGTAGCTGCCCAAAATGTCGTTCACGTCGTTATCAATGGAGGTTTCCCAAAGATGGAGCAAGCTGTCATACATCGGCTTTTTTTGCTTCGTGTTCTTAGGGAATCCTCCCTTTTTCTTTTTCTTTCCGTACATTTTTATCACCTCGACAATAGTTTTGAAATAATGCTTGTAAAAATGCACGGTTATGATAAAATAAAGGTATGAAAGTTTTTGGAGTTAAAGCAATGAAAGTCGGATTGAAAAATTTTTTGTCGTTTTTGACGCTTGTTTTTTCTGTCTGCTGCCTTGGCGGATGCGGCGGCGGCGGAGAAAATATCGCGGAGCCTGTTTCAGTCCGTGTGACCTTCCCCGAAGGCGTGACTGTCTCCGATATCGGCAAGCTGCTTGAAAAAAACAACGTCTGCTCAAAAGACGACTTTATAAACGCCGTCAACTCTGCCGAAACTGAAAACGAATTCACAGCCGCCATAGCAAACATGACGGACAGGGTGTTTGCCCTTGAGGGCTATCTTTTTCCCGACACATATGACTTTTATATCGGCGAATCACCGCAAAGAGCCATCAAGAGATTTCTTGACAATATATCTTCAAAGCTTTCGGATGATTTTTATGCCCGCGCCGACGAGCTTGGATTCAGCATGGATGAAATTATTATCATCGCATCTATAATCCAAACAGAGGCAAGCGATGAGTCGGAGATGAAAAATGTTTCGTCAGTCCTCCACAACCGCCTGAAAAGCACAGGATACCTCAATATGCTCCAGTGCGACGCCACGTTTTTTTATATTCGCGATCACATCATGCCATATCTGCGCCGCGCGGAAGCTGTCACGGACAATTCTCAAACGGCAAGCGAAGAACCGCCGGACGATTACGACAAGCTTTATGAGCGGGTTTCGTCGCTTTACAACACATATAAATTCGGCGGACTTCCCGCCGGCCCCATATGCAATCCGGGCGCCGCTGCCATCAGGGCGGCGCTTTATCCGGCCGAAACAGGCTACTATTATTTCGTGACAGACAGCCTTGGAAATTATCATTATTCCGAGTCATACCGTGACCACGCGCGTAAGTGTGCGGAACTTGGCATCAAAACGGCATAACGGCACATAAACTAATCCCGCCGCGGCATAATACCACGGGGCTGATGCAATGTTTTATGAAAGCGAAAGCGAAAGAGCCGAAAAGCTTTGGGGCGTGGTTGCCGTGCTGACAATTATGCTTGCTGTTTTGATTGTCGAGCGGTAAAACAACAGTCATAGAGGTGTGCGCGGGACGCTCCGCGATAAAAACAAAACACAGGCAGCTTCATTGCCCGCCGCCTTATCAAATGCCGCGGCGATGAAAACGCCGCGTTTTGCTTGCGGCTGTCCTTTGGCTGCCTGAAACACGCTTTTGTTTAAAACTCGATTTTTGATAACGACAGAAAGGATGATATTATGAAAGCTGCTATGAAAAAGGTTGTTTCGTTGCTTTTGACCGCGCTTATTGTCTTGTTTGCCGTTCCGTTTGTTGCGTTCGCCGCCGAACCAAAGCCGGGCGGCTGTGATTGCGGCTTTGCGCCCACAATCTATGTGCAGGGTATAAACACAAAGAACATTTACGGGGGCATCGGCACAGAAGACCAAAGGGTCGTCTTTCCGCCGTCAGCCGACGACATCAAATCCGCCGTCATAAACGAAAAGGTTTTTGGCAGCATCGGGAAATACATCGTGACTCTCAACCGCAGATACCTTGGCGACGCGCTCATACCGCCTGTTCACGTGCTTTTTGACGGTGCCGCCTGCAATGCCGACGGGACACCGATTGACGGCACGGGAATCGAATGGGATTACCGCACGGCTTACATAAATCAATCCCCAGCTCATAAGGATATTAAATACTCCACCTTTTATTACGACTGGCGCGTCGACCCGATGCTCATAGCAAGGCAGCTGGACAAATTCATAAGCAGAGTTTGCGAAAGCACGGCACACGAAAAAGTAAACCTTATAGGCTTCAGCATGGGCTCCGTTGTGACTTTGGCATACATAGCTCAGTTTGGGTACGACAGGCTTGAGGGTGTTCTTTTTTCGGCGGCGGCATTTGGCGGCACTGTTTCCTGCGGTGAGCCTTTTGCAAAGATGGTTGAAGTCAACGGACTTGCCGTTGCAAGATATGTCGACGCAATGCTTGGCGACGACGAGCAGAGCCTTTTTATCAAGTCTTTTATAAATCTGCTTTATAAAACAAAGGTGCTTGACGGAGCGGGCTTGTTTTTAAAAAAGTTTTTCGCAAGTCAAGGCGACAGAATTTATTCAGAGGCGTTTCTTGACACTTTCGTGACGATGCCCGGGCTTTGGAGCATTATACCCGCCGATTTATATGATAAGGCAAAGGCTGATTTGCTCGGCGGCGACGAAAAGTATTCAAAGCTTATCGAGACGATAGACAACTACAACGAAAATGTTCGCAAAAAATCATTTGAGCTTGTTGAGGGAATTGTCGAAAGGGATATAAAGCTCGGAATCATATCAAAATACGGCTTTCAAATCATCCCGTGTGTTGAGAGCTGGGACTTGATGAGCGATTCCGCCATAGACACACGCAGCTCAAGCTTCGGCGCGAAATGCGCTTCGTTTGAGGGTTCTTTCGGTGAGGACTACGTTCAAAGCGCGCGGCATGATTATGACTTTATCTCTCCCGACAAGCAAATAGACGCGTCGGCCTGCAAATTTCCGGAGCGCACATGGTTTGTTCGCGGTCTGCTCCACCATCTTTCCTGCAACGACTACGACAGGCTGTCGGAATACATTCTTTATTCAGACAGTCAGGTGTTTGTCGGCAGCAACTCTGACTATCCGCAGTTTATGACTTATGTCAAGGAGGACGATTCCATTGTGCCGATGACCGCTGAAAATTGTGCGCAAAAATCAAGCATCTCGGACTATTCGATTTTCAGAGTGATTAAGGACTTTGGTTTTTCGGTTGTCAAATACATAAAAAGCCGCGCGAATCAGCCGGCTGCTTAAGGCAACAATCATTGTGCGGTGTTGCCTTAAAAAAGACGGCGGCGGGAATTTCCCCGCCGCCTTTGCTTTTAACACAAAATGTCAAATCCTCTTGTCGAGCGATTCCGCATATTTTTCTTTGAATTCAGTGAACCGCCCTTTGCCGATGCTGTCACGGATTTTATCCATCAGAGTATTATAAAAATAAAGGTTATGGACGACGCAAAGGCGCATCGCAAGCATCTCCTTTGCTTTAAAAAGATGGTGGATATACGCCCTTGAATGGCGGCTGCACGTCGGGCATTCGCACTGTGAGCAGACAGGGCGCGTGTCAAGCATATATTTTGCGTTGTTTAAGTTGATTATCCCCTCCATTGTGAAGAGATGACCGTGCCTTGCGTTGCGGCTCGGCATGACGCAGTCAAAAAGGTCAATCCCCATCCCGACAGCCTCGATTATGTTTCCCGGTGTGCCGACGCCCATAAGGTAACGCGGCTTTTCCGAAGGCATATAAGGCGTGACGGCGCTTATCACTCTGTACATCTCCTCCTTTGTCTCCCCGACGGCAAGTCCCCCTATAGCGTAGCCGTCAAGCTCCGCCTGCGCTATGATTTTCATATTTTCTATCCGCAGCTCATCGTATGTGCCTCCCTGGTTAATTCCGAAAAGCATTTGTTTTTTGTTAATTGTGTCGTAGAGCGAGTTCAGGCGCTCATGCTCGTCGCGGCATCTGTAAAGCCAGCGCACCGTTCTTTCGCATGACTTTTTTACATATTCAAACTCTGACGGGTTGGAGACGCATTCATCAAACGCCATGGCTATGTCTGACGCGAGGTTTGACTGTATCCTCATGCTTTCTTCCGGTCCCATAAAAATGTGCCTGCCGTCGACGTGCGAATTAAAATAAACGCCTTCCTCCCTTATCCTCCTCAATTTGGCAAGGGAGAAAACCTGAAAACCGCCGCTGTCCGTAAGAATCGGTCCGTCCCAGCCTGTAAACCGCCGCAGACCGCCCATGTCCTTAATAATCTCGTCCCCCGGGCGGACATGGAGGTGGTACGCGTTGCAAAGCATCTGCCTGCACCCGATTTCTTTAAGGTCAAAAGCGGAAAGCGCCCCCTTAATCGCGGCGCACGTCGCGACATTTTGAAACGCGGGAGTGGGCACCGTTCCGCCCGCTGTTTCAAATTCGCAAAGCCTTGCGTTCCCGTCTTTTTTGATTATTTTGAGCATATTTATTTAATGTCCTTTCCGCCCGTTTTACCGCCTCACCTTTTGCCATTTTACCCTTTTTAGCTGTTTACCGATTTACTCGGTTTAATCGGATATAAACATCGCGTCGCCAAAGGAAAAAAAGCGATAACCCTCGTTGATTGCCTCCGCATATGCCCGCATTGTGTTTTCGTGGCCGCAAAAGGCGCTCACAAGCATTATCAGCGTGCTTTCGGGCAGGTGAAAGTTTGTGATAAGTGCGTCCGCACATTTGAAGCTGTATCCCGGATATATAAAAATGTCTGTCCACGCGTCATATTCGCAAACAGATCCTTTGTCGCGGCAAACCGACTCAAGCGCGCGGCAGCAAGTTGTGCCCACGGCAATCACCCTGCCCCCTCCCCGCTTTGCGCGGTTGACGGCGTCGGCTGTCCGCTTCGGGATGTGGTAATGCTCCGAATGCATATGATGCTCCGATATGTCGTCAGTCTTAACGGGGCGAAACGTCCCAAGCCCGACATGAAGCGTGATAAAGCCTGTTTCAACGCCTTTGCCGCGTATCTTTTCGAGCAGCTCCGGTGTGAAATGAAGTCCCGCCGTCGGAGCGGCGGCGCTTCCGGGGTCGCGCGCGAACACCGTCTGGTAGCGCTCCCTGTCTTGAAGCTTTTCTGTTATATAATGAGGCAGCGGCATTTCGCCGATTTTGTCAAGAAGCTCAAAAAAGTCGCCGTCAAACAAAAACCTTAAAAGTCTGTTTCCGTTATCAAGCAGCCTCGCCACCTCGCACGACGCCGCGCCGCCGCCAAATGTAAACCTTGAGCCGATCTTTGCCCTTTTTCCCGGTCCGGCGACAGCCTCCCATATGTCGGCGCCTTTTTGGTTCAGGAGCAAAAACTCAACCTTTGCGCCCGTCCCTTCCTTTGTGCCGATAAGTCTTGACGGCAGGACTTTTGTGTCGTTCAGGATAAGGCAGTCGCCCTCCCTCAAAAGCTCGGTGATATCGCTGAACATCATGTGGCTTATTCCGCCCGTCGTCTTGTCAAGAGCCATCAATCTTGAGCAGTCGCGCCTTTTCACGGGATGCTGGGCTATAAGCTCCCGCGGGAGATCATAATAAAAATCGCTTTTTTTCAAGTTGCCGACATGCCTTTCCGGAAAAGACATCCGCAATAACGCCGCGTTGAATCGCATCGGCGCGTTTGCATCATTTTCCTTTGTTTTTTTTACATTTTATTTGACATATTTATGCCCGTTGTGATATGATATCAGATAATCTCTTTTTGTTTTTTTGTGATTTTTTTAAAATCACCTCATCTATTATATGGCAAAAGATGTTTCAATACAATAGCTTTTTATGTTTCTTGCTGAAAGGAATGACGTATAATGAAAAAGTACAATGTCGCAATTATCGGAGCTACGGGGATGGTCGGTCAGCGTTTCGCGTCTCTGCTCGAAAATCACCCGTGGTTCAACGTCGCGGCAGTCGCCGCAAGCCCGCGCTCCGCGGGGAAAACATACAGGGACGCCACCGGTTCGCGCTGGTGCATAAACAAACCGATTCCCGAGTCCATGGCGGACCTTGTTGTCCTGAGCGCGACAGACGACATCGACAAGATTGCGCCGTCGGTTGATTTTGTTTTTTGCGCCGTGGACATGAAAAAAGACGATATAAAGGCGCTTGAGGAGGCTTACGCGAAAGCCGAATGCCCTGTTGTTTCAAACAACAGCGCTCATCGCTTCACGCCCGACGTGCCGATGATTGTACCGGAGCTTAACCATTATCACGCCGATGTTATCCCCTTTCAGCGAAAACGTCTCGGCACAAAACGCGGCTTTATTGCCGTCAAGTCAAACTGCTCTCTGCAAAGCTATGTCCCCGCCTTGTTCCCGCTTTCATCCTTTGTCGTCGAAGATGTTCTTGTCTGCACATATCAGGCGATATCAGGCGCCGGCAAAACCTTTGAAACATGGCCTGAAATGCTGGACAATGTCATTCCCTTTATTGGCGGCGAAGAAGAAAAAAGCGAAAAAGAGCCGCTCAAGCTTTGGGGCGACATCAAAGACGGAGTGATTGTTTCATCGCCGTCCCCAAGCTTTACGGCGCAGTGTATCAGAGTGCCTGTTTCAGACGGTCACCTCGGCGCTGTTTTCGTTCGTTTTAAAAATAAGCCTTCAAAAGAAGAAATTTTAAAGACATGGAAGGATTTCCAAGGCTATCCTCAAAAGATGCGCCTGCCGAGCGCACCCGCTCAATTCCTTCACTACTTTGAGGAGGAAAACATGCCGCAGACAAAGCTGCACCGCGACCTTGAGGGGGGCATGGCTGTTTCAATCGGCCGCCTGCGCGAGGACACGCAGTATGATTACAAATTTGTCTGCCTGTCTCACAACACCCTGCGCGGAGCGGCGGGCGGAGCGGTTTTGCTTGCCGAGCAGCTTTGCGCACAGGGATATATGGACAAATAATTTTAATCAATGGTTTTTCAGACAACTTTCACCGGAAAGGAACGGTTTAATTGAAGAAGATAATTTTTACAGGCGCCGGCGTCGCCATCGTCACCCCGTTTGACGAAAACAACAAAATTAATTTTGACTTGCTGGGCAAACTGATTGATAACCAGATCGAAAACGGCACAGACGCAATTATTATCTGCGGCACGACAGGCGAAGGCTCCACCTTGTCGCACGATGAGCATTCAGAGGCAATTAAGTTCTGTGTCGATTACACAAACCGCCGCGTTCCCGTCATTGCGGGGACAGGCAGCAACGACACCGCCTACGGCATCACGCTCTCAAACGAAGCTGAAAAGGCGGGCGTTGACGGTCTTTTGATGGTGACGCCTTATTACAACAAGACGTCGCAGGAGGGGCTTGTCCTCCACTACAACCGCATAGCCGAAAATGTCAGCGTGCCCATAATTCTCTACAACGTGCCGAGCAGGACAGGTATGAACATACTTCCCCGGACATATTATGAGCTTTCACGCAACAAAAAAATTGTCGCGGTCAAGGAGGCCGGCGGCGACATATCCTCCATCGCCCAGACTATTGCGCTGTGCGGCGACGACCTTTCAGTTTATTCGGGCAACGACGACCAAATAACAGCCATAATGTCGTTGGGCGGAAAGGGCGTCATCTCCGTTCTATCAAACATCTGTCCGCGCGTCACACACGACATCGCCGCGCTGTATCTCAACGGCGACACAGCGGGCAGCGCCGCGCTCCAGCTTAAATGGCTTGATTTGTGCAACGACCTGTTTGTTGACGTAAATCCCGCTCCAATCAAAGAAGCGATGGTCATGATGGGTATCGGCGTCGGCGCGTGCCGCATGCCTTTGGCTCCCCTGCCGCCCGCCAAGAGAGAAAAGCTGAGGAACACACTGGCTCTGCACGGGCTGGTTTAGAAGCGAGCGGCGCTTTCGCCGCCTGCCTCCACTCCCGCACTCTTTTCTAAAAGCCAATATCTTCAAGGACTGATAATATGAAGGACATCATTTTAAACGGCTGTTTCGGTCAAATGGGCAGAGTCATCACCGAGCAGGTCTGCGGCCGCTCCGATTGCCGTATAGCCGCGGGCGTCGACACTGCTCAGCTGCAAGCCGACTTTCCTGTTTTTTGCTCGCTGTCCGAATACAACGGCGGCGCAGACGTTATAATTGACTTTTCGCATCCCTGCGCTCTTATCGGTGTTCTTGAGCATGCGGTTTTGTCGGGTGTTCCGGCTGTAATCGCGACAACGGGTCTGGACGATTTGCAAAAAGAAATCATAACGCGCTCCTCGGCGCGTATTCCGATTTTTTTCAGCGCAAATATGTCTCTTGGAGTGAATCTTTTGTCAGAGCTTGCCAAAGCCGCGGCAAAGGTTCTCGGCGACAGATACGATATTGAGATTGTCGAAAAGCATCACCGCCAAAAGATAGACTCCCCGAGCGGAACGGCGCTCATGCTTGCCGACTCAATTTCCGCTGTGCTTGACGAAAAGCCTTCATATGAATACAACCGTCACGAAAGACACGAAAAACGCCCTAAAAACGAGATAGGCATACACGCGGTGCGCGGTGGCACAATTGTCGGGGAGCATGATGTGATTTTTGCCGGCACAGACGAGGTTATAACACTTAGCCACGCCGCGGGCAGCAAAAAGCTTTTCGCGGAGGGCGCAATCAACGCCGCTTTGTGGCTTTGCGGAAAGCGTCCGGGGCTTTACACGATGGCGGATTTGATTGAAGATAAACAGTCGGAGGTGTAAAATAAAAATGAAGATAAAAGGAAAGTTGACGTTAACAGAAGACATCACGCTTATTTCCCTGCACGATTCACCCGCAAACATTGACGTCATATCAGACATCTTTGAAAAGATTTCAAAGGCAGGAATCGATGTTGATATGATTTCACAAACGCCGCCGAACGGCGCTCATTCAAGCCTTTCGTTTACGGTGGGCGGCGATGATTTCGGCGGGATTCTTGAAATCGCGGCGGGGCTTCGGAAGATAAATCCCGATCTTAAAATAAGCGTCAGCAGCGGCAACTGCAAGGTCGCCGTTTTCAGCGACGACATGAAGGGCTTTCCCGGCGTCGCGGCGGCAGTGTTTAGGGCGGCGGCCTCCGTTAACGCCGATATCCGCATGATAACGACGTCCGAGGTTGACATATCCATGCTGATAGTAAAGGCCGATCTTGACAACGTTGTTAATTCCATCAACGCTCTTTTGGAATAACAATATCTCATGTTTTAAGGCGGGCGTCCGTGCGGGCGTCCGCTTTTTCCGTCTTTCTTTCAAGGCTCTGGCGCCAAACTGTTTTTGTTTGTTCTTTATCTGTTCTTTATGGCTGAAAAACACTTGATTTAATCCGAATATATTGTTAAAATGTAATCGTTGTATTATAAGGAAAGGCGGCAAACAATGCCTATCAAGATTGACACATTGCTACCTGCGCATAAAACGCTTGAGGACGAAAATATATTCGTAATGACGGAGGAAAGAGCCGTCTCCCAAGACATACGTCCGCTTAAAATTCTCATTTTGAACCTGATGCCCACAAAAATAGAAACTGAAACACAGCTTTTGCGCCTGCTCGGGAACTCTCCGCTTCAGGTGGAGATTGAGCTGCTTCAAACGGCGACGCACAAGTCAAAAAACGCTCCCGCCGAGCATATGCTTTCATTTTACAAGACATTCGACGAAGTCAAGGGAGAACGCTTTGACGGGATGATTGTCACCGGCGCGCCTGTCGAGCTTTTGAGGTTTGAGGATGTTGACTATTGGGACGAGCTGTGCAAAATTTTTAGATGGAGCGAGACAAATGTCTACTCGCTGTTCAACATCTGCTGGGGCGCGCAGGCCGCTTTGTATTATTTTTACGGCGTGCCCAAATATGAGACGGGTGAAAAGATTTTCGGCGTGTTCCCCCATCGCCCGCTTGATCTTTTTCATCCGCTGCTGCGTGGATTTGACGATGAGTTTTTTGTTCCTCACTCGCGCCACACCGAGACGCGCCGCAGCGATATCGCGCTTATAAAGGATTTGCAGCTTTTGTCTTATTCCGACATGGCAGGTGTTCACGCCATATCTGATATGACATGCCGCAAGTTTTTCATCACCGGTCATTCCGAGTATGACCGCGACACGCTCGCGCGCGAATATTTCCGCGACCGCGCAAAGGGAATGCACATCAATGTGCCTTATAACTATTTTAAAGACGACGACCCGACAAAGCCGCCTGTCATGAGGTGGCGCGGGACAGGCAGCCTGCTTTTTTCCAACTGGCTTAACTATTTTGTATATCAGCAGACACCTTATGACCTTAATTCACTTTAAAACATCAGAAAGGAAGACGTTAATGACAGAAAAAGAAATCAAAGCCATATCTTCAATCGACGCTATGGAGGCGCACGTCAACGACTGGCGCGATGCCGTAAAGGGCAAGCAAAGGGGCATTTTTTCCTTTGACGACCTCGTGAACATAAAGCTGAAAGAGCTGAAAAAAAGAGTTTTTACAGATATTGAGTTTTTGAAGCCGTGGAAGATGCGCGAATGCGTTCATAAAAACATAGGCGAATATGAATATCTTTATGACGGCTGGAAAGAAATTGATGTCGGGGATAACTGGGGCGGCAGCGGGCTAAGCGCCTTTTTTAAAAATTCTGTTTCAATGCCCGACCGATTCAAGGGCAAAAAAGTAACGCTGAACATCTATTTCGGCGGAGACTCGCTCGTGTCCTTAAACGGCGTTCCTTATCAGGGAATGGATCCGTTTCGCAACAGCGTTCTTCTCACGCCATGCGCCGAGGGCGGCGAGCGTTATGATATTGACGTCGAGTCGTGCTTTGCCTGGCACTCTAACGAATCGTCTGACAAGCGCCTTGAATGCTCTTTTATCGGCGCCGTTGACACCGATATCGAGGAGGTTTATTGGGATCTTAAAGCCGTTTTTAACGCGCTGTTTATGCCCGTGCTTGACAGCTCACTTTCAGAGCTTATCAGAGCGGCTTTAAAAGAGGCGTTCACATATGTCAATTTTGACCTCTCCGGCGATGAATTTAAATCGGAGCTTAAAAAATGTCAGACGGTTTTGAAAGAAAAGGTATATGACAACAAAAACTACGCGTCAATCGGCCGCCTTTCGCTCATTGGCAACTCACATCTTGATATCGTTTTTATGTGGGGATACAAGGAGTATGTCCGCAAGCTCGGCAGGACGCATTCCACAATGCTGCGCCTTATGGAGCAGTACCCCGATTTCATTTTTTCACAAAGTCAAGCGGTGACATACGAGGAGATGAAAAACAAATATCCCGTTCTTTTCGAGCAGGTTAAGGAGAGGATAAGCGAGGGGCGCTGGGAGTATATCGGCGGAATGTGGGTCGAGCCTGACTGCAACCTTATTTCCGGCGAGTCTTTCACGCGGCAGCTTCTTCACGGCATACGCTATGCCGAGGAAAATTTCGGCATCACGCCTAAAACCTGCTGGCTGCCTGATGTTTTCGGCAACGGCTACGCCATGCCGCAGATACTTAAAAAAGCGGGCATTGAATATTTTGTCACTCATAAAATGGGGATTTGGAACGACACAAACCCATGGCAATACAACACCTTCTGGTGGGAGGGTCCCGACGGCTCACGCGTTTTCGCAATTGTCCCGCCGACACATTTTATAGGCACGATGGAGGCGGATTCCCTAAAGGTTAATTGGCAAAAATATACTGACAAAACGACTATCGGAGAGTCAATGTATTGCTACGGCTGGGGCGACGGCGGCGGCGGCGTTGACACCGAAATGCTCGAATATGTCAAAAGATATAAACGATTTCCCGGCCTGCCTGAGACACAGACAAGCAAAATTGAGGATTCGCTTTGCAGGATGAAGTCAAAGGCGACAGACAAAAACATCCCCGTCTGGAAGGACGAGCTTTATCTTGAGGAGCATCGCGGTGTCCACACCACAAAGGCAATTTTGAAAAAGCTCAACCGATATTCGGAGAACCTTTACCGTGAGGCGGAGATTTACAGCGCGATAGCCACTGACTACGGCTTTGAATATCCGCTCGAAAAGCTTAATGAGGGCTGGAGGATGATTCTTACAAACCAGTTCCACGACTCGCTGCCCGGCTCACACATCACGGAAGTGTTTTCAGACCTTTTAGAGATTTACGGCAAGATAACGGCAATCGGAGAGGATGTCCGCGACGGCGCGCTCTCCGTAATCACGGCTAATACGGCCGGCGGCGGCATTGCGGGTGAGCCTTTTGCTGTCTTTAACTCGCTTGGAGCCGCGGCGACATCCGCGGTGAAGCTGCCGTTTGAGAACGCCGCGATTTTTGACAGCGACGGCAAATCAATCCCCGTCCAAAGCTATACCGATTTGAGCGGCAAAAAGTTCCTCGTATTCATCGCAAGCGACGTTCCCGCCGTCGGATTCAAGGTGTTTTTCAAAAAGCCTTCTCCCGTTTCCGAGCCTTGCCCGCTCACCGGCAATGTCATCGAAAACGACCGTTTCAAGCTTGTCTTTGACGAAAGCGCCGAGCTTACATCAATCTTTGACAAAGCAAACGGGCGCGAAAATCTTGAGGGCAAGGGAAATGTATTTCGCATATACGAGGATATGCCCGGCAAATATGACGCGTGGGACATTGTCGCCACATATGTAGACATTCAATTTGAGACAGAAAAGGGTGTTGTCGAAAAGATTGAGCGTGGCGACGTTTTCACGTCAATCACAATTTCAAAAAAGATTCTGAAATCATTTGTCCGCCAAAATATAATCATATACAATGATCTGGACAGAATTGACTTTGACACTTTTATCAACTGGCAGGAGCGCCAAAAGCTTTTGAAAGTCGGCTTTGATGTCAGCATACGCTCAAACCATTACACAAGAGACATAGCATATGCGACTATCGAAAACTCAAATTACAGGCATAACCCATATGACAAAGCAAAATTCGAGGTTTCGGCCCACAACTTCATAGATATGTCCGAAAAAGATTATGGCTTGAGTATTTTAAACGACTGCAAATACGGCTTTGAGGTAGACGAGCGCCGTATGATCGTAACTCTCCTGAAGGGTCCTCTCAACCCCGATCCGATGTCCGACTTCGGCGATCATTATTTTACTTATTCGCTTTATCCTCACGCGGGCGGCTGGCGCTGTGCCAAAACTCTCACACGGGGGCTTGAGCTTAACAACCCACTCCAAACAGTAAAGGTTGAATCAGGCGCGAAGGGCGCCGCGCACGGCTCCTTTATCTCTCTTTCAGCCGACAACGTCACTCTTGACGCGGTCAAGAGATGTGAGGACGAGGATGCTTTCATTGTGCGTGTTGTCGAAAAGACGGGCGCCGAATCAGACATTACGCTCACCTTCTTTAAAGAAATCAAAGAAGCCTTCGAGTGCAATCTGCTCGAAAGAGACGACAGCCCTGTCCCCTTTGGCTCAAGCAGCGTTCAGTTTTTAATAAAACCGTTTGAGATTAAAACCTTCAAGCTTAAGGTGTGACCCGCATAAATCAATAAATCAAAAAACGCCCGGCACACGCTGTCAAACGTGTGCCGGGCAAGGTTTTGTCAGTCACAGCGCATCCTTTGCGCTGTTAAAATCAGAATTTGTACCAGCTGCCTGTCATTGCTTTCCACAAAAAGCATCCAAACGGGACAATGTTAAAAATGAATATGAGAGCTTCTCTGAACCAAAAGACAAGCGTGCCGCCGTCAAAGAATCGGCTGAAATCTTTTGCCTGCGGTGCGCCGTCGTATTCAAGTGTGAACGGCTGCGTGTAAAGCACACCGCCGTCGCCGAAAATCTCAGCGCGGACATAGCTGCCAATCTTATCGGCGTGCGCGCCGAGCGAAAGAGTGGATGTGACGCTGCCGTTTTGACAGTCCTCCGTCGTCGTCGCCGCGATTTGCTTGCCGTCGGCTATCCAGCGGATGAGCCTTGCGTCGGTGGCTGAAATTTTTATTTCGCCGTTTTGATCAGATGTTGAAACAGACGTTACCTTCGGATTGGGTATGCCGTCGTCGCGGCTGACTGTCCATTCGCTCGTCCCTATGATTTCGCCAAGCGCCTCGCTAATGTCGGCAAGCTCCTTCGTGTTTTTGATGTAGCGGCTGCCGCCGAAAAACGCGCCGTTTTCCATGCTCGTCCTAATGTTTTCCACAGTCAGGGACGGAAGGCAATGAACTGTCCAGCCTGAATCCACAGGGCCGAAGTTGTGGGCGTCACTTGAGCAAATGGCAAAAACAGATCTGCCGTTGGGAACACAGTTTGCAATCAGAATATCCCAAAGCTTCCTGTCGTTTTTCGTCCTGCTGTCGGTCTTGCTGTTTATGTCCACGCCTATGCAGGAGTCATATTTGAGCAAAAGGTTTGTGAACTTATTAATCTTGTATGTATAATCCTCGTTGTAAGCAAGCTCGGGATCCGCTTCCTTTTTCGCTCCGGTGTATTCGCCCGGATGGTTTATGACAGACAGGCCGCCCGCCTTATGCACACCCTTTATCGGCCTTTCGTAGTCGCTCGTGCCGCCCAAAACGCCGTTGCCGTAATCAACAAACCAGCTGTTTACATGCGCGTTGTTAAATGATGTGGGATTGTTTTCTATACCGTAAGGTATGCGTATCATCATTTTGTCATCTTCGCCGAGCGTCGTGATTTCATCATATCTTTCTTGTGTCAGCGGCGTGGGCACAAGGTTTATATCCTTTTGTTTGTATTTGCTTATAACCGAAATAAGCGGCACAGTGTTGACTTCTGTCCAGCTGTAATCAGTCGTGCCGTGGTCTGTGATGGAAAGAGCATCATAGCCAAGCTCATAATGCTTTTCAATCATTTCGTTAAAATCGTTGCTGCCGTCGCTTGCGATGGTGTGGCAGTGCAGATTAGCCTTGTACTGACCCCAGCTTTCCCAGTCCACAGACTCGTATGGGTTTGAGATGACATAGTCTGTGTCCGCCGCTTGCCCTCCGGCGGCTGTTGTGATAAACGGTGCCGCCGAGCACAGCATCATGACCGCTGTAAGGGCCGCGATGATTTTAAGTTTTATTCCGGCTTTTTTCATAAGTCTTTACTTCCTTTCAAAATGACTCAATTCTTGCTTAAAACCTTTACTTTTTTGTTTGATTGTGCTAACATATATCTTAACAAATCAATGTCTGGTTGTCAACTCTCTTATTTGTTTTTTAAAGGGGTCTTTTGGTGAAAAATAAGAAATTTGTGAAAAAATCCGTTTCCTCCGCCGCCGCGGACGCCGACACTTTTAAATGCTCTATGCCTGTTTTTTCCGCCGACGCGGACGAAAAATGTGTTAAAGTCATGTCTTTCAACGTTTCGGGCATACCGGTTATCGGCACTTTTCAAGGGACGAAAAAAATCGGAGGCTTTAAAAAGTCCTCCGCCATAGGCAAGATTTTAAACAAAGTCGATTTTGACATGATCGGCGTGCAAGAGGATTTTAACTTTCATCAAGGGCTTGAAGATGAAATGACTCTTTTCCCGCACAGGACATACACCTCCGGCAGCCTTCCGCTCGGAGACGGGTTAAACATCTTTTCAAAGCATCCGATTTACAATGTCGACAGAAACAACTGGGACAAGCTTTACGGAGTTTTGTGCGGCGCCAACGACAGACTTTCTAAAAAAGGCTTTGTTTACACTGTCGCGGAGATTGAAAGCGGAGTGTTTGTCGACTTCATTGTTCTTCATGCCGACGCGGGCAGGGACAAACATTCTGTCTATGCGCGCAAAGACAATTTCCGCCAGGTAACAGAGTTTATTAACTCACGAGAACATGACAGGCCGCTTATTGTCATTGGCGATTTCAACACGGCGGTTTCAAGGCAGACGTCCGACGACATATACAACAATTTCATCGCACCCACCGGCGTCAAAGAAGTGTGGGCGGAGCTTCACAATAACGGGCGGTATGTCTGCGGCGATGAGGTTTGGGACAACGAGGCAATCGACAAGGTTTTTTATAAAAGCGCCGGCGGCGTTGCTTTCGAGCCTTCAAACATCCGTCATATCTGCCTGACAGACGAGGAAGGTCTCACATACACAGACCACCGCGCGACCTGCGCGCGGCTTACATACAAAGTCAACAAGGATGAGCTTTTGCCCGCAAGCGCCGAGATGAAAAAGCCCGAACCTTTTGACGTGAAGCAGCGTTCGCGTGATTTGTCCAAGGCGTTATGTTCGTCGGTGTTTCTTGTCTTCACACATCTGCACGAGCTGCTTTTCCTTATCCATCAGCTATGGCACGAAAATTTTGACAGCTATCCCAAATATTAAAAATAAAGAAAAGAAAGGTGTTACGCATGAAAAAATCAATAATGAGGACATTATCGGTGCTGCTTTGCCTTGTGCTTATCAGCTCCACAGCCGCGCTTTCATCGTTTGCGTCAAATCCCGGTCTTATTCCAAAACGCATTACAGTCAGTATAAACGGCGACACCTCCGCATCAAGAGGTTTTTGCTGGTATACCGATGACGAAACGGCAAGTGAGGTTAAGGTGTTTGACGACGGCGACGATGTCAGTAATACACTGACTTTTTCGGATGTTACCTGCTCCGAATGGAGCGGTTCGTATATGCACAAGGTCACTGTCAGCGGATTGACACCCGGCAAAACATACACCTACAAAGTCGGCGGTGAAGTGTGGAGCGATATCGGCAGCTTTACAACGGACGACGGCGGCGATAAAGTTAAATTCATCAACATTGCCGATGTTCAGGCAAGCTCATATGAAAACTTCTTAAGAGGCGCCGAGACGCTTGCCGCCGCTTTTGAGACGATGCCCGACGCTGATTTTTATTCTAATTGCGGCGACTTCACAAACGACAGCACAAATGAGGAGTGGGACTTTTTCCACGAGGCTTTTCAGCAGCTTAATATGTCAAGCACGATGGCGCCCGTTTCCGGAAACCACGATGGCTTCGGTGTGTGGCACTGGTTTAACAATATGTTCAACCTTGACACGACAGAAAGCGTCCAGACATTAAACGGCGTCAACTATTCCTTTGATTACGGCAACGCGCATTTTGCGGTTCTAAACACCAACGATCTTGTTTCCATGTCGCTCGCGCAACTTAAATGGCTCGAAAACGACATGAACGGCACGTCAAAGGATTGGAAGATTGTTTTAATGCACAAGTCGCCTTACACACTCGGCAAAGACGGCAAGTGGCCTGACGCTCTTTATCTGCAAAAGTCCGCCGCATCAATTTTTGACAAATGCGGAGTCGATGTTGTCCTGTCGGGTCATGACCACCAATATCTTCGCACAAAGTCATTGTATAACAATAAGGTTTCGGACGACGGCACAATTTATGTTCTTTCAGGCACCGCAGGCACAAAACGCTATGAAATTCGTAGCTTCTGCGAAGGCACATACATCAAAACAGATCAAATCGCCGCGCTTGTCGTCCAGAAAAAAGGCTACGGCAATTACTGGAACGGCACAGACTGGAACAGCACCAAAGAGACAAATGTCGGCGGCGCTTTCAGCTGCATTTCCATTGACGGCGGCTCGCTGACCTTGGATTCTTACATACTTGCGGACCAAAAAGACGAGTCGGGCGGCGATGTCATCACAAAGATTGATTCCTTTACGCTCACAAAAGAAACAGGCAAAAACACCGCCACCTTCCAAGGCGACAACACCACAAGCCCGATTAAATATTATTTAGGCGTTGTGCCTTCTGTCATTTGCCTTGCGGGCTATGCTTTGGGCAGCTGGCTCCCGCGCTTTATCGCAATGCTTCCGAAGCTTATCTAAACATACATTAAAGACGGCATATTCTGATTGTCGCAGCTTTTTTAAATAGCACCTCATCCGCCGGCTGATTAAAAACCACTGTTTGCGAGGACAAATTCACGATGGAATTTAAGTCCGGCGTGACGGTGGATATAAAGGGACAAGTAAAAAAACAAACAAGGCACTCTACGCAATTTTAACGTAGGGTGCCTTAATTCATTTTGCTTTAACCTCAAATATTGATCCCACTCTACGGTATCCAAGTTTTTCATAATACGGGTCGACATCGCTCATCACATAAATTGGCTGATTTGGAAAGTCGTTGAACACCCGTTCCATAAGGGTTTTGCCGATTTGCTTTCCTCGATGTGTTTTTCTTACGAGTAAATCGTAGACATAAACACCGAAGCCATCATCTTCCCGGCAGCGCACATAGCCGCTTACAAGGGTGTCGGTGCAAGCGATATATGTGATGCTTGATTCAAGCGTCTTGATATATTTACCACGGCCAGCCGGCCTGTGATAATCACTCCAATTATCACCCTCATCAACAAGCAAATCAAAAAGCAACGATTCATCCGTTTTACTGTATCGCTTGATTTCCATACGTTTCACCCTCATTATAAAGAGCTTCCACTTGCTTCTTTGACTTTTTATCCAATATTTCACCTGACAGCGCATTTAAGATAAAGCTTTCTATTTCATCTGTTTTATGCTCTTTCCTAACGATGAGCAGGACATTCAGGATATCAAACAGTATGGATTTTCGCATGGTTTCTTTAACAGCCATGAGTTCAAAGGAAATTAGTCTGGAAGCTATTTTATCATTCAGGCTTGGCTTCGCTGAAGCAATTTTGCCCAACGCTTGAATACATTGGCGTATCGTTATGGGCTTTTCATCGTTTAGAAGTGTCAGGTATTCATCAATCGTATCGTCTATCCTGTTTTCCGCATCCCATTTTACGTTCTCGGCAATCAGCATTAGTCCAATACTTCTCTGATAAGAATTGTCGCTTTTCAGTTTGTTCCGGAAAATATCCCAATGCGTATAAACATCATCACAGAGTAAAGACCTGTTTTGCAGAAGGAGAAACACCTGATATCGAATATTATCATCTTTTAGACTCAGCCATTCGATAAGCTGTGGGATATCCTCTTTTTCAAGAGTCTTTGATGCTTCCTGTAAATCGCTTTTTGGTATTGACATGATACGCTCTAATGTAATCATCTTTTTTCCTCCAATCAAATAAATTATAAAACCCTCACCACAAATTTTATTTTATTTCTGCAATAACGACATTTTTATACTGACATCCAACTCGTTCACACAACCCCGCCAAATTCAAAAAACATCTATCTCGTACACTCGCCGAGTGCCGACATCAATATCGTTCACTCGCACTTGAAATCCGCCCTCTGGACTTGTTCCCTCAAAGCGATATTTCGCCGTTTGGGGCACACCGTATTTTCACCCTCAAACCCCGAAAGTACCAGTATTACTGGACTTTCCACACACCGCTCAATTTACCCTTGACATCAATACCACGCACTCGACGTGGCTCGACCGTATGTTTTTAATTACAACAATAGCACATTTTCAAGCTATTGGTTCGGTAGATACAGTCCACACTTTTTGCCTGTTTGGTAGATGCAGTCGAGCAAATATGCCCGTTTGGTAGA
>JAAYIY010000058.1 GCA_012523185.1 Clostridiales bacterium
GCATCCGTAAGTTCACGGTACCATGGGGAGTGAAAGAACGATTCCACATCCCTTTTGATTCGAAATGCTTTTCTGCGTTTCTTTATTTCGCTCTCCGAAAGGTCTTTCTTGTGGGCGGACGTTTTAATAATTATTCTGAGGGCTCGTTTGTAATCTTTATATGCCTGGATGATTATTGCGTTTGCGAGATTAATATAATTGTCGTTCATTTGAGACACGCTCCTTATTCTTATAAATTTACAAAGAAGCGATGCCGCGTTGTAAGCGTTGTAAATGATAAGCATCGGCGCGTTGAGTGCGTTGTGTTCATTGCAGGGAGCCGTTTATCACAGCTCGCACCTCGTCCACGGAGCGGACTACGAAAGCCCCTCCTCCGGCGGCGAGGATTTTGTGAATGGTCGCGTCTTGCAACTTTGTTGTCTTGCCATCGGGGGTCTTAACCTCAAGGGCGAAGAAGCGACCGTTTACACAGGCGATGATGTCGGGAATGCCCGCCGTGCCGTACATACCGCCGTGTTCTTTCCATGCAAAGCACATAGGCACAGTTTTTAGATAACGCAGGATTTTTGCAGCAATTTCTTTTTCAGCCATACACAATTCCTTTCTGTATCCTGTAACCTCATATCCATAAAA
The DNA here is from genome assembly GCA_012523185.1 of Clostridiales bacterium. Lineage (GTDB taxonomy): Bacteria > Bacillota > Clostridia > Oscillospirales > Acutalibacteraceae > UBA1425. Next base: position 634 of record JAAYIY010000058.1, read on the forward strand.
TATAGAGGTCTTCGTATTTTTACGTGCACATACGCGCACGCGCACGCACACGAGAAAAAAACGCTTTTCCTGCGTAGCTCTAATATATGGAGTTATGAGGTTACAGTTACAAATTAGGTTACAAAGGAGATATATCTGTGACCTCAAAACCGGAGACGTCGCAGCGAGACGCGAGGGCTTCGTAGTTTATGACCCATACCTTACGGTTCTCCGTGCCGATGCGTTTCTGAACATTAGCCTGAATAAAAAGGTCGGAATGCATAAGCTGCTTTTTAAACTGGGCGTAGGACAGAACCTCGCCCGTGATAGCGTAGTCTTTGCGAAATCTGGTGTACAGGTCATAGACATGAGAGAGCCATATATACAGCACCGTGCCGTCTTTATCGAAAGTATAATCAACCTTGGGATCGAGCTTCATTCGGGACATGACCTCAAACGTCTGCTCCACGACACTCTGATTGCTGGTGCCGCCGTCCAGCAGATACTCCTGTACCGCGTATTCAAGATATTTGCGGCACGGCTCTTTGCCATACGGGAACGCCTCCGACCACGCAAGCCCCAGCTGACCGCAGAATTTGTCCGTGAGACAAAGCCCTGCGTAACAGCAGGCGAGGTTGTTGACAATTCTGCTGGGCAGTTCCTTCGAAAATATGCCGAGCGCTTCCTCGTACCATTTTAGAGCCTCGTCGGAGGTTGTCCGCAGAGCGGTATCCAGCAGACCTCTCCCAAAATCGCCGAGCATATCTTCATTTCGGCATAATCGGCTGAACGCCACGCGGCATTCGGCGTTTTTCAGGTCTTTCTTAGAAAATAGCAGTTCGATACTGCGTTCCCTGACCGCCGCCTCATCCGCCGATTCCTCACCCGCCACGATTAGCGGAGCGAGAAGCTCATAGCTTACGGTGGTTTGGTCGGCTCTGCCGCGAAGTCCCTCGTGTCCGTCATAGCTGTCACGAAAATGGTTGTACAGGGCGTTGAGCTTCATTCGGTCAATTTTCGAGGGTTTGAATTCGTCCAGCGGCTGAGGAACGAGGTTCGAGGACGCAGAGTCCTTCATCAGCGTGAACGCCGTGACCTGACCTGCCGCTGTGACCTTCGTCCTTGAGAAAATCGGCAGGATGATGCGTTCCAGGGTATTGGATTTTCCGCTCCCTGCCTCGCCGATGAGAAAGAGGTGCGGATATTTGACGCCTTCTTTGCAAAGATGCGGCTTGATGAAGCACCCTGCGCACCATGCAAGCACAGACACGGCTTTTGCGGGTTCGTTGTAGGTCATGAGCCATTCGCCGAGCCTTTGAAGCCCGTCTTTATTCAGTGGGTCGCATGAGAGAATCGTACTGCCGATGCTGCGGTATTTTTCAAGCTGTACGATGTCATCAACCATAACGCCGCCCGCCTCAATGGCGCCGTCAGAAGAGACGAACACATTCCGCCCGCCATATTCATAGATTCCCATAGCCTTGACGCCTGTTTTTACCCGCCAGTCAAATTTGGATATATATTCTTTGAGCAATTCCAGATCGCCGTCGCTTCCGAAATAGGACAGAGCGATGGTGTTTTTGTTGAGCAGATTTTTGAACTTCTGCTGATTGGCGAAGTCCGTCGTCATAAAAGTGATGCGGTAAGTCTCGCCGTGCGTCGTTACAAGGTCGGCAGTGAGCTGCGTTTCTTCGTCCGACACTATCATTTCGACAGGCTCGATGAGAAAATTCGTAACGGGATAGATTTTTTCGACCTTTGCGCGAAAGTATCTGCCCTCATACTCAAAGACAGGGTTATCACCGTTGGGACTGTATACGGTGTCGGTAGCTTCGATAGCTTTGTTCAGCGTTTCCTCACCGTAGGTGGCGCCGCTGGCATGGTGCCGTGTATCCCACTTTTCACGAAACAGCGCAGATTGGCGAAACAGCCTGTCCATCTGCTCGGCGTTTTTGCCCGACCAGAATGCCAGTTTGCAGCAGAGGGACAAATCTGCCTCCGACTGGCTGGGGAAACCATCCTGCCATTTGCCGTCCCATAAGGCAGAGAACGTTTCGCCTTCTCCCGACTCGCGGGCTTTTTCGAGCAGCTTCTCGTCGGACAGAGGTACGACTGCAGTCTTTTTCTTGGAATTGGATTTCTTTCCGCTTTTTTTGGGCGGTTTGATATATGTTTCATGAATCCATGCGAGAGCGCCGCCGTCCTCGGCAATGGTGTCCGGTGCTCCTTCAAGCTTTTTGCCTGTCATGGTGAAATACCGCAAGCTGTCATACATCTCCACGCCGGTTTTAGCGTTTTTGTTGCCGCCGGTCGGCATGACGCCTTTAAATAATAGGTGTATGCCTGTGCCGGAGGGAGAGAACTCCATATAGGTCGGCTGCCTTGCGATTATGGCTTTCGCGGTATCATTGAACGACTTGGTTGCCGTGTCGTAACAGTGGTCAACGTCCACGCCGACAAGTTCGTCTTCCTTCGCAAACATAAAGCCAAGTCCCGTAAATCCGTATCTCTCCAGCGCGTCCGCGGCGGTATCGTAATCAGTCCAGGTTTCGGGTTTGTTTGAAGCGGCCGCCTGACCGGTAACAGGGTTGAACGGCACTTTGCGGTCTTTACCGCCGTCCTTGTCAGGCGTCAGCCGCCAGCAGACCCACTGCTTTTTCTCGGTCAGTTCTTTTGGAAATCCCATCTTTGAACCTCCTCGCATCGGTCATTGAAATAACGGATTTTAATGCCGCGCTTGTTTGCTCGGCTGATTTCTTCCTCCATGCCGGAGGAGATGACGCCGCCGAAAACCCAAACTTCCTTGCAGCCGTCAAGAAATACCTTGCCCATGAACAGTCCCAGCTTCCGCTGTTCGGTATCGCTGTCATCCAGAAACTGCGGAAACAGCAGGTGCGGTGCAAAAGGAATGTATCCTCGTTTCACAGCAAAGGCGCAATAGCGGCGGGCGTTTATAATATTGCGCGCCGTATCCCCGGCAAAGGGTGAAACGATAAAGACCTTCGGCCGGTATTTTCTCTGTTCCCGTCTTTCCTTAGCATCCTCGGCGAGAACGGCGGTTATAGCTTCGTAGGCGGTAGAGTCTGCATACCTTTCCGCGTTGTATTTGTTTACGCTCATAAATTAAGCTCCTCCAATTTATATAATAATTCCTCTCGTAGTAAGCCGGAAGTTTTGACCGCTCGGCTAAGCCGATTTGCGCCATCCTGTATGGCGCAAAAGGACAAAACTTTTCGATTGAACGATTTATCGTTCAATCTTTCATCTCTCCGAAATTCACGCCGCAAGCTGCCTCGGCAATGATGGGTACGTCGAACTCCGGAAAGGGCTGCTGTTCCATACACGCTTTAACGAATGCGACTGCTTCTTCGAGCTTGTCCGCAGGGATTTCAAACACAAGCTCATCGTGAATTTGCAGAAACGGTTTCAACCACGGGCGGTCTTTCATGCCCGCGACGATGCGCCCCATCGCAAGCTTCAGAATATCTGCGGCGGTACCCTGAATCGGCGTGTTCATCGCGCAGCGTTCTGCAAAGGAGCGCTTGCCCCAGTCCTCGGACAATATGCCGATTATGTACCTGCGCCGTCCGAGCCGCGTTTCTGTATACAGCGTAACGGCGGCCCTCTTTTTTGTTTCTTCCTGCCATAGCGTCAAGCCGGGGTATCCCTCTTTCAGATTATTGATGATTGTTTCGCAGTAATCCCTTGAGAGGTCCAGCCCCGCTTTGAAGCGCAGCGTTCGCTGAAGGCCTGCTGCGAACAGCCCGTAAAACACGCCGAAGTTACAGTTCTTTGCTATGGCGCGTCGCTCTTTATAGCGAGGTGCGCTTTTGTCGAGTGCCTTTTCTAAGGGGATGCCGTATATAACCGTTGTGGTCTGCGCGTGAATATCTCCGCCGCCGCGATAGGTTTCAAGCATTTTTTCATCGCGGCAGTAGAATGCGCCAACCCTTAATTCTATCTGCGAGAAATCAAATGAAAGGATGACACATCCTTCCGGCGCTTTGATGAAGCTGCGCACACCGATGGGGTCGTTATCTTTGCGCGGGCAATTCCCCGTGATACATACATCGCCGCCGCGTCGCACGACAATAAAACCGCTTGGCACTGAAACACAGTAGACCATACCGTCATAAGGTTCTCTGATTTTTTTAATCCCGGTGGTCAGACTATAATCCCTGTCGGTTATGTCAAGCTGATAGTTAATTGCAGCGTTTGGATTACCGTTCCAGTATTTACGCAAATGTGCGCGCACCCCCGTCAAGGTGTACAGTATCTGCATCCAGTCGGCGTTTTCCTTGACTGAGCTGCTGTATGCGCTGCCTCTAGTGAAGCAGCCGTCCCATTCCGGTAGCTCTGTCAAAATTGCTTTTACGGTCTGCCTGTCATAGTCGAGAAGCCATCTGCCCCAAGTCTTATTCTCACCAAGAAGCGACATTACCCGTTGAGCCAACTCACCTTTGCACAGCCGCAAATTAACATGCCCATCGGCTTTTACATTGTCGGTATATGGTGCATCAAGTTCGGTCAGGGCATTTATGAGCCTGCGGTATTTCCGCGCCTTGATAAACGAAAAAACAATGCCGTTGTCATGATAGTAGCCGTCTGCCTGAGTAGCCGCTACCAATACAATTTCCGCTGGGGTCATGTGTTTGCTACCGAACATAAAGTGACCGGAGTGGAGCTGCTTGGCATCGCTACTGTAATCCTCTGCCGTCGTCACATAGAATTGTCTGTTTTTTCGGTTTTGCAGAAGGCAGCGATGGTCCGGCGTTACCAAAAGGTCAATATGGACGTTTTTCAAGTGGATCATGTCTCCACTGTAATGTCTTTCTATGTACTCGGTTGGTTTTACAAAGTAGATATCCCCATTATCCCATTGCGCAACATCATCGTCCTCGGTAAGCTCGGAGAACAATACAAAGCCTCGCCTTGTGAGTACCTCGGTCTTGTCGTCAAAGCAATTCTGCATATTTGGATTTCGCGACGTAAAGCGCCCTGTCTCGGTGCCCAGCTGCATGAGATCGGGGTGAATGCGCCCGGTGGCAGTGTTGATATGTTGCAGATACCCGTCGATATAGGTGCTTTTCAGCTTGCCCCACTTTCGGTATTCCTGTATGCATTCAAACAGACGGACAAGCTCCGGTCGCTTTTCACGGCAGTATTCGGCAAGCAATATCATAGTCGCGTCGTCCGCCGCCTCCTGATGCTTATCAGTGGTTTTCAGTACCGGCAGACCGAGATCTTTGTATAGATACTGTTTGAACGCCGAAGTGGCGGCGTTTGCACCGATGTCCACCCCGCCGGTCAGCTCATCGATTTCGGCGCGGAGCTTCACCAGTTTCTCATCTGCTTCTTTTTGCCTTTCGAGCATCGCCGCCACATTCATCGGCACACCGTTATACTTCATCATGCCGCAGTAAACCGCCGTAGGTGATTCAAGCCGCTCAACGATGGCCCTGTGGTCTGGCAGGTTTTTTGCAAACCAGCCGTTGAATTTGTGATACAACCGCAAGGTATAATCGCTGTCGGCACAGGCATAACGCAGCGTTTCATCGTCAGCAGGATTCATCTCATCAAAATGACGTCCCGCCGTAACGGTATTGAAGTCCGGCATATCGACGCCGAACAGCGAGGCAGCGAGCATTTTTAAGCCGCTGTCGGACAGATTGCGAAACTCAAATTTGCTTTTCAGCGTGAGCTGCGCCGCCGCGATGGTGTCGTAGCAGGGTTCGCATACGACGATTCCCAGCGCATACAGAAACATCGCCTCAAAGGAGAGATTGTGTGCCACCTTGACGACCATGCAATTTTCAAACACGGCTCCTCGCAGGTATTCCATGATTTTTGCGGGGTTAGTCGCGTTATTGCCGACCTTGTGTGTCAGCGGGATATACACGGCGCTGTCTTCGGAAACGGAAAGGCTGATACCGACGATATGCGATTTGTGTGCGTCCAGCGCCGCCTTCGGTTCATCGCGCCATGCGTCGTCGGGGGCTGTTTCAAAGTCGAAAGCGATAATAACCGTGTCGCCGATGTATTCGCGTATCGCGTCGGCTGTATATATATTGCGGTAATTCATATATGCTCCAATCTGCCGCTTACAGTCGGGCAGCGTATAACTGCCCGACCGGCGGCGGTTATATATTTTAGGCGAGCGGTTCGATGACCTCGCCGGTTTTGGGGTCAACATTCAGCTCTGCTTCCTCAGAGGTTTCGGTGTCGTAGCCAACGCGCTCGCTGTAGGCTTTGACCTGCTCGGTCAGCCCGGAGATGAGCGCGAGCTCCTCGTCGGTCAGATTGCGGTCAACGGTGAACTGCGCCTGCGAATAAGCGATGCCGCTGTTGTTCACAGCCTTCTTCAGCGTAAAGCGGGTGACCACTGCATTAGACTTTTTACCTTTGGAAAGCAGTCGCATAATGTAACGGGTGAAGTCCTTAAGAGAGCCTGTCGGCAGGGAGAGTATCATTGGGAATATCTCGCCCTCTCGGAGCAGATAGATGCGGCGTCTGTTTTTGCAGGCTTTTGCGCCGTTCTCGCCGGAGCCGAATTTGTTAAACGGACACTTGACGCATTCGCCGCTGGGGTTGCCTTCGCCGGTGATACCGTCGAAGCTGCCGCAATCGGGAGGATTGGAGCCGCCCGTATACTTGTCCGTGTAATAGGCATACAGCGGGTGATGATGCAGGATGACCGCAGAAAACTCCTTGACGCTTTCAGGCGAGTCGGGATTTTCTCCGGGGATTTCGAAAACCGTCATGCCGCCGGCGGGGATTTTTATGCGCTCAAAGCTACCGGATAAGCCGGAAAGCTCCTCGGAAAGCGCGTCGTTTAAATTGAAGTCTTTCAGTGCCATAAAAGCGCTGTTACTGTTAGTGGTTGCGATTTCGTTTTTTTTCATAGTATTTTCGTCCTTTCTCATTTGCGGGCGGCTTTGCGTACGCCCACGGTCGTTTTTTCAAATACGTTGACCAGCCCTTCGAGCCAGCCGGGTAAAACATCGTCGTTTTCGGCAATCTGCTCCTTAACAAAAGCCGACAGCGAGTTGGCGTTGACGGTCTCGTAGATAAGCCCGCCATGTCCCTCGGTACGAAGAGCCTCGAACAAGTCGTCCTTGCGGTCGGCGGCAGCCGAAGCGCGGGTGGCGGTGGTCAGGCAGAACATAACGCCGGAACGGGTGAAGTTCTGCGTCTCTGTGTCCGCCATAAGCGAGGCAAGTTGAAAATCCACTTCGTCAATCGTGGTGTTCAGCTCCTTGAGGCTTTGCTCCGCATTTTTCTTTTCATCGCGCAGGGCTTTCAGCCTGTCCGCGAGTTCAAACATTTTCTCTGAGTTATCCATTTTGAAAAGCTCCTTCTTTATATAAATGGGTTTAGTCCGTAGTGGTAATCATCCACCAGCGTTCTGGCAAGGTTCGCCTTGTTCTTCAACGCTTTCAGCACCTTTTCATCGATGGTGCCTTTGGCGGTGAGGTATATGTAGATACACGGCATACGCTGTCCGGCGCGGTGAATACGGGCTTTCGTCTGCTCAAAATTGCTCATACTGTAATCGAGCGAGTAGAAAACCATAGTGGATGCGGCGGTTAATGTGATGCCCAGCCCGGCAGTCGCTATCTGACCGACAAAAACGGGGACATCGGGGTCGTTCTGAAACTGCGCCACCTGTTCGTCGCGGTCTTTAACGCCGCCCTTGATGAGCGAATAATTGACACACCTTTTTTCGAGCAACCGGCAGATGGCTTCAAGCTCCGCAACGAAACGGGCGATGATAACGAGCTTGCGGTTTTCCTCCAGAGCGGCGTCGATGATGTCCTCCAGCACATCCAGCTTTGCCGTGCTGACCTGTTCAACGTCGCTGCTTTCGTCGCTACCGATGAAACCGCCTGTAAGCTGTGACAAGCGCAGCAGCTTTGTTAAAACATTGGTGATTGTGACCTCGCCATCGGATAATTCGGCATAACTCTCCTTAACAAGACTCCTGTACAGTTTCATTGCCCTCGGCTCCAGCTCAACTTTGCGGATGATGTCGGTCGTTTCCGGCAGGTCGAGGCACTCGGCTTTTGTCGCGCGATATGCAATGCTGTGCATACGCTCCGTCAGCTCCCGTTCCATCGACTTTTTCAGAACGGGCGTATGATTACCGTAGCCGACCATGTCGAAGTAACGGTTGCGGAATGCGTAAAAGCTGTTTCCGAAAATGGCCGGATTGAGAAACTTGTACTGGCTGAAAATGTCGACAGCTTTGTTGGTTACGGGCGTTCCCGTCAGGAGCAATCTGTATTTTGCCGCCGCGCCCAGCCGGTGTATCGCCTTGGAGGCTGAAATATTGTGCGTCTTGATTTTATGGCCTTCGTCAGCGATGATGAGGTCGGCGTTCCATCCGGCAAGCTCTTTCTCCAAGCGCCACGCTGATTCGTAGTTCACGACCGCAACTTGCAGATTCTTGTTGTTCAGGCCTTGGAGCGTCTCCGCTTTCCTTATGCTGCTGCCCGTTAGAACTACAAGTATGTAGTTAAAATCAGCAAACTTTTCAAATTCCTCTCGCCAAACGCCAAGGATTGAAAGCGGCGCGACGATGAGAACCCTGTTAATATGCTCGGCTTTATACAGCGCACCCGCAGCGGCAATAGCGGTCAGACTCTTTCCTGTGCCCGTCCTACATTTCCATAAGCAAAGCCGCACCGCGACGTCTTATGGAAATGTGTGAATCACCACCCGCCAAGCCGAACAGTTCACAAACGAAGCCGAAAGCCTCAACTTGATGCCTGTACGGAGTTACTTTAATCGGAAGATTAGGAATCTCCGGCATTGCATGAACCTCCTTTCGGCAGTTCGGTAATTTCGATGGCGTTGACCGTGTCGCCCGGTGATATGACAAGCACGTTCATTTCTTCGCCGAGAAGAAAACGCAGAAATTGCTTGTGCAGCTTACGTTCACGAGCTTGCAGCACTTCGGTTTTTACACCATCGGACTGTGTGACCCTCACACTGACCCTGTTGTTTAACATTGCGTTTCACCCTTTCCGAAGGGCGAGGTGTTATTGATGCCCTTCACTGTTAGGTCACAGGAAACACAAAACCGAACCCCCTAATTCAAAATTTTTTTATTTGTCGGTATATTTTTTTTAAACGACCGCGAATTGCTGCTTCATTTACACCTTCCTCACGCGCGATACCGGCAATTGACAGCCCTTCATAAAACACCTTTTGAAGTAGTTCTTTCTGCCGAGGAAGCAGGGAATCCATGGCTGCGCTAAGCCGTTCGGCGTCCTGCCGTTTCAGAAAGTCCGACAAAACGTCGGTGCCGTCGGCAAAGAACTCACCCTCATAGTCCATGCTGTCAAGAGAGCAATGCCGCCGTGATTCTCTTTGATTTGCGTTATATTCGAGCCTGTCCAGTTCTGCGAGCTCGTCAGACCAGCGTTCGTCGACCTCTATATCGCAGCGCTCACCGTTTGCGAATTTGTATGTAACCTTCATTTTTACAGCTCCTTTGAATTTTGATTCGCGTCAAAAATTCAGGAGCTATGGCGGCGGTCTGCAGAAATATATAAAGCACCGGTTCATAAAAGCCTTTCCGCTTTTAAAACCGGTGCATGCGATGCTCACAGCCGAACAAACAAAAAGAGTGAGGGCATAACAAAATAGCTCTAAAAGCTACTTGTCATGCTCCTCACTCGATGGTCCTTTTCCTGCCCGTTCGACGAGACTGTTTTGTCTGACGAACCTACATTGAATGCTTTTAGACGGTATAGGCTCTTATCCGGCTTTCACCCTGACTCATACGTTCAGGTCACTATATCCGGCGGTCGGTGCTATGTACGAAGTTTTCTAAATTTTATAGTTTATTTATTTTTATACCGCCGCTTGAATTGCGGCGTGCGGGGTATCTTTTAATATACTCTGGAAAGCAGTAACTGAATTTGCTATCGGTTAAACGGCTGCGTCTTTTACGGCGCACGGTTCCTTTTTTATAACCGCAGTCTTTTTTATTCCTATGTCCGATTTGCAGCCTACGCACTTTTCATAAAAGTCCGGCTTCCATTTCGCGTCTTTTTCAACCGGGCGAACCTGCGTTTTTACATTGTCCTCTGCGTCTAACAGCCGGTATCCGCAAACAGGACAGCGTATAGCTCTCCTCATCGCAATGCGAAGCTCCATTGTGTATCCGCAGTTTTCGCAGCTGATGATTGGAAACAGTCCGTTGCCGGCGGCGCTTGCAAACGAACTTCCGCCGCATACAGGGCAGGATACTACGTCATAGTTAGTCATATCGTTACACCTCGCTGTACTGAATATCGAGCATATGCTGCACATGACAGGTGCCGGTCAGCAGTCCGAGCTGCTTTAGCCGGATGGTCAGCGCAGTATATGAAACACCGTAAAACTCCGCAATCTCATTGATACCTTTGCCTTCGGAATATGTGATGCAGCCGTGCTCCGAAACGATACGGTCTTTGCCAGCGAACTCTTTGACAGCTTTCGGCATTTGATACTGCGGCATGAGCAGGGCGGCTGACATTGTATTTGCCTGCCACTCCAGCCAGTCGTTCGTTGTGACAAGCGTTCTGCGAGCGACGAAACTCTCGGCGGCGTCAATGCTGACAGGCGCTTGGAAGGTGCGGGCAAAATCCGTGCCGTGAAGAAGCTGATGACCGCATTCATGCGCAATGGTAAACCGCTCGCGTCCCACGCAGTCGCGATGACACAGGCTTTCATCGACAAGGATAAGTCCGGCGGGAATGCTGAGGAGCCTCGGCTTGCCGTTACGCCACACCATACAGGATGTCGGCGCAAAGGCGGTCAACCCCAGTACAGAACCGTCGTCGGACAGCGTAGCATACTCAACGCCGAAGCCCAGCGATTCGACCGCCAACCGGCACACGTCCGTCGGCTCCAGAGCCTCGCCGGCGTAGCCGTAATGCCGCAAGACCTCGCCCGCGATTTTGTCAATGTCGCGATAAGAAAGATATCGCAAAGTAATCACCTCCAAATAATGCGCGAGGAACAAATGTTCGTCTACAAGGACATGTTACTACAAAATGACGCACCTGTCAACAGGTAAACGAAGGTTTTTTATATCGGATATGTAGAAATTATGAGAGCAATTTTTACACCCGGCGAGGGGTTGTGTGATGGTTGAGGGACTTGTACAAAATGTTGAAGTGTCGGAAAACTCGTTATATATATGAAACAAGGTTTTTATAACTGAAATAACATTATATGAAAATTATCGAATAATATATGACGAAACAGGTTGTTGATATTAAAAAATTGTGGTAATATATAGAAATAATGGATAGTACGATGGATTTTAAGAAATTCATTAATGGATAAGGTCGGGCGGCGTGTCGGACGGATTAACTAATAAACAGGAGGACACAGAATAGTGGCTGACAATCGTAAGGAACAGGAGCGGGCTGAACTCCACCGTACAATATGGGGTATTGCCAACGACCTGCGCGGAAGCGTGGACGGTTGGGATTTCAAGCAGTATGTTCTCGGCATTTTGTTCTATCGTTATATCTCTGAGAACATCACAGCTTATATAAATGAAGGCGAGCGCGAGGCGGGCAAATCAACTTTCGACTATTCAAAACTGTCGGACAAGGACGCAGAGCAAGCGCGTGAGGATTTGGTTACAACAAAGGGCTTTTTCATGCTGCCGTCGGAACTCTTCGAGAACGTCCACAAAAAGGCGGCGTCTGATGAGAATCTGAATGAAACGCTTGAAACCGTCTTTAAGAACATCGAAGCGTCCGCGCAGGGAACGCCATCCGAAGACAACTTTAAAGGTTTGTTTGATGACATTGATGTAAACAGCAACAAACTCGGCGGCACGGTTGCCAAGCGAAATGAACGGCTTGTCAAGCTGCTTAACGGTGTAAGCGATATGAAACTGGGTGACTACCGCGAAAACACGATTGACGCTTTCGGCGACGCTTATGAGTTCCTTATGGGTATGTACGCCGGCAACGCCGGCAAATCGGGCGGCGAATACTACACGCCGCAGGAAGTTTCCGAGCTGCTTACCCGACTGACGATTGTCGGAAAAACCGAGGTCAACAAGGTGTACGACCCGGCATGCGGCAGCGGCTCCCTGCTGTTGAAGTTTGCCAAGATACTGGGCAAACATAACGTCCGCAACGGCTTCTTCGGGCAGGAAATCAACATCACAACCTACAACCTATGCCGTATCAATATGTTCCTTCATGACATCGATTATGACAAATTCGACGTTGGTCACGGCGACACACTCACCGAGCCGCTCCACTGGGACGATGAACCGTTTGAGGCGATTGTTTCAAATCCGCCGTATTCGATAAGATGGGCCGGTGACAGCGATTCGCTTCTGATAAACGACCCGAGGTTCAGCCCTGCCGGGGTGCTTGCGCCAAAGAGCAAAGCCGACCTTGCCTTTATTATGCACTCGCTTAGCTGGCTCGCCACCAGCGGCACGGCGGCGATTGTCTGCTTCCCCGGCATCTTCTACCGCAGCGGCGCGGAGCAAAAGATACGCCAGTATCTGATTGACAACAACTTTGTCGACTGCGTTATTCAGCTTCCCGACAACCTCTTTTACGGTACAAGTATCGCCACTTGCATCATGGTTTTACGAAAAAGTAAGAGCGAGAATAGTACGCTATTCATCGATGCTTCCCGCGAGTTTGTAAAGGTTACGAACAGCAACAAGCTGACGCAGGAGAACATTGATAAAATCGTAAAGATTTATACCGACCGCGTCAATGTAGACTATACCGCCAAAGTCGTGCCAAACGGAGACATCGCCGAACAGGGGTACAATCTCTCGGTTTCTACATATGTCGAGCAAGAGGACAAAAGAGAAGTCATAGATATTAAAACACTGAACGCCGAAATTGAACGCATCGTCGCTCGCGAGGACGTTCTGCGAAAAGAAATAAACGCAATAATCGCGGAAATTGAGGGGGACACAATATCATGAATAATGACCTTCAATTTTTGCTTTATCAATCCGCAGATGAAGAAGTATCTGTTAATGCTGTCATCAAAGATGAGACTATTTGGCTTACGCAAAATGCGATGGCTGAATTGTTTGGAGTCCAGACACCGGCAATCAGCAAGCACTTGAAAAACATTTTTGAAGATGGCGAACTTCATGAAGATGTGGTCGTTTCCAAAATGGAAATGACCACTCGACACGGCGCAATTCCTAACAAAACCCAAACGAAGGAAACAAATATTTACAATCTTGATGCCATTATATCAGTCGGTTATCGTGTGAATTCTCGCAAAGCAACACAGTTTCGCATCTGGGCGACCGGTGTGCTAAAAGAATACATGATAAAAGGCTTTGCAATAGACGATGAACGTCTCAAGCAAGGAAAAACTGCGTTTGGCAAAGATTATTTCAAAGAGTTATTGGAGCGCGTTCGTTCCATTCGGGCAAGCGAACGCCGCATCTGGCAGCAAATCACCGATATATTTGCCGAATGCAGCATTGACTATGATGCAAATTCATCTGTAACACAGGATTTTTATGCGATGGTGCAAAACAAATTTCATTTTGCAATAACAGGCAAAACTGCCGCTGAAATAATCCATATGGGAGCAGACCGAAGCAAGGAACATATGGGATTGACTACATGGAAAAATTCACCCGGAGGACGCATTTTAAAATCTGATGTAACGATTGCAAAAAATTACCTTGAGGAAAAACAAATTAAACAATTAGAAAGAGCGGTAACGGGCTATTTTGATTACATAGAGGATTTGATTGAACGTGAAAATACTTTCACAATGGAGGAGTTTTCGCTAAGCGTTAATGAATTTCTTGCCTTCAGAAAATATGACATCTTAAAGGATAAGGGTAGCGTTTCCAAAATACAGGCAGATGCAAAAGCACAAGATGAATATATGCATTTTAACAAAACTCAAAAAATCATTTCCGATTTTGACCGTGAGGTAAAAAAGCTGATAGCTAAAGGCGGTGACAGCGATGAGTAAACTTGATAAATTGATTGCAGAACTTTGCCTTGATGGGGTGGAGTATGTAAAACTTGGCGATGTTGCTCCACCGACGAGGGGCGTTCGTGTGATTAGAAGCCAGCTCGCAGATGATGGCAAATACCCTGTTTATCAAAACAGTATGACTCCTTTAGGTTACTATGAGGAAAGTAACTACCCTGCAAATACGGTTTTCGTCATTAGCGCAGGTGCTGCGGGCGAAATCGGTTACAGCACGGTTGATTTTTGGGCGGCAGATGATTGTTTTTGCTTCAATTGCCCAGAGAATTTAAAAAGTCGCTATCTTTATTATGCGTTACTTTGTCAGCAGAGCTATATTTTTTCAAGGGTAAGAAGAGCGAGTGTACCCCGTTTAGCTCGTTCAGTTGTTGAACAATTAAAAATTCCCCTCCCGCCGCTACCCGTGCAGAGCGAAATTGTCCGTATTCTGGACAATTTTGCGGAGCTTACAGCGGAGCTTACAGCGGAGCTTACAGCGGAGCTTACAGCGAGAAAAAAACAGTATGAATATTACCGCGATTTCCTCTTGACATTTGAGAAAACCGCAACACAATCGTTGACAGACAGACAGACAGACAGACAGACAGACAGACAGACAGACAGACAGACAGACAGACAGAC
>JAAYIY010000059.1 GCA_012523185.1 Clostridiales bacterium
AGACTGTCAACATTTTCGCCCCAAAGCTGCCGATATTATGTCGGCGTTTTTAAGCGTGTCGATTTTAAACTGCTGAAATGCCGACAGCATACCTTCATTCTTAATTCGGAGCGTGCAGATATGGAAAACAGATTATCAACAGAGAATTTTTTGTGTTATATCCGCTTAACTAACTATGTCTCAATTGCACAACAATCATTGTGCGGTGTTGCCCTATATCGAGCCATCAGCTTTTGCAAAGCAAAGATTTTTGATTTGGTTCGGGAACTGTAACGGCAAGAAAAGTTTTCCAAACGGCGAAAATTATCGGAAAAACTTGCATTTTGAGGTATTATATTGTATCATATATTTGTATGATTGTTTTTGCGCCGACGCGCCCTGTCAGGCGGCGGCACAGCACGCACACGCTTTTATATTAAGCATGACCAGGAGGTAGAAAAATGTTTAAGATACTGAAAAAGCCGCTTACAATCTTTCTTGCAGTCGCAATATTTGCCGCGGGGATACCTTTTTTCGGCATGGGCGGATTTAATCTGATTTTTAATAACGTCACAGCCGACGCCGCGACAAAATACACCACGGACAACTTTATATACACCGTTTCGGGAGGAAAGGCGACAATCATAGGCTATGACGGCATACCGCTCATTGTCACAATCCCGTCGTCGCTTGAGGATTACTCGGTCACGGCAATCGGCGAGGGCGCCTTTAGCGGCAAGGCGGCTCTGCTGTCACTGTCGCTGTCTGACACTGTCGAAACAATCGACGACAAAGCGTTTTACAACTGCATTTCATTGAGGACGCTTTCTCTTGGCGGCGGTGTGCGCAGCATCGGGGAGCTTGCCTTTGCCAAATGCTCAAACCTCACCTCTGTCACGATACCGAAGTCCGTTTCGGCTTTGGGCGACGGGGCGTTTGCTTTTTGCTCGTCGCTTGTCGGATTTACGGTGGCGGCGGCAAACAGCTCGTTTGCAAGCACCGGCAACATTCTTTTTAACAGCTCTAAAACAAGCCTTTTGGCTTATCCGGCATCAAGGGACGGCGACAAATTCACAGTGCCGCAGACTGTCCGCACAATCGGATGCTATGCCTTTTCGGGCGCGTCCAAGCTGTCGGAGGTTGTTCTGCAATCTAATGTCACTTCAATAAACGCGTACGCCTTTGCCGGTTCTTCCGTAAAAACCATAGACATGACAGAAAGCACCTTGGCGACCGTTGGCTCATACGCGTTTGAGGGCTGCACAAAGTTTTCGACAGTGACATTTCCCGGGTCTGTTTCGGCTGTCGGGTCGGGCGCTCTCTCAGGCTGCACGGCATTGACGTCGGCGACTCTTTCGAGCAGGATGACTGTGCTTGGCGACTATCTTTTCGACGGCTGCAAGTCGCTTTCGCAGATTTCAATTCCGTCGACGCTCAAGACCATCGGCAAGGCGTCATTCCGCGCCTGCTCGTCACTGACAGCGGCGGCGATTCCCGATTCTGTTACAAGTGTGGGAGATGAAGCTTTTAAAGACTGTTCGTCGCTCAAGACATTTAATTTAGGCGGCGGCGTGCTTTCCATATCCGGCGATGTTTTTGAGGGATGCGCGAAGCTTGAAGAATTTAAGGTGTCAAAAGACAACTATTATTCGGCGTCTGACGGCGTTCTTATGAACAGGGCAAAGACAAGGCTTGTGTGTTATCCGGCGGGCAAGGCGGCGACGTCTTACGTCGTTCCTTCATCTGTGACAAGGATTGGACCCTCCGCGTTTCACGGCTGCTCCAAGCTCAAAGGTCTGACTGTCGGCTCAACTGTCACCACAATCGATTCAGGGGCTGTTTACGGCTGTCCCGCCCTCACCGTATACTGCACGGAGGGCTCGGCCGCGGAGAAATATTTCACAGCAAACACAAGCGGATACGGCACGTTAAGAGTTTCGGGCACCTCTCCGGCATACGTCGTTTCAAGCGTTTCCGGAAAGGCCGGCGACACTGTTTCTGTGACAGTCAGCATTGAAAACAATCCGGGGCTTGTCGCCGCCGCGTTCACAGTCAAATATGACGCCACAAAGGTTTCTCTGCAAAGCGTCAAAGGCGGTTCTGTCCTAAAAGGTTTCTCATACAAGGATTCTCCGCTGTCCTCACAGTGCAGGATATCCTTTTTCGACGACAAAATATCTAAAGACATAAAGGAAAACGGAGTCCTTGTAACGCTCACATTTAAACTTCTGCCGATATTCACATCGGGCACCGCGGATGTCACCGTAACCCCCGACAAGAGCAACACCTTCAATGTCGATCTTGACGAGATTTCCCTTAGGGGAAGCAGCGGCAAGATTTCACTGGGAAGCGCGTCATCCTCAAGCGGAGATGTAAACGACGACGGGAGCATTGACGGTAAGGACGCGACACTTTTACGCAGATATGTGTCCGGCTGGGCAAACATAACGATAAACAAATCCGCCGCCGACGTAAACGGTGACGGTGAAATCGACGGCAAGGACGCCACTATCCTGCGCAGGTATGTGTCCGGATGGACAGGCATAACGCTGAAATGATTTTTGTCAGAAAGAGAGAGGATATCATGAAAAAAAGATTCTTTTCCGCCGCCGCTTCGATTCTCCTGTGCGCCGCGCTTGTTATGACGGCAATGGTTTTTCAGGTCAGCTCCGCTGAAACGGCATCAGTATCGTTAAGCAGCACAAAGGCGAAGGCCGGAGACACAGTAACCGTAACAGTAAACCTCAACAGCAATCCGGGCATTATAGCTATGGGGCTTGACGTCGGATATGACACCTCAAAGCTGAAGCTGGAAAGCGTGTCAGACAAAGGTCTGTTAAAGGGATGGTCAGGCTCAGGCGACTATTCGGCAAGCTCATACCGCCTTTTCTGGTCTGACGACCTTGCAAGGGACGACAACACATCCACGGGCGCCGTTGCGACAATGACATTTAAGGTTCTGGACGATTTTTCCGATACGGCGACAATATCTGTGTCATCCGTTTCCGGCTCGACTTTTGACAACGAGCTGAACGACATTTCAGTTTCTGCCTCCGGCGGGAAGATAACGCCGTCCGAAACAACGACGGCGCCAACCACGACGACAACCAAAAGCTCCACGACGACAAAGCAAAGCGTCACAACGACAAAAAAAAGCGTCACAACCACACGGACAACGACGACAAGGTTTAATGATGATTATTACGAAGATATGACAGATGAGACGGAGAGCGACACCGATTATTTTGATTTTACAGATTTTACTTTCGAGGAGACCGAATCGGAGACGGAGTCCGTCACAGAGCCTGAGGATGAGGGCAGAGGGATCTCTAAAACAAAGGCGGTTCTCATAATCCTCATGGTGTGTTTCGCCATTGTCGGCGTCGCAATCATAATTTCAATAGTTAAGAAGAGCAAGGAATAATACAATAAAAACAAATCCCCTGTGCCGTACCGAAAGGTGGCGACACAGGGGAATTTTTAAGCAAAACACGCAATATCGCAAAGCCTGTTGACGAACAACACAAGGTGAAAACGCCTGTTAAATTTTGCAAAACAGTCGTTCGGGGGACTTTGCGGTCAGATTTTGAGGAGATGAAATGACAGACAAAAACAAAAACTACGCGGCATTTATTGACATTGACGGGACGCTTATAACAGACACGTTTACGCCTCCGGAAAGAAATGTAAAGGCCATTGAAAAGGCGAGGAAAAGGGGACATAAGGTCTTTATAAATACGGGACGCTCTTTGGCAAACATACCGGACGAATTAAGGAGCTATGCCCTGACGCTTGACGGTGTAATCTCAGGCAACGGCAGCCACATCATATACGGCGGCAGGGAGATATACGCGGCTTGCTTTCCCGACAGTCTTTTGGAAAGTCTTTGCCGTTTCTTTTTGCGGCGCGAGGATGCCGCCTGCCTGCTTGAGGGGATTGACGAAATGTTTGTGCTGGGTTCCGGGCGTAAGTGCTTCGGCGGCTGTGAAAACATCATAACAAGCATGGACGACTGCCGAAAGAAGCTTTTGGGACATCGTATCTCCGTCGCCGCCGTAAAGGGCGTGTCCGCGGACGAATGCCTTAGCCGCTTTGGCGGCGAGATTGAGATATACAGGTATGAATCGTTTTTTGACTGTGTGCTGAAGGATTGTGACAAAGCAAAGGGGATTGACATCATGCTTTCGGCGGCGGGTATGCCGCTTGAGCGGACAATCGGCATCGGCGACAGCGCGAACGATCTCCCCATGATAGATAAGTGCGCAATCGGCGTCGCCATGGGTAACGCCGACAGCTTGCTGAAAAAGGCCGCCGACTATATCACCGGCACAAACAAAGAGTGCGGCGTCGCGTCGGCTATTGAAAAGCTTTTGTTAGATTGAGCCTCCGTGTGACTTTAGGCTTTCGGCAAAGCTTATGAGGTCGCGAAAGACAGGGGCGCCTTCGGGCGGGTCGCTTTTGCTGCCGCATTGAAGGAACGCGGTTTTGCATCCCGCCGCTCGGCCGCACAATATATCGGACGGGCTGTCGCCCACCATATATGAGTCCGCAAGGCTGATATTCAGGTCGCGGGCGGCATCTAAAATCATTCCGGGCTTTGGCTTGCGGCAAAGGCAATCACATTTCAGCGCGGCGACTTCTCCCTCATATCCGCCGTCGGGGTGATGCGGGCAAAAATAAATCCCGTCAAGGTATGCTCCGTGTCCGCCAAGAAGAGTCTCAAGCCTTTTATGTATTGCGTCAAGCTCGTCAAAGCCGCACATACCCCTTGCGACGACAGGCTGATTTGTGACCGCCACGGCAAGATAGCCGAGGCGGTTGATTATTTTGACAGCACGCGCGGCTCCCTCTATCAGCTCGATTTGGTCAGGCGAGCATATATATCCTTTATATGCGTTTATTGTGCCGTCCCTGTCAAGAAACACGGCGGTCCGCTTGTTTGAGGCTCTCTTTTTTTCGGGAAGGCGGGAAATGACGTCGCGCGTTACCTGCGCGAGCCGTTCGGGAGTCCCCATGTCGCGGACATATTCAAAGGTGCGGCATGAAAAAACGCGCCCTGTTTTAACTGCCGGAATCAGCAGA
Source organism: Clostridiales bacterium (assembly GCA_012523185.1). GTDB lineage: Bacteria > Bacillota > Clostridia > Oscillospirales > Acutalibacteraceae > UBA1425. The sequence continues at coordinate 5,062 of JAAYIY010000059.1, forward strand.
TCCTTGTCAAGGTTCGCGGCGCCGCGTATGTCAGCGGATTCAACAAGCTCGGGAGAAATAATGTGAATCCCCGTATTAGCAAGATTTTGATAGTCGGACGGCGGCCTTGTTTTCGGAAGCCATTCCGTGACCCTGCCGTCCTTGTCTGTTTTGACAAGCGCGCTGTCAAAGGGGTGGGTGCTGGGATGTGTCAGGATTGTCGCAAGTCCGCGCCGCCTGTTGTGGCATGAAATAAAAAAATCGATATCTATATCAAAAACAATATCGCCGTTTATAAGAAGAAAGTCGCCGTCATGCTTCATCTTAAAAAGGGCGCCCGCGGTGCCCAAAGGGGTGCGCTCTTTAAAATATGAGACACGGGCTCCAAAGCGCGAGCCGTCTCCAAAATGCCGCGCTATCTTTTCGCCGAGATGGTGTGTCACTATAGTTATATCGGTTATTCCGAATCGGACAAGACACTCTATCTGCCGCTCAAGCACAGGCTTTCCGGCGACGGGGAGCATCGGCTTCGGGATGCCTGTAGCGCCCATTCTTGTGCCTAACCCGCCTGCCATTATGACGGCTTTCAATTTTATAACACCTCCCGATGCAGTCGGCAAAGCGGCTTCACACAGCCGTTTCGCGCCTTAGACCAAAGTGAAAACAACAAAAAACCGACAAACCGCCCGCCGCGAAAAGCTTAATTGGCGCTTTTGCCGCGATAAATGTCAAACGGCTTTATGTCGTCAATAAAAACAGGCTTAATGTCAAAGGAAAAATCAAAGCTTTTGCAGTCAAGAGTCCTTTCCGGCTCAAGCTGTGCGATGTCCTCGTCGCAGCTTGATGAGTTTATCCGCCAGTCAAGCCTTACGACAGTCTCTTTCAGCGGCTTCAGCTCCCAATCGTGCGCCGTTTCACGCAATTGCTTTGCCGTGAAGTGCGACGCGCCGAACGAAAAGCCGCTTTTGTCCGACGAGCAAAAGAAAAGCCCATGCCCGCACAGCGTCCCCACCGCTCCCCAAAGGCTTCCGTAATGCGCGCCGTTTTCTTGGGGTTTTATATAGCTTTCATGGTTTGCCGTCACTGTCGTTTTGTAAAGCGCCGTCTTTGCCGCCTTGTTTTTGTCGACATATGTCTCAAAGGGACCCTTGCCGAAATATTCCATCCTCTCCGAGCCCTCCGTCATGATGAGGCGAACGCCGAGCCTCGGAAGCGGCGGAGCGTTTTTGCGCACATTGCCGCAAAGGGAGACGCTCATGTGACCGTCCGCAAAGAAAGAATATCGCGCCTCACCGCGAATTACGGGCGGCACGGACGGCCCGCCTAAAGATATATCGGCACGGATAACAACCGCGTCGGGGCCGCTGCGCTCAATTTCACATTTGTAAGTCTTTTGGCTGATGTTGTAAAGTTCCGCCCTGCGCCAAAGCTCGCCGATATCGCGGCTTTTGTATTCGGGCGCTCTGTCAAGATTAAAGCTCATCGGCGCCGCAAGAAGCTCGCGGCCGTTGTCAAAAATCGAGCATACGCGGCCGTATGTCATGTTAAACGAATAGACAGTGTCTCCGATTGAAATTAAGGCGATTTGCCCGTCGAGCGAAAGCGACGGTGCTTTTTTTGCGCCGCAATCGTCATTTGCGGCAGGCTTTGCGGAACAAAGCGGGAACTGCGCAAAGCCGACCTCAAACCCCTCGTCCGCCCATTTTGTTTTTGAGTTTTGCCTTATTGAAATGTTGAGCAGGCAATGCCCCGAAAGCCCCTCGGCTGAAAAACCGTCAAGGCGGAAAGCTTTTTCCTGGCGCGGGGCGACGTCAAGGGAGCGTATTGCTCCCTGTGCCGCCGTTTCGCCGTCGCGCTCTATGCTCCAAAAGGCGTCCAAATCGGAAAGCGGCGTGAAATAGCGCTTGTTTTTTATGATTATCGCCCCGCTGCCGTCAAAGGAGACTGAAAAAGGTTCATACACTTTTTTTACGTCATAGTATCCCGGACGCGGGCTTCTGTCGGGATAGACGACACCGTCAAGGCAGCATATGCCGTCGTTTGGATATTCGCCGAAATCGCCGCCGTAGCAGTATTTTTCTTTCCCGTTTTCAAGCACAGCGGCGGCATGGTCGGCAAACTCCCAAACACAGCCGCCGAAATGCCTGTCGGAGCTTTCGACGACGTCCCAGTTTGCGTACACGTCGCCTGTCGTTACTGAATCGACATATTCGCAAAGGAAAAACGGTTTTTTGTTGTTTTTGTCGGCAAGATATTCGCGCTGGTAAGAGACGGCGGCGTACATACGGCTCTCGATGTCGGATATGTCGGAATAATCCTCACCCTCCGGCACACACGGAAACTCCTTGTGGGAATTTTCGTAATGAATGACGGCTCGCGCGTCGCGGCTTTTTATGTAGCGCGCCATGGCGCGGTGATTGCTGCCGACTCCCGCCTCGTTTCCGAGCGACCACATGACGACACAGGCGCAGTTTTTGTCGCGCTCGAAAAGCCTGGCGGCGCGGTCGACATATGACTCCTCCCAATCGGGGCTGTCGGACAGCGACGACCAGCGCGGCCAGTCCCATTCGCCGTAATCAAAACCCATTCCGTGCGTCTCGATATCAGCCTCGTTGACGAGCAAAAAACCAAGCTCGGAGCAAAGAAGTGAAAAACGCGGATCGTTTGGATAGTGTGAAGTCCTGACACAGTTTATGTTTGCGCGTTTCATGAGAAACAGGTCATTCTCCATGTCCTTAAGCGGCACGGCGTGACCGAGCGACGGGTTTGAGTCGTGGCGGTTCATTCCGCGCGCCTTGACGGCTTTGCCGTTCAAAAGCAGGACGCCGTCCTTTATCTCAAGTCTTTTTATGCCGATTTTTAAAAGAATGTGTTCGCCGCCCGCTGAAAGATAAAGCTTGTAAAGCGACGGCGTTTCATCACTCCAAAGCAACGGGCGGGAGACTTTTATGTCTGTTTCGCTCTCCAGCTTTCCTGATGAAAGTGTTTCGCCCGACGGCGACAAAAGGCTGTAATTCGCAAGCGGACTGCCGGAAAACAGCGCAAAAACATGAATGACCGCCGAGGAAAAGTCCTCCTCAGTGTCGGCTGTGACAAAAACATCTTTAATATGCTCGCGCGCTCTCGAAAGAAGAAAGACTTCCCTGAAAATGCCCGACAGGCGGAAAAAGTCCTGACACTCAAGATAAGAGCCGTCGCACCACTTGACGACAAGCACCGCGATCCTGTTTTTGCCGGGTTTAATAAGGCGCGACACGTCAAATTCGCTCGTGCAGTGGCTCACCTGGCTGTATCCCGCGAACACGCCGTTTACATAAACATAAAAACAGGACGCCACACCTTCAAAATTGAGGTAGACGGCGCGTCCCGCAAAGCTTTCATCAAGATAAAAATCGCGGACATATTCGCCGCAGGGATTGTCTTCCGGCAGAAACGGCGGGTCTGTCGGGAATGGGTAGCGCTCGTTGCTGTAAAGCGGCGCGTCATAGCCTCTGCCTGTGAATGCCTGCCAGCAGGACGGCACAGTAATTTTTTCAAAGCCTGAAGCGTCAAAATTTTCGCCAGTAAAGGACCAGTCGACATCCTCAAAGCTTTCGAGAAAATTAAAAGACCATTCTCCGCAAAGAGTTTTGAAAAACGCGGATGACTGACGCGGGCCGCACGCCTTTTCCTCTTTTTCAAAGGGAATGAAATAAGCTCCGGGCGGCTCACAGCCGATGTGAAGCGTTGACAGATCCTTGTGGTAAGCAGGTGTGTTCATAAAATCGCCGCCTTTTTATTAAATCGTTGTTGAGAAAATCAGAGAGACTGTGTTATAATGTGTGAAGCGTGACGTCAAAAGCCAAAGCAAAAAATGTCTCCGCAGCAATCATAACATCTTTTGCACGCAATATGCAACATACGTTGTGTCCGCGGCGGCTGTTTTGTTTGCCCGCGGCGGTTTGGTGCGCGGTGTTTTCAGCATTTTCCCCAATGTATGAGAAAGCCCCGAAGCCCTTAAAAAAAGGTTACGGGGCTGGTGCCGGTGGCGGGGGTCGAACCCGCACGGTATCGCTACCACCGGATTTTGAGTCCGGCACGTCTGCCTATTCCATCACACCGGCATATGCTGACTTGGTCATTATAAATCAAAATTAAATAAATTTCAATAGTTTTTAACGGAGCGCCGCAAATTTGCCGCGCCCGAAGCGTTCGCGGGCGCGGAATGTGCGGCTTTGTCAGATGATTTTGTTCATCAAAAGCAAAGCGACGGCACACGAGACAATTATAAAGACAGCGATTAAAACAGCGGCGGCAGTGGCACCGCCTTTTCTTGAGGAGGTTGCGGGATTCGGCATCAGCTTTGCCGCGCGCAGCGCCGAAACGACAGGCTTGTAAAGCAGGAGGGTCACGGCCATATTAAGCGAGCCTTTTATGAGGTTAAAGGGCAAAAAGGCCGGAATAAGCAAGTCGGCGACAGCCTCCCTCGGCATGCCTGTGTATATCGGAGTTAAAAGATAGTTCCACAGCATCATTACGGCGACCATGAGCGCCGTTCCCGAAAAAAGTCCGACAACCGCCGCGGGCAAGCTTTTCTTTCGGGAGTATATGACAGAGGCGGGCAGCACGAACGCCCATGTGGAGAGGACGTTCATGACAAAGCCAATCCACCCTGTCGCGCTGAATGTTACCATTTCAAGAAATGAAACGACGACGGAAATTATCATGGCGGGCAACGATCCGAAAAGAAGGCCGCCCATGGCGATTACAACATCCTTGGGGTCATACTTCAAAAAAGGCGCGGCTGGAATGAGCGGAGGCATTGTGTTGCTCGATATCGAAACAAGGACAAAAGCCGCCGCGCAAAGCATCGCGCACGCCACCATTGATTGTGTAGACAAACCATTGCCTTTTTTATTCACATTAAACACACCCTTTAAAAGCGCCATAGCGCGCTGATGATTATTTTAACTTGAAGCTTTTAAGCCCGGCAACAGCGTACTGCGCGCAAAGACCTGTAAAGACACCTGTTAATATTGCCGAGAGCAAAAGAGCGGGGAAATATAAAAAAACCTTTGTGCTGCCGAGCATGAACGAAGCGGCAAGAAGCTGCCCCGTGTTGTGGGCGACGGCGCCGAAAACACTGACTGCCCACAGGCGGTTCCCCGTAAGAAATCTGAAAAAAAAGCACATAGAAAAAAAGCAAAATATACCGCCGGAAACGCTGTATATGAGGCTCGCTGCTGTGCCCGTGAAGAAGCTCCCAAGAATCAGGCGCGTAAAAAGCACGGCCGCCGCGTCCTTTTTGCCGAACAGCGACATTGTGACAAGCGTGACGGCGTTTGCCAGACCGAGCTTTACGCCGGGAATGGCGGAAGGAACGGGTATTTGCGCCTCTATAACAAACACGACAAGCGCAAACGCGGCAAGCACGGCGTCCGCCGCAAGCCTTTTTGTACTCATCGCTTCACCTTCAGATTTAATCAAATACACCGACGCGCTTTATTGTATCGTGAATTATTAAAATAGTCAACAAGCAATATGAAAGGGCTTTTCGACTTTTGGGGATTTCGCATAAGGGTGTCGGAAAAAGGCTGCGTCAAAACATAAAACAACACGCACCACAATAAAAATAAAAGGCGAGGTAAACAAAATGGATATGTCACAATGGAAAAGAGATCTGATCAATTCTAAAGCAAAAAAGCCCATGCCGATTTTATCATACCCCGCTGTACAAAAGTTGGGGGTGACTGTGAGGGAGCTTGTCGGCAGCAGCGGGATTATGGCGGAGTGTGTCGTCGCTGTCGCGGCTGACAACGACTTGTCGGCCAGCGTCAGCTTTATGGACTTGTCTGTCGAGGCCGAATGCTTCGGCTGCGAAGCCATTATTTATGATTATGACGTGCCTGCAATCGGTGCGCCGATTGTGTCGGGCTATGAGGATGCCGACAAGCTGCGCGTCCCGAAAATCGGAGACGGCAGGAGCGGAATATGCCTTGACGCGATTGAAAAAATAAAAAAAGCTGTTACAGACCGCCCTGTGTTCGCGGGGTGCATCGGCCCGTTCAGCCTTGCCGGCAGGATGATGGGAGTCAGCGACGCCATGCTCTGCTGTTATGACGAGCCGGAAACGCTTGAGCTGATATTGCAAAAAGGCACACAATTCATCACCGACTATATAAAAGCGTTCAAAAGAAGCGGCGCCGACGGCGTGATACTTTGCGAGCCGCTTTCGGGCATGGTCTCGCCGTCTCACGAGGAGGAGTTTTCCGCTCCGTATATCAGGCAAATTGCAGACGCGGTGCAGGATCAAGACTTCCTTGTCATATACCATAACTGCGGCGATTTTACACACAGGATGACACGCTCGCTTTCAGAAAACGGGTGCGGAGCGTACCACTTCGGCGAAGCGGTTGAGCTGGGCGATATGCTTGACGCGTTCCCCTCCGATTTGCTTGTGATGGGAAACATCAGCCCGTCCTCGCTGTTTGCCGCCGGAAAGCCTGAGGATATGAGGTCGGCGACAGAGAAGCTGATGAAAAGATGCGCCCCTTATAAAAACTTTGTCCCGTCGTCAGGGTGCGACATACCGCCGCAATCGCCGTGGGAAAATATCATGGCGTTTATTGATTCCGTAGACGGTTATTATAAATCCGCGGACTAACAAAAGAAAAAAACTTAAAAATTCGGGTACGGCGCGAAAAGCTGTTTCGGCGGAGCTTATTTTAAAGACATTGTTTTTTCAGCGCTTTTTGTTTTTGCGGGCACCTCTTCTTTTTCGCGCGGCTTGCCGTTTTCTTTGAAAACATCGGTAAAGTTCACGAGGAATAAAAGCAGGTATGCCGCCCATGTGGGCAATCCCTCGATTATGCCGTTTTTTCCGACGACGACAAGAAGTACAAACATTGTTATAAGTATAAAAAGGAACGAGACGAGCAGCGCGATGTAACGCCTGTTTCCCTGCCTTGCCTTGCCTGCAAGGAAAACGACGATAGAGAAAGCAAGCAAAAACGCGAACAAAAGCGCGCCCGCCCAATGTGACATACAGCGGAGCGAATTAAGGATCAGCTTTTCGCCTGCCGAGGGCACGTTTATGGTGACAAAAATCGCCGCCGACCCCAATGAACCGCAAATTACGCCGGATCTGCTGTGATAGCCGTTAATTCTGTACATATAAAGCACGTTTAAAAAGATCGAAACAGAGGAAATGATGCCCCAAAGCTTAAAATGAAGCGGATAATCAAGCCCTATCATGCTTGCCGTATATTCAAAAGGGTCTTTTAAAAAGCAGTACCAAGTGACATAGGCAAAGCCCAAAGCAAGTGACGACAGGCAAAAAATGCGAATCAGCTTCCCCGGCGGCGGCCCGAAAAGAAACACTTTTATGCACAAGGGGAAAACCAAAAGGATTGTTGTTGAAAGAACGGCCCATGCCGCGTAAGCCGCCGCGCCTGAAATGCCTGTTTCTGACGGCGCGTATGTGTCGTGCTTTAAAAAGAAAGCCAGCCATGACATGTAAGCGACGATTATCGCAAGCCAAAGAAAGAAATAAGTCCTCGGAAGTTTTTTTGATGTCTGTTTCGGCATATGCTCTCCCCTCCCCGCAACATAAATTATATGCCCTCGGCGGCGCGCTGTCAACACTGCCGGGCAGTTCCCGAAAGCAAAACCCCGTGAAACGGCAAAACCGCCGACACTTTATTTATATGATAAAAAAACGGCGCGGATAACGGACGGAAGGGGGAAGGGCGGAGGGGCGGACAAGGGGCGGAGGGGCGGATAACGGGCGGAGGGGCGGATAACGGGCGGAGGGGGATAACGTGCGGGGGGGGGATAAAGGGCGGAGGGGCGGTTGAAGCTATTGACAATGCCGCCGCGCAAGGTTAAAATATTATCAGGCGGTAAAAATAAACATTTCAAAGTCAAAATGAGGAGGAAAAAATATGTTTATGTTCGGAAACGGATTGTTATCCTTAAAACGCGTAATCGGCTCTATACTTGTGGCTGTCTTAAGCCTTGGCTACTCGCTCGGCTTAAGCTTCGATTTTCAGGGCGTTTATTATGACAAATCGTCTGTTGTGACTTATTGCTTTTATGACTCGACACACAAAATCGACAAAAAAGAGTTTTTAGGCAAAACAAAGACATACGACATAAAGCTTGCCCGAAACGAATACGAGGCTTGCCAGATAGCGATACGCTCAAAGTTCAACAGCCCGTCAAGAAAATATACGATTGAGTTTACACAGTTCAAAAACGAAAGCGGCGACGTGCTTGAATCAGCGGTGTTTGAGGAAAAATACATCACCTGCGTCAGCGACAAAAATTACGGCACATACCCGGACGCGCTTATACCGTTTACGAGCGGAGAGCAAAGAAATTTAGGCTACGCGCAAAACTGGCCGTTTTATATACGGGTGCGCGCCGATGAAAACACGCCCGCCGGCACATATTCGGCGCAGATAACTGTCAAGAGCTTAAGCGACGGCGATAAAGTCCAGCTTGTCGCGGACGTGACTGCCACTGTTTGGGATTTTGACCTCCCTGTGACGCCGTCATGCGAGACCGCGTTTGGGTTAAGCCGCTACAATATCGCCAAAACTTATTACACACAGGGGAACCCGGAGCGTGAGCAGGAGCTTTATGAAAAATATTATGAGTTTTTGCTTGACCACAAGATTTCTCCTTACGGACTGCCCGTCGACATACTTTCAAGCGAAGCGGACGCATATATGAGCGACCCCCGTGTGACGTCCTTTTTAATCCCATACCCCGCAAGCGACGACGCGTTGAGCGACTATTATCAAAAAGTGCGGTCAAACCCGGAATGGGCCGCCAAAGGATATTTTTATCCGATAGACGAGCCGGGCGGGCTTGAGGCATACGGCAAATACACAGCCATCACAGACCGCCTCGCAAGAGTTTGCCCGGGCTACAACATGGTCACTCCCGCCAATATGGCAAGCTTTAAGGAAGACGGAAAGACATATTACACAACCGAGCTTCAGGCAGGCAGGAGCAACATTCTTTGCGGGATATCGGACATATTCGCGAAAGACAGCTTTTTAAAGCAGGTCGACGAGCGGAGGGCCGACGGCACAAAGATATGGTGGTATGTCTGCTGCGGACCGCAGGACGACTATTGCAACATTTTTATTCATTTTGAAGGCATAAAGGGCAGGCTGCTGCTGTGGCAGCAAAAGGAGCGCGACATCACGGGACTGCTTTATTGGGACACGACATTTTGGCGCGACGTTATTTCGCCGTGGGGCGACGCCCTGACGACGCCCTGGACGGGCAACACCGCTTTCGGCGACGGTTCTTTGATGTATCCCGGTCAGGACGGTCCTGTTACAACTCTGCGACTTGAAGAAGTTTCGGACGGTATCGACGACTATGAATACCTGACGATTGCCGAGGAGCTTTTCGGCAAGGAATATATAGACAAAAAGATTGCCAAGTTAACAAACACCATGACTGATTACACTCTTAACGACTCCCTGCTCACGAAAGTCCGCGCTGAAATAGGCGGCGACATTGAGCGTGAGCTGTCGGGCACTGTCAGATGACAAAGCTTTTTTAGATTTTGACGCGCGCCCGCGCGAAAAGTGCGCGGGCGCGTGTGCTTTTGGCGGCGGAAAAACGGAAATCTTGCTTTCGCGGACTTTGATTCGAGCAATCCTTTTGATCGGCACGCCGCCCTTTTAAAATATACAGACTCCGCGAAACGACCGTTCGCCGCCGTCGGCGGAAAAGGCGCACCTGCGGCGGCGCGCGCTTTTGCGCCTGCCGTATGAAATTTTCACAAATTAACACGGAAAAATGTCTTGATTTCTTTTTGCGGGCAGTGTATAATATAAATAGCCGCGCAGTGGAGAGTTGTCCGAGTTGGTCTAAGGAGCACGACTGGAAATCGTGTAACGGTCTAAAGCCGTTCGAGAGTTCGAATCTCTTGCTCTCCGCCAAAAAGCCCATGGAAGCAAAGGTCTTCCGTGGGCTTGATTTTTTTGTGCCCTTAAAAAATGTGCGGAATGTTTGTTGATTGACTCCCATTTCCGTTTTTGGCAAACGGCATAAAACACAATGCATAAAAGATTTTACCATTTTGTTAAAAATGAGAGATGTTTTGACAGCGTAAAATCAAAGAGCCGCCGCAACTTAGAGGCAGGCGCCTATTGACATTTTGGCTGTAATAATCCATAATCTGATTGAAACTTTAAAAAGATAGGAAGATGATTATGTCCGACAAACTGAAGAAGTGCATATGTATATTGATGACAGCCGTACTGTTGATTCCGGCGTCTGTGCTTTTGTCTTATGCCGGAGAAACGGGAAAAACGGCGGGGCTCGCCGAACAGACTGCCGAGGCGGCGGTTTTGCCGCTCAAATCGGGGAACGCGCAAACACACTCGCACGGCGTTTCCGGCGACTGGTCACGAAAGACGACTTGCGCCGGCGACGACGGATGCCCCTACACACCTGTTATTATTGTTCCGGGAATAATGCAGTCGCAGGTTTATGTCACCGACAAAGAAGGAAACGACATGATGACAAGCGACGGCTTCCCGATTGTCGAGGGCATGGACATGCAGTTTATGTTTGACATGAACGCGCTTATAAAGGACTTAAAAAAGATGGCGCCCGGGCTTGTGTGGGATTTGCTGCTCGGCAGGAAAGAAAGATTCGGCGACAAGGTTGTACAAATACTTGACGCGTGCTGCGAAAGCCACTATTTTAACCCCGACGGCACAAGGAAATACGGCGCCTCTGTTGACGAATATTGGTATTCTTATGAGGAGGCGAAAAACCATCCCGACAAGTCATACAATTACGCTAAAGGCTACGGGAAGGACGAAAAGGGCAACGCTCTGCCCACGACAAGATATAAAACAGAATTTGACTTTTTGTATAAGCAGGTGAACATATCAAACTTTGCTTCCAAGGCCGGCTATGACCATGCTTATTATTACGCTTACAGCTCCTTCGGCGACTCATATGAGGCGGCGTCAAGGCTTAATGATTACATAGATATGGTTAAGACGGAAACGGGTCACAGCAAGGTCAGCATTGTCTTTATAAGCCTTGGCGGCACGATAGGCAATGTATATCTCTCTGATTTTTGCAATCCCGACGACATTGACAGGATTGTTTTCGCGGCGTCGGCAATAGACGGCTCGCACCTTCTCGGCGACGTGATAGGGGCAAACTTCTCGTTTGGAGACAAGGAGCTGTTTTATTCCGAGATGTTTCCGTCGCTTATTCAGTTTGCCGGTGATGATTACACATGGCTGGGGTATCTTGCCAATGTTGTGATTCGCATATTGCCGCAAAAGCTTTTTTCCGGACTTTTGATGACTATCGCCGAAAGAGGCGTCAATGAGGCAATAAACAATATCTGCGCTAATTGTCCGTCTATGTGGTCGCTCGTCCCCGAGGAAAGATATGAGGAGCTGGCGGCAAAGCTGCTTTCGGACGAAGCGCACGCGCCGCTAAAGGAAAAGACGGACAGATATCATGAGATACAAAAAAACGCGAAAGACACTATCAACAGGCTTAGCGGCGAGGGAATGGATATATTCGTCGTCTGCGGATACAATCTTCCGCTTCCGGCGGCGTTCGGAAGCTATAAATACAGCTCGGACAACATTATTCAGGTTCAGTCGTCTTCAGCGGGAGCGTTCGCGGCCGACCTGGGCAAAAAGCTTCCCGCCGACTATGTCCCGTCAATAGACAAGAGCTACATATCTCCGGAGGGAGACATTGACGCGGGGACGGCGGCGCTTCCCGACAGGACATGGTTCATCAGAAATCAGAGCCACCTCAAGCTTCAAAGCGCCATAAACGACGTCATAGAGCTTTGCGTTCAAATCGCCGTAAACCACGACATAACAGACTCAAGAGTAAACAACGGCGGCTACAAGCAGTTCACATACTTCCGCGCCTTGGGGCTTATAGAAAGCATGATGGATGTCTGCTCAAAGCTTGACTGGGACAATCCCGACTCGATAGGGACGGCTAAAAAGACGGAAGAGCTAAGAGCGGCATACGCGCAAGCGGAGCAGGTTTATAAAAGCCGCGACTGGGACGTGCCGGAATATAAGGCGGCGGAACAACGGCTTTATACGATAATGTATGAGCTGGGTATTTTGAAAAATCAAAAAGACGCGAAGTCGCCGCGAATGAAATATCAAGTCATGCCGATGCTTGAAAAGACATTTAAGGGTCTTAGCGACTTTGTGCTTAAATTTTACGGCGCAAGGGACTTTGTGCCGTTCGTGTGAGCAGGAGGAGTGAAGAGCCTTTGTAAAGCATGGCGGGCGGCTTTTATGAGCCATGCTTTTTTCCGGAACGGACGGCGGTTTTGATGAAAAGTGCCGCGGTCAGCCAAAATCCGATTGCCGATTGCCGCTAAAATCCGCAAGCCATACGGCAGTGGCGGCGGCACGGCGATATTTTCTGACGGCGTGGCGTGCAAAACATTCCGAAAAGAATGCCGTCACGGCGACAAGGGCTTATTAGTGCTTTAAAGTTTAAGAAAAGTTCATCAATTCGTTACCTGCTTTGACAAATTGCGCAACATTCGCTTGCTATTATATTCGAGCGAATGAAAGAGAGAGGAAGGTGACAGGGATGAACAAAAAGAATGTTGTTCTTGTCTGCGTAACACCGCAGCTTTCGTGCGAAAGGCTTATTTACGCGGGCAACCTCATAGCAAAAAGGGAGGGCGCGTCGGTAAGGATATTAAGCGTGTTTCCAAAGCGCCAATGTTACAATCCCGACAAAAAGGCTCTCGATTTTTTAAATCGTGTCGCGGCGGACATAAACGCCGCAATGACTGTATGTTTTAGTGACGAGCCTGTTAAAAGCGTATTGCAATACGCGGCGGAACAAGGCGTCATAAAGGTCGTCACAGGGTTTCCGCGCAGTGAGGGCAGCTCGTTTATAACCGACTTTCACAATCAGATGCCGGGAATGCCGCTGTGCATGGTTGACGACGACAGCACGGCTTACCAAATTTCTCCGGCTCGTGGGACGACGCTTAAAAATCCGCAGAAAAGGGCAAGAAGTCCAATCCTTGACATATAACAAACCCACTTTATTCCTACCCAAATGTTTTGTAAAATACGTTGACAAACGCCGCGGTGTATGATATTATTTATTCGATTGAATGTGATTGACAAGCAAGTTTTTGGAGGTTGTTTTTATGAAAAGATTTATGGCATTATTGATGACCGCGCTTGTTCTTGTTGTTTTTGCGGCAGGCTTTTCCGTGAAAGGCGCGGATGCAACCAGCGTTTCAAGCCCGACGCCGACCATTATTCCCGACGGACCGACCGGATCCACAAGACCGACGACGGGACCGGGGGACTTGGGCAGCACCACTGTTGCCGGCGGGTCTGAAATAACAACGGCAAAGCCCGGCGAGCCGCAGACTTTAAGACCCGGCGAGGGAGACGACGCCACGGGGAAGGGCACGACAGACGGCGAGGACGCCACGGCAAAGCCCGACGATTCGGACAAATCGCCCGAGACAGGCGGGGGAGAAAGGTTTGTTGGAGCGGCTGTAATCCTCCTTTCGGGTATGGCTGTCGCCGCTTGTGTAGACACTAAGGGCAAAAAGGCAGAGCAGAAAAGCTGATTTTAATTCAAAATATCAACACAAAAAGACCTTGCGGCTTACAAGGTCTTTTTGCGTGTAACGAACAAACGTAAACCGTGTCTTTTTCGTCCGCCCGCCGGACGATGCTGTTTTCGGCGCGCCCTGTCAGTGACGCCCGCACAGCGGCTTGAAAGGTTTGGTTTTATAAATGAGCGTGGAGACGGGGAAAGTATTGCCGGTTAAAAAGTTAATAATTATTTTGCTTGCCCTGCTGCTTTTTGCCTCCGCTGTTTTTATCGCGGCGACAAGCTACAGAAAATACAAAATCAGCAAGCTTCTTGAGGAGCTTACGACTGACGAAACTGCCGATGAGTTCGAGGATTTGCCCGATAACCCTGTTGATTTCGCGGCATTAAAAGAAGCAAACGATGAAATTTACGCGTGGATAAGCATACCGCACACAGAAATCGAGCTGCCGATACTGCAAAGCAAAGTTGACGACCTTTATTATGTCAAGCGCGGCATAGACGGCAAATACACAAGATTAGGCTCGATCTTTTCTCAGTCCCACAACTCACTTGACTTTTCCGACCCGGTGACAGTGCTTTACGGTCATAACTATATCACCGGCGGGATGTTTACGAATCTTCATTATTTTGAGGATAAGGACTTTTTCGACAAAAACGAATATATGTACATATACACACCCGGTCATCTTTTGACGTACAGGATTGTATCTGCTTATAAATATGACGACAGGCACATTCTCAACACATTTGATTTTTCGGACGCCGACGTCATAAGCGAATATTTCAACTATGTTATGAATCCCGCATCGCTCACAAAAAATGTCAGGGATGGCGTTGTTCTTGACGATAAGGACAGGCTGCTTGTCTTAAGCACCTGCCTGACTTACGGCTATAAGGGAAGATATCTGGTAAACGGGGTTTTAATCAGCGATGAAAACACAAAATGACGATGAAGGCAGAAATGTTGAGCTTGAATCGAAAGAAAAGGGCGAAGCCGTGAATCCCGTGAAAACGGACGATTCAAGCGGCTCGTCACATAGAAGCGGCGGTTCGGGCGGCTCGTCACATAGAAGCGGCGGCTCGGGCGGCTCGTCACATAGAAGCGGCGGCTCAAGCGGCTCGTCGCGTCGCAAAAGCGGCTCCTCCGGCAGCTCGTCGCGGCACGGCGGCTCCGGGAGCGGCTCTCAATCATCTAAGAGCAAACGTTCATCCGATCTTGACAGGCTTGTTGAAAAGTATCAAGCTGTTTACAACGGCGATGCCGAGGATGAAGATGTAAAGCAGGCGAAAAAAGGGCATCGGCGCATCAAAAAACGGCGCGGTCCCGCCGTTTTAGTAATACGCATGATAGCGGCCGTCCTTGCGGTACTTTTAATCGCGGGGTTTGCGGCTTTGTTTACACTTACCAGAATAGGGAAAAACAAGCTTGACGACGGCGAGCACATAGGCATCGGCGAAAATGAATATGCTGTGACTTACGACGAGGGAAGAACGGTCGAATATAACGGGAAAAAATACGCTCTTAACGAAAACATTGTCACCGCCGCGCTTATGGGCGTCGACAAGAAGACGCTCGGCACAAGCGGCGGCATAATCGGGACTGCCGGGCAGGCAGACACAATAATTGTGGCGGCGATGGATCTTAAAACAGGCGCGCTGACATTCATAAGCATCCCGCGTGACCTTATTGTGGAAGTAAACCTATACACAGTCTCCGGCGCATATGTAGGTGTGGAAAATATGCAAATATGCCTTGCCTACTCATACGGAAACGGCAAAAACACAAGCTGCGAAAATGTTATTACATCAATAGAAAGGGTGCTTTACGGCATTCCCATAAGCTTTTACGCGGTCCTTGACCTTGAAGGAATATCGGCGCTAAACGATGCCATCGACGGTGTCACATTGACCCCGATTGAGACAATCGGCAGCTTTACCAAGGGAAAGACAGTCACCCTTTACGGTGAAAGAGCGGTTCAATATGTGCGCGAAAGAAAGCACGATGATATAAACGCCGACACTTACAGGCGGGCGCGGCAAATACACTACATTAAAGCTTTTTCCGAAAAGGCCGTCAAATATTCGCTCGGAAATCTTCGCACGATTTCTAATCTTTACAACACAGCCACCGCTTATTCACACACGAATGTCACGCTTTCGCTGGCGACATATCTCGCAACAAACGCAATATCAAAAGGCGCCCGATTTGACAACTTTATTTCGATTGAGGGCGAGATGAAAATGGGCGAAAAGTTTGCGGAATTTTATTATGACGAGCGTGCCGCCCTTGAAACTGTCCTTGATGTCTTTTATAAGCCGATAGCGGAGTGACTGCGCAGGCGCATTTGTGCGGCAAAGCTCCGTGTCTTGCCGCTGTCGGCGGGAAATACGAACTGTAATAAAAACACATAAAAAGAAGGAGGCTATCAATGGCGAACTTTGACATTCCTTTCACGGACAAAAACTCCGAGCGAAAAATGCTGGCACAAAGGGTGCGCAAGATTATTGGCCACCTCGGCAGCCGCGTCTATACAGACAGCGAGCGTGCCGGGGGCTTTTTGTTTAGGGACGGGCAGCACACGATATCGCAGCTTGGCGAGGGCGAGTGGCGGCCGTTTCACGACGATGAATATTGGGGATATCGTGAGCAATACTGCTGGTTTCGCCACACCGTAACAATTCCCGAGCGTTTTGCCGGCAAAAAGGTGATTTATGAAATCAATCCGTTTCCGGACACAAGGTGGGATTCACGGGCGCAGCAGTTCATTCTTTATTTAAACAACGAGCTTGTGCAGGGTATTGATATGAACCACACATTCATATACCTTACCGACTGCGCAAAAGGCGGCGAGACTTATGACATCGCTTTGAGCGCGTATTGCGACGACTGGGAATACAGAGGTCAGTCACAGCTTTGCGCCATGCTTAAAACAGTTGACACAGATGTGAGCGATCTTGTTTATGACCTTTTGGTGCCGTGGGATGTCGCGAATGCTTACGACCATGACGCAATTCCGAGGATAGAGATAATCAAGGCGCTCAACGCGGCTGTTACAATGCTTGAGCTGAACACAGGCGATTATGACAAATTCATCAGCTCTGTAAGGGAGGCGTCGCGCTTCCTTGACAAAGCCGTTTACGGCGCTCAAACCGAGTCTGTAACGTCCGCCGTCGGTCATACGCACATTGATACGGCATGGCTTTGGAGGATCAGGCAAACAAAGGAAAAGACAGGGCGCTCTTTCGCGACTGTCCTCAACTTCATGAAGGAATTCCCCGACTATAAATTTATGTCGCCGCAGGCGCAGCTATATGACTATGTTAAGCAGGATTACCCCGAGCTTTATGAGCGGATTCGTGAAAAGATAAAGGAGGGGCGCTGGGAAGCCGAGGGGAGCATGTGGGTTGAGGCTGACACAAATGTCGTTTCCGGCGAATCGCTTGTGCGGCAGTTCCTTGTCGGAAAGCGCTTTTTCAAAGAAGAATTCGGTGTGGACAACAAGATAATGTGGCTGCCCGATGTTTTCGGCTACAGCGCCGCGCTGCCCCAGATAATGAAGCTTGCGGGCATTGATTACTTCATGACCACAAAGATTTCATGGAATGAATACAACAGATTCCCGTTTGACACGTTTATGTGGAAAGGCATCGACGGCTCAGAGATTCTTTCACACTTCATTCCCAGCAGGAGCGGCAGCGACGAGCTTGATTTTAACACGACATACAACGCCTATCTTGAGCCGAAAACGATTATCGGCGGCTGGAAAAGATACGGCAACAAGGATCTGAACAAAAACGTGCTTTGCTCTTTCGGCTACGGCGACGGCGGCGGCGGGCCGACGAGAGAAATGCTTGAAAACGGAATGAGGCTGCACAAGGGAGTTGCCGGATGTCCGCGTGTCGACATGGAGTTTTCGCGCGACTTTTTTGACAGGCTCGCAAAAGAAGTCAAGGGCAGCGACCGTCTGCCGAAGTGGGCGGGAGAGCTTTATCTTGAGTTCCACAGGGGCACTTTGACCTCCCAGGCGCGGAACAAACGCTACAACCGCAAAAACGAGCTGCTTTACCACGATGTCGAGACACTTTGCGAAACGGCAAGATTATTGGCGGGCGAGGAATATCCCGCCGAAAAGATACTTGACGCGTGGAAAATCATTCTTCTCAACCAATTCCACGACATAATTCCCGGCTCGTCCATAGCCGCCGTTTACGAGGATTCCAAGGAGCAATATGAGGAAATACTCGGCGCGGGCAAGGAGCTTGCCGAAAAAGCGATTGGCGCGATTTCGTCAAGGATAAAGCTTGACGGCGACTCGCTTGTGGTTTTCAACACGTTAGGCTTTGACAGAGACGACATAGTCGAAACAGAAATGCCTGCAAACGGCGATTTTTATATAACCGACAGCGACGGAAAAGTGTGCCCGATGCAGGAGAGCGCCGACGGAAAGCTTGTTTTCTTGGCGGCGGGGATTCCCGCCAAGGGATACAAGGCGTTTTGTGTCGTCCGCGGCAAGGCGGAGGCGGGAGAACCTGTGGCGGCCGACAGCGGCGGTGCTGAAAACAGCTTCTATTCGCTGAAGTTTGACGGCAACATGAACATTTCTTCCTTTGTTTTAAAGGAAAACGGCAGGGCTGTGGCTCCGGCGGGTGAGGTGCTGAACAGGCTGACGGCATATGAGGACAGACCTCACAACCACGACGCATGGGATATTAAATGCTTCTACAGCGAAAAATATTGGGATATAAACAATGTCGAAGGCTGTGAAATAACAGAAAGCGGTCCCGTGCGCACTGTCATAAAGGTGACGCGGAAATTTAACCTTTCAACAATCTTCCAATACTTCATATTCTACGCTCACACGGTCCGCGTCGACGTGCGCTATGTCATTGACTGGAAGGAAAAGGATATTGCGCTCAAAGCTGACTATCCGGTTGACGTCAACGCCGCCAAGGCAACGTTCGACATCCAGTTTGGAAACATTGAGCGGACGACGCACAACAACACGACGTGGGATTTTGCCCAGTTTGAGGTTTGCGGTCACAAGTGGGCGGATTTGTCGGACAACAGCTTCGGCTTTTCCGTTCTCAACGACTGCAAATACGGTTGGGCTGTAAAGGAAGGCAGGATTAAGCCGACTTTGCTGCGCAGCGCGACGACGCCGAACCATCTTCAAGACAGAGAGATACACGACTTTGTTTTTGCGCTTTACCCTCATGACGGCGTTGTTTCATCGTCAGACGTTGTGCGCGAAGGCTATTCACTGAATGTGCCGCTTTACTGCACACAGTCGAAAGCGCAGGACGGCGCACTCGGCGAGTCACTGTCCCTCATCAAAGCAGACAAGCCAAACATCATTATCGAGACTGTCAAAAAGGCCGAGGACAGCGATGCGCTCATAGTCCGTCTTTATGAAACATGGAACAAGGGCACAAATTGCGCCGTCAGCTTTTACAGCGAAATTGATTCGGCGGCTGTTTGTGATTTGCTTGAGGAAAACGACGAGCCGCTTGCCGTCTCGGGCAGCGCGCTTCAGCTTTCTTTCAGACCGTTTGAGATTAAAACGCTCAAGATTATGCTAAAATAAAAGGGCAGAGGAGGAAAACGAATGAGCTTCACGGAATTTACACAAAAGGCGGCGGCTTTTATAATGTCGATAGTGCTGCTTTTGTCCACAAGTTTATTCGGCAAGGTTTATCCGCCTGAAGATGCCGAAGATAACACCTGCTTTACTCCGGAGGGGCAGACAATGACGCTGATTGACGACAACGCAAGCGAATACAAGATAATTTACGGCTCGGAGGCGTCCTTGTCAGAGGCAAACGCCGCCCGTATTCTGGCGCGATACCTTCATCAGATAAGCGGCTTTGAGCTGACGGCCGCGGCGGACACGGAGGAAAAAGCGGGGAAAGAAATAATTGTCGGAAAGACAAACCGCGAGGGCGACGCCTTTACAATTGACAGGGAAAGTCTCGGCGATGAGGGCTATGAAATCAAAACTGTCGGGGAAGATCTTGTTATCGCCGGCGGTGAGCTTCGCGGGACTCTTTACGGAGTTTACGCGTTTCTTGAAAAATACTTAAATTGCCGCTGGTTCACAAAGGATCTTATCAGGGTGCCGCAATCCGGCGCCGTCGTCATTCCCGCATCCATAAAAATTGTCGAAAAACCATGGCTCGAATACCGCGAGACTGACTGGATAAGTCCGCGCGATATTGAGTACAGCATTGCAAACAGGCAAAACGGCAACATTTACCGCCGTCTGTCGCCTGAGAACGGCGGCAATTTCGGCTATGCCGGAAGCTTTGCCCACACACTGACAAACGGGATTGTTTCGGCAAACACATATTTTGATGAGCATCCCGAATATTTTGCCTTGGGCAAAAACGGCAAGCGCACAAGAAATCAGCTTTGCCTGACAAATCCCGAAACGCTTCGTATTGCCATTGACGATGTGCTTGCGCTCATCAGGGCAAACCCTGACGCGCAGATTGTTTCCGTCACGCAGCACGACAACCAGGATTACTGTGTCTGTGACAAGTGCAGGGCTGTCGACAAGGAAGAAGGGGCGCACTCCGGCACTCTCCTGCGGTTTGTCAACGAGATTGCCGACGCGGTCAAGGCGGAGGGCTTTGACAATTTTAAGGTTGACACTTTCGCATACCAATACACAAGAAGCGCGCCGAAGCTGACAGTGCCGCGCGACAATGTCATCATCCGATTCTGCACGATCGAATGCTGCTTTTCTCACCCTATCGCGGAGTGTTCCGAGGCCGCCGCCATGCGGCGTGACTTGGACGACTGGAAAAAGATATGCGAAACTCTTTATGTCTGGGACTACACGACAAATTATGCAAACTTCCTCGGACCTTTCCCCGATTTCGGAGTCATACAACAAAACATTCAATATTTTGTTGAAAACAACGTGGTGGGCGTATACGAGGAAGGCAACTATCAGGCGGCGGAGAGCAACGGCGAATTTGGAGAGCTGCGCGCTTATCTTCTTTCAAAGCTTTTGTGGGATCCGTACATTGACATGGACAAGGCGATGAACGAGTTCCTTGAGGCTTACTACGGGGCGGGCTGGAAATCCATAAGGAAATATATTGACATGACGACGGCGAACACAGGGCGCTTGACATACGGTGGCAGGCAGCATATGCACATATTCACATCCATGAGCAGTGACGCCGTGCTGTTTTTAAATGGCAACCAAATAGATTACTGTGATTCGCTTTGGAAAGACGCTCTCGAAAAGGCGTCGTTGCCCGACGAGGAGACGCGCATAAGGCTTTCGGAAATTTCATGGAGATACTGGAAAGCGTGCAACAAGGTAAAGGAATTTTCAAGGCTTTGCCGTGCCGAAAAGTGGCAGGAAAGCAACAAGCGGCTGTATGACGATATTGTCGACTTGGGCATTACAAGGATTCGTGAGGGCGAAAACGGAAAGCTCACGGATACCCCTGATTTCACAAAGACTCCCAACACATGGTATAAAAAGGTGACTTAACCTTCAGCCGCCGACATTTAAGCTTTTGCGCCCCGCGCCGTTTGAGACAGTCAAGCGGCGCGGGGCTTTTGCATGTCTGAAATTAAACATTTGCAGATGAGGTGTAAACAAAGTGTGAATAAAGTGTAAATAAGCTTATGTTTTCCCCTTTTGTTGCCCTGTTTGAGGCAACAAAGGGGATTATTTTGTCTATTAGTGAAGGGGTTTTTAAAAACGCCGGAATATAACAGAAAGGAAATCTGAAAAAATGAAAATACTGACCGCAAAGGAAAAGCTTTTCTGCGTCTTTTATGCTGAAAACAGAAACGCGAGAGAAGCGGCGGCAAAGGCGGGGTTCGCCATGCCGCAGAGGGCGGCAATACGACTCCTTGAAAAGGAATCAGTCAAGTCGGAGATTGAAGATATTTCATCGGAGCGGGCGGCCGGCCTGGACGAGGTTTGCGCAGGTTATCGCAGATTGGCCTTCGGTTCATACGCCGACGTGCTAAGGCTCCTTTTCACGGATGGAAAATCTGTCGCCGACGAGCTTGAGCAGCTTGATGTTTTCAACGTTTCGGAGATAAAGAAGAAGGACAGCTCAATTGAGATTAAGTTCTTCGACAGGCTGAAAGCGCTTGAGCATCTTGAGGCTTTGGGCGGGAAAACAGCGGCGGCGGACAGTGCGCTGCCATTTTATGAGGCGTTGGAAAAGAGCGCCGAAAAGAAAGAAAACAGCCTCCGGTAAAGCGCGGTGCTATTTTGAGAGGAGAGATTCCGGATAAAACTAAGTGATTTCAAATCCTTTTCAGATAAGCAGCTGGCAGTCCTCAATTGGTGGTGCAAAACAAGTCCGCATTGCGGCCGCGACGCCGTCATATGCGACGGAGCCGTCCGCTCCGGAAAAACTGTCTGCATGTCGATTTCTTTCGTCGCGTGGAGTCTTTACGAGTTTCGCGACACATCGTTTGCACTTTGCGGCAAGACAATAACCTCCTTACGCAGAAACATTGTGACGCCCGTTCTTCCGCTCCTGAGGGAAATGGGCTTTGTCTGCGAGGAAAAGCTGTCAAGAAACTATATTGACATCAGCCGTGACGGCGCGTCGAATCGTTTTTACCTTTTTGGAGGCAAGGACGAAAGCTCGGCGTCGCTTATACAGGGTATGACGCTCGGCGGAGTGCTGCTTGACGAGGTCGCGCTGATGCCGCGCTCGTTTGTCGAGCAGGCGCTGGCAAGATGTTCAGTCGAAAAGTCACGCCTGTGGTTTAATTGCAACCCGGAAAATCCGCTGCACTGGTTTCATGAGGAATGGGTAAAGAAGGCGGAGGAAAAAAACTGCCTTTACCTTCACTTCAGAATGGAGGACAACCCGTCCCTGCGCCCCGCTATTATAAGAAGGTACAAAAGCCTTTACAGCGGAGCTTTTTATGAGCGCTTTGTTGAGGGGAAATGGGTGGCGGCATACGGCATCGTATACCCCATGTTCAAAGCGGAAAGCCATGTGGCGGAGCCGCCGGGAACGCCGCGCGAATATTATATATCCTGTGATTACGGGACGGTCAATCCCTCTTCGTTCGGCTTGTGGGGAAGGGTCGGTGAGCGCTGGTACCGCCTGAACGAATATTACTTTGATTCACGGCGGGAGGGTGAGCAGCGGACAGACGAGGAGCATTACTCCGCGCTTGAGGAAATGGCGCGCGGGCTGCACATTGAGGCGGTCGTGGCGGACCCTTCCGCCGCAAGCTTTCTTGAGTGTATCAGGCGTCACGGCAAGTTTAAAGCCGTGCCGGCAAAAAATGACGTCGCGGACGGGATACGCAAAGTCGCCTCGGCGCTGAAAGAACGCAGGATTATGATTTGCCCCGCGTGCAGGGACACAATCCGCGAATTCGGACTGTACCGCTGGGACGACAGCGCAGTGAGGGATACGCCGCGCAAAGAAAACGACCACGCAATGGACGACATACGTTATTTTGTCGAAACCATCTTGTCGCGCGGCGGCGGCGAATTCTTCTCCATTGCGGTGGAAAGACAGTGAAAGGATGATTTGTAAAATGCCGTTCAAAAGAAAAAGATCTTACGAGGCCGCCGTGCAGACGGCGAGCGGAAGGAGCGCGTCTCATCCGTTTTCACTCCTTGACGGATATGTGCCCCTTGGAACGGCGCAGACGAGATTGTACGCGGAGCTTCGGGAAGCCATACCCATTATCGACGCGGCTGTCACAAAGCTTGTGCTGCTGACAGGCGGGTTTGAGGTGCGGTGTGCCGATTCAGCCGCTGACAAGGAGTTGAGACGCTTTGTGAACAGTGTGCCTGTCGGCGGAAACCGTAACGGAATATGGGCGTTTGTGTCGTCGTATTTTGAACAGCTTCTGACATACGGGACGTCTGTCGGGGAGATAATCGTGTCGTCGGGAGATGTGCGCGGACTGTACAACGCGCCGCTTGAAAATATCGAGCTTCGGCGCGCGGCAGACGGGTTCGGTGTCGAGGTTTGCGCGCGCGGCGTTGCGGCTCCCGTTCCCGTCAAATACCCGGAGCTTATTCTTCTGTCCGCGCTTAATCCCGAACCCGGCGAGATGGCCGGCTGCTCACTCTTAAAAGGTCTGCCGTTTATCAGCGCGGTGCTTTTAAAAATTTATAACACGATAGGGCTGAACTGGGAGCGCGTCGGCAACGTCAGATTTGCCGTGACTTATAAGCCGCAAAACGACGCGTTTGACAAGGCGTTCGCCAAAGAGCGCGCGATACAGGTGGCGAAGGAGTGGGGCGACGCAATGCAGCCGGGCGGGAGAGTCAAGGACTTTGTAACTGTCGGCGATGTGAGCATAAAAGTCATAGGCGCTGACAATCAGGTGCTTGACAGCGAAATACCTGTCCGCCAGATGCTTGAGCAGATTGTGGCAAAAACAGGCCTGCCCCCGTTTATGCTCGGACTGTCATGGTCGTCAACCGAAAGGATGTCGTCACAGCAGGCGGACGCGCTGACCAGCGAGCTTGAGGGATACCGCAGGATAATAACGCCTGTAATCGACAAGATTTGCCGCACATTTTTGCGGCTTAGAGGTTTCTCCTGCGAGCCGGAAATATATTGGGACGACATTACGCTTCAGGACGAAGTGGAATTGAGCCGCGCGCGGCTTTACAACGCCCAGTCGGAGCTGATTGAAAACAAGAAAGAGGCGAATGTGTCGCCGCTTCCGAAATAAGTTTATGAAGGGTGGTTATGGCTTGGATAAAAACTCAACGGCGGATATATCGCCGTGCGCGCCGTCGGCCGATGATATGGATACCATTAACCGTTTCACGAAAAAGACGCTTACACAGCAAGAGGTATACACCTTCGGAGTTGTGCTTTGCGACAATGAAATTGACCGTGACTATGAGCGCTTTGACACAGAGGCACTCGGGGCGCTCGCGAAAATGTTTGTGGGCAAGACGGGAATCTGTGACCACGACATGAGAAGCGCCAATCAGGTGTCGCGGCTTTACAAAGCGGAGCTTGTCGTGGACAACGCGCGCCGCAATTCTTTGGGCGAGCCTTACGCGTATATTAAGGCTATGGCTTACATGCCGAGAAACGAAAGGAATTCGGCGCTTATAGCGGATATCGACGCGGGCATAAAAAAGGAAGCAAGCGTCGGATGCTCTGTACGAAATGTCGTCTGCTCCGAGTGCGGGGCGGATTTGCGCCGCGGAATGTGCGAGCATATAAAAGGCAAGCATTACGGCGGCAGGCTTTGCCACGCTGTTTTAAAAGACCCGGCGGATGCCTATGAATGGTCATTTGTCGCCGTACCGGCACAGTCGGCGGCGGGTGTGACTAAATCGTTCACAAATAAGGGGAGACAAGAATTGAACAACATTTTGAAAGCAATCAAGACTGAAACGGATGCTATAACGCTTTCGGCGGACGAGCTGAAGAACCTGCGCGCGGAAATTGAGACACTTGAAAAAAGCGCGGCGGAGGGGCGTCTGTACAGGGAGCGGCTGCTTTCGGACGCCGTGCGCCTCGGAATGCTTGCCATGCCGCAAATCAGCGGTGAAAGCCTTAAATCTATTTGCGGCAAGCTCTCCGCAAACGAGCTTTGCGAGCTGAAATCTGTCTTTTCTCAAAACGCCGAAAAGCGAATGCCTGTTTCGCCGCAGCTTGCGGGCGAAAAAAAGGACTGCGAAGCACAAAACAATGAATTCAAAATATAAATAACGGAGGAAAACAAGATGTCAATTTCTTTTGATGGGTTTAAGGAAAAAACTCTGACATTTAAAGCCGCCGCGGGCTTTGATACCGCGGGCGTTCCCGTGATTGTGAGCGCCGGAAACACAGTAAATGAGTGTGGGATTGGCGACAGCTTTTGCGGGATATCAAAAAGCTTCAGAAACGGCCTTGCCGCCGTTCAGCTTTCCGGAATCGTGACAATAGGATACAGCGGAACAGCGCCGTCGGCGGGCTACAACAATCTTGCGTGCAACGGCGCGGGTAAAGTTTCAGTGGCGTCCGAGGGCGGCAGGGAATATCTTATCGTCGACGTGAACACAACAAAATCTACAGTCACATTTTTACTTTGAGATAAAAAAAGGGGGAAAAACAATGTCATATGATTCAATAAAGCTTGAAAAAGGACTTTACGGAACAGGGAAATCTTTCACGGCATCGCTTGAGGAGCTTGACCCCACAGAAAACTACAAGGGCTCGCCGCTTGAGGGGCTTGACGCGTATCAGCGTCAGCTTAAGCGCTTTGACATTCGCGTAAGCGGGGCGGGCAGCAGCCCTGTCGAAAAGTTTTTCGCGACGACTGATTCGGCGGCTCTTTTTCCGGAGTATGTTTCAAGGGCTGTCCGACAGGGATTGGAGGAGGCCGACCTGCTTCCGCGCATAGTTGCGACGACGACCATGATTGACGGCCTTGATTACCGCTCCATCGCGTCTGTTCCGTCAGGCGACGACAAGGAGCTGAAGGACGTGGCAGAGGGCGCGTTCATTCCGGAAACAAAAGTCACGACGCAGGAAAACCTTATAAAGCTTCACAAGCGCGGACGTATGCTTGTGGCGTCATACGAGGCTGTGCGTTTCCAAAAGCTTGATCTTTTCACCATAACCTTAAAGCAGATAGGAGCATATATCGCCAGAACACAGTTCGCGGACGCTGTTGGCGTGCTGATAAACGGCGACGGGAACGGCAACGCCGCGGCGACGAGCGGTATTGAGGATTCCTCGACGCACGTCATAACATACGGCGACCTTGTGACCTTCTGGAATCTTTTTTCTCCGTATGAGCTGAACACTCTTATAACAACTCCCGCAATCATGGCGAAGCTTCTCAACTTAAATGAGTTTAAAGACGCTTCCGCCGGATTCAGCTTCCAGTCAAGCGGAAAGATGATTACGCCTATCGGCGCCGAGCTGATAAAGTCGTCGGCTGTTTCATCAGGCAAAATAGTCGGGCTTGACAGGGGCTGCTCGCTTGAAATGGTGAAGGCGGGCGACGTCATGACCGAGTACGACAAGCTGATTGACCGCCAGCTTGAAAGGGCGGCGATAACATCCATAGCGGGATTCGCTAAAATTTTCGAGGGCGCGTCAAGAGTTCTGAACGTTTAATCGGAGGTGCTGTTATGAACCAATGGTCTGTTCTGAACAGCCTGCGGCGGATAACGGTTCTTGACGGAGAAGGGGCGGCAGAAGCGCTGCCCCTTTGTCTCGCAAGCATCGAGGAAATCCGCTTCATGCTGAAGGAAGGGGCGGATGAAGAGGATCCGCGCGCAGTCAACGCGGCGGCAGGTCTTGCGTATTACAAGCTGACAATGCGAAATATATCTGACGATGACAGCATCACCTCGTTCAAGGCGGGCGATGTCATCATCAGCAAAAGCGCGTCGCTTGTCATGGACAAGGCCGCCAAAATCCGCGACGATGCCTTTGTCGCGGCGCAGCCCCTTATGCGTGACGATTCTTTTATCTTTACACAGGCATAGTGAGGTGATTTCTTGAAGGTCAATCAATTTATGAACCGATTCGGGCGGAGTGTCTGCATAAAGGACGACGACGGATGGAATTCCGAGACGTTTCACGCGTTTATACAGCCGCTGCGCTATAAAAACAAGATGTATCTTTACGGTGTCAACACAACAATAGGCTTCAACAGCCAGGGGCATTATTTGTACATAGGCCCGCCGGAACACGACTTGACGCTGCATGAAGACTCATATTTCATTGAGTCAAACGGCGAAAAATACAAAGTGGACCGCGCGGAAAGGGTTTATGCCGGGGACAAGATTTTTTATGTCTGGGCAATAATAAGAACAATTATCGACACCGGATAAGCAAAGGAGTGATAAACTTGAGCTCAATCAGCTCTCTGCCGGCAGATATTGTCGCGTGGCTTTCATCTCAGGAGGAATTGTCAAGCATACGCTTCATGACAGAGTTTCCGCCTGAAAAAAAGGCGATTCCGCTGAAAAGCGCCATTGTCGCCGTAGGGATTGAGGAGGTTTCAATCGAGGACAGCTTTTCGGACGACGGCAACGGGGTCCTTGTTGAAAACGAATACTGCCGCCTCGCGGAAATGAAAATCAAGCTTGCAATACACATTCCTTTTTCGGAGGGCGGAGCAAAATGTCATGATGTTTTTTCAAATGTTATTGACTGTCTGACATTTGCGTCAGACCTTGAGATTGTCGAATCAGGATGCTCCAACATTATGGCCGACAGGGACACCGACGCTCTTGTGCTGAACGCCTGGATGCTTGTATCCTCCGACTTCTGCCCCGCTGTGAGCAGCAGCATGAACTTTCAATCTTTTATGAACAAGGAGCTGCTTTGCGGCAGCCACATCACAGACAACAACATACATGTGACGCAGGATGAAAAAGCGGTGTGGAACGAACCGCTGTTAGTCGGAAGCTATTTGGGGACGGGCACGGCGACTCAAAGCATTAGCCTGCCTTTTGAACCGAAGGCCGTTATTGTTTTCGCCCAGGAAACAGCTTTTGTCACGCCGACATATCAAGGCTCCTCATTATATTACACTTATGCCGGAGTGGCCGGCAACCGGTATGGCTCTCTGGGTATTGAGTTGACAAGCAACGGCTTTAAGCTTTTTCAGGGTACTTCATATCAGCTTGACAACGTTATTCCGAATTTGAACAGGAGCGGGTTTCACTACGGCTTTATAGCGTTTAGATAATATTACGGCGGCGGCACTCAAAGGGATGATGTGCCGCCGCTGTTTTTCTTTTTTAATAAGAGGGTGTGAGTTTTTTGTGAAACATTCACAAAAAAGCTATGCCCTTTTTTACGTCATAATTCGGCTTTTTTGCTTGCATATGCACCCCAATCAGTTATAATTAAGCTTGTATGACTACACACACGGCAAAATGCACAGCAAGCGGCGAAAACGAGATGTTTTGAGCGCAAAAAAACATTATGATGAATGCGGGGAATACCTAATGGCCACAAAAAAGGTAAGAGTTGGGATAATAGGCTGCGGCGGCATCGGAAACGGCAAGCATATGACAAATCTTGCGAAAATCGACGAGGTTGAGATGGTCGCCTTTTGCGACATAATCGAGGAGAGAGCGGTTAAGTCGGCTGAAAAATTCGGCGTCGAAAATGCCGCTGTCTTTACCGATTACAAGGAGCTTCTCAAGGACAAGACGATTGATGTCGTCCATGTCTGCACACCTAATCGCTCCCACGGCTTTATTACGGTGGACGCTCTTGAGGCGGGCAAGCATGTGATGTGCGAAAAGCCCATGGCAAAGACATACGCGCAGGCAAAGGAGATGTACGATGCGTCCGTGCGCACCGGCAAAAAGCTTACGATAGGCTATCAGCAGCGCTGGAGAGGCGACTCGCAATATCTCAAAAAGGTCTGCGCCGACGGCGAGCTTGGAAACATCTATTTTGCAAAGGCGATTGCGCTGCGCAGGCGCGCCGTGCCGACGTGGGGCGTCTTTCTCAACGAGTTTGAGCAGGGCGGCGGCCCGCTTATAGATATAGGGACACACGCGCTTGATTTGACACTTTGGCTTATGGACAACTACGAGCCGAAGATGGTCGTCGGCACAAAATACAAGATGCTCGGCGACATGACCGAGACGGCAAACGCCTGGGGCGACTGGGACCCGAAGGAGTTCACAGTTGAGGATTCGGCATTTGGATTTATTGTAATGAAAAACGGCGCCACCATAATTCTTGAGTCGAGCTGGGCGCTTAATATAGCGGACACAAACGAAGCTGTTTCGCTCCTTGCGGGGGACAAGGCGGGAGCGGATATGCTTGACGGCCTTCGTGTAAACTATGTTAAAAACAATCGTCAAGTCATCGAAAAGCCCGATTTTAAAACAGGCGGCGTGGCGTTTTTCGGCGGAAGGAAGGGAGGCGAGCCGTCCGAGCTTGAGGCAAGGGCGTGGATCGACGCCGTTATAAACGATAAGGACGTTCCGACAAAGGCGCACCAGGCGCTTGTCGTAACGCAGATATTAGAGGCGATATATGAGTCCTCAAAGACAGGAAAACCGGTTTATTTTGATTGACAGGAGGAAGTTTTATGAAATTTGCCGTGCAGCTATACTCTTTAAGGCACGATTACGACACGCCCGAGGAGTTCCTCGCCATTTTCAAAAAAGTTAAGGCGCTTGGATTTGACGGCGTCGAATTTGCCGGATTCAACGGCATTTCGCCGGAGGTCATCAGGGAGGAGCTTGACAAGGCGGGACTTGCCGCGGTCGGTTGTCATGCCGGGGTCAGCACCTTCGACGGCGAGGAAAACATCAAATCGGCAATCAGGACGGCAAAGATACTCGGCATGGACGCCTACGGGACAGGCGGCGCGCCGCACAGCACAATTGACGACATCGACAGGCTGAAAAGGATTTACAAAGCGGCTAACGAAGCAGGCGCGAAAGAGGGCGTGAAGTTCTATTACCACAACCACTCCGAGGAATTCGAGCTTAAGTTTGACGGCAAGCTTTGTGAAGATATCATTGCGGAGGAGGCTTATCTCCAGATAGACACATATTGGAGCTTTGTCGCCGGAGTTGACAACTATAAATACCTCACCGAAAACAAAGACAGGATAATCAGCGTCCACATAAAGGACGGAAAAGACGGGCATCCGAAAGCGCTCGGAGAAGGCGACTGCGACCTTGATTCCGTCATAAGGGGCGCGAAAGCAATCGGACTCGAATGGCTTGTGCTTGAAAATGACGACCCGGAGCCGACAGGCCTTGAAGATATAGCCCGCAGCATGAAATATCTTGCGGCAAACGTATAATTCCCGAAAGAAAGGGTTGTCAAAACAATTTTTCAGAAAGGGTGCGGCACGGCCGTGAAACGCTTTGACACAGGCTGTTTTGCGGTTTAGCTGTCTTGCACAAGGTGCTTAACATGAAGCTTGGCGTATTCACCACACTGATGAGCAATCTTTCACTTGACGAGGCGTGCAAATACTTTAAGTCGCTCGGGATCGAGATGGTTGAGATAGGCTGCGGCGGTTATCCGGGCAGCTCTCACGCAAATCCGGAAGAGCTGCTTTCAGACAATTCAAAGCTTGAGGCATTCAAAGCGACAGTTGCCGGGCACGGGCTTGAAATCAGCGCTTTGAGCTGTCACGCCAACCCCGTTCATCCGAACAAGGACGAGGCGGCGGCAGGCGACAAGGCGATTCGCGACACAATCCTGCTTGCCGAAAAGCTCGGAATTTGTCAAATAAACACGTTTTCCGGCTGCCCCGGAGACAGCGAAAACGCAAAATATCCTAATTGGGTCACTTGCCCATGGCCAAACGAATTCACGGAGCTGCTTGAATGGCAGTGGAACGAGGTTCTGATACCTTACTGGAAGGAGCTTGTGTCGTTCGCAAGGTCCCGCGGCGTAAACAAAATAGCTCTTGAGATGCACCCGGGATTCAGCGTTTACAACACCGAAAGCCTTTTGAAGCTTCGCGCGGCAGTCGGTCCGGAGATTGGCGCGAACTTTGATCCGAGCCACCTTATTTGGCAGGGAATGGAGCCTGTCGCCTGCATCAGGAAGCTTGGCGACGCAATTTTCCACTTCCACGCGAAAGACACAAAGCTTGACAAATATAACACCGCCGTAAACGGCGTGCTCGACGTCAAGCCATATGCGGACGAGCTTAACCGTTCATGGTTTTTCCGCTCGGTGGGCTATGGCAACGGCGCCGATTACTGGAAGGACATAATTTCAAACCTGCGCATGGTCGGCTATGACTATGCTGTAAGCATCGAGCACGAGGACAGCCTTATGAGCCGCGGCGAAGGTCTTTCAAAAGCTGTTGATTTCCTCAAAGACGTGCTGATAACCGAAAAAAGCGGCGAGATTTGGTGGGTCTGACATTACTTAATCATTTAAGGCAACACCGCGCAATGAGCGGCTGAAGCCTTTGTTGCATGCTTGCTTGCATCTTTTCCGTCATATCGCCCAAAAATGCTCGGCAATACAAAAAGTATTGCCTGCGCTTTTTAGACAATCTGA
>JAAYIY010000060.1 GCA_012523185.1 Clostridiales bacterium
TGAGCGTGGTTTCTGACGGCGCGGCTGTGAGCTTAGAGTGGAAATAGCCGCGGGGAAAAGCTTCGCCGATAAACCGGCTCAAAAAGCTCAAAAGCCGTATGCAGTAAAAACACAATAAAAACGGCTTCGATACCCGCCATATAAATTTAAAAATCCAAGCGCCGCTTACAATAGGTTTGCCCTTTTTGTAAGCGGCGCTTAAAGCTTTTCGACAACTAATCGCACCTTATTTTGAAATTTGCTTGCAAAGCACTTCAAAAAGGTGTATAATATCATTATATTGAGGGATTTTGTGCTGTTTTTTCAGAATTCCGGTTTATTAATATGAGGAGGATTTTTCTTGATTGCTGATCTACATTGTCATACCCGATTATCCGACGGTTCGATGGGTATAGACAATCTAATTGCGCTTGCAAAAAAACAAGGAATAAAAACCATTGCTATCACAGACCATGATTGCCTTGCGGGGAACGTCCGCGGCAAGCTCATCGGTGAGAGATATGATGTCAAGGTCATTCCCGGTGTCGAGTTATCGGCGGTTGACAGCAAGCGCGGCGCACGGGTGCATCTGCTTTGTTATATGCCCGACAGCCCCGACAGGCTTGAGGGGCTTTGCAGGCGCAATCTGCTCGAGAGCAAAAAGGCAAGCCAGTTTATGATGCTTAAAACCGCGGCAAGGTTTCCGATTACGCCTGAGTTCATCATAAAATGCGCATCAGGCTCAACAGGAGTTTACAAGCAGCATATAATGCACGCCCTGATGGAGGGCGGATTTACGGACAGAATTTACGGCGAGGTTTATGACGAGCTTTTTAACCCGGACAACCAAGGAAACATTCTCCACACAGGAAAATATCCGGAAGCGCCGGAGGTCATGAAGGCAATCCACGAGGCGGGCGGCATAGCTGTTCTTGCCCATCCGCTGTTATATAACAACTATGATTTGCTTGACGAGCTGATAGGGCTTGGTCTTGACGGTATAGAAGTTTGGCACCCGTCCTGTGCTGAAGACGACGTCGTTTATCTTCAGCAAAAAGCAAAAAAACATAATTTGCTGATGACCGGCGGCAGCGACTTTCACGGTATGTACGGCGTTGGGAAGACGCCGCTCGGCGCCTGCTCAACTCCCGAGGCGCAATTTGACGAGCTGATGTCCTACAAATCCAAAAAACGCAGACAAAGGCAAAAGCAGCTAAGCTGATATTGGTTGCTGTATTTAAGTTTTTTCATATAATAAGGGGCTGTGACAAAACGTTGATTTTCTCAGCGTTTTGTCACAGCCTTAATTCATCTGCTTTTGTTGCGGTCCGTTTCGTATGCAGGTCATAAAGCTTGTTCGGGCAGCATATCTTTTTGTGAAAGGGATGATTTGTATATGTACAAAGTGATAAAAAGTCGGACGAAAAATTTAAACAGCAATGACCTGATTATGACATTATCAGAAAACAAGCGAATCTTAGTTCTTGCTGCTGTTTTTGCTGTCGGAATGGTAATCGGAGCGGGTGCCGTAAAAATAAATTCGGCGTCTCTTGTAATAAAACTGCTGACAATATTCAACAACTATCGCGATTTAAGAATGCAGCAATCACTACCGGTAAACTTTTGCAACTCTTTTATCAACGCTTTTTCATATCTTGTCGTCATTTATTGCGCCGGGCTTTGCGCGGTGGGATATCCTGTCATTTATGCCGTTTTGTTTGTTCGCGGCTTTGGAATCGGCATGGTCAGCGGGTATCTTTACAACGCATATATGATAAAAGGTGTCGGATACAGCATGTTGATTCTTTTTCCCGGTGTGATTTTTTATGTCATTATAATGCTTTTAGCCTGCAATGAAGGTATGCTGATGTCGAAAGAAATGCTGCTTATGATAATGAATAAAAAGCTTGACGGTGAAAACAGCTTTAAATATTATTGTGTAAGATTTTTTATTTTCAGCATTATAACAGCGTTTGGCGCGTTAGTTGAAACCTTTTTCTTTTCAATCTTTTCATGTTTTTTTGACTTCTGATTCTAAATTAGAATATATTATTTTTCTAAGACGTCCGGGGGAGGGGAGACGCCGCTTAAAGGATTTGATTCTAAAGACTTTTTGATTTGGTCGTCCGCAATGTGCGTATAAATCTCTGTTGTTGAAAGATTTTCATGACCCAGCAATTCTTTAAGGACAAGCAGATCAATTTCTCCGTGCTGATACATCAGCGTCGCCGCTGTGTGACGAAGCTTGTGAACAGAAAATCCTTGACCGTCAAGACCGGCTTTTTTTAAAATGTTTTGAACAATATTTTGAACGCTCCTTGGGTTAATCCTGCGCATATTTCTGCTGATAAACAAAGCATTCCTATCCTTTAAACCTTCTGCCGGACGGACGCGCAAATAACGCGCGACAGCTTTTTGACATGCGTCATTAAGGTAAATAATGCGCTCCTTATCACCCTTGCCCAAAATTCGCATCGTGTTGTCAGAACTGATGTCATTCAGATTTAATCCCGTAAGCTCCGACAGCCTTATGCCGCAATTAAGGAAGAGCGTTATAATACAAAAATCACGCTCCTTGAATCTTCCTTCGTTTATACAATTTAAAAGCTCAAGGCTTTGCTCAAGCGTCAGGTACCTTGGCAGGGTCTTTTTGACACTTGGAGACTCAAGCTCCTGCATGGGATTGATGTCAAAAATCTCAAGATGAACGGAGCAGTATCGAAAAAAGCGCTTTATTGAAACAACCTTGCGCGCGCGCGCAGCGGCTTTATTTCCGCGAAAGCGTTTGCAATAAGCAATGAACGCATAGGCGTCCGAAGGTGTAACGCTCTTGATAAAATCATCGTCCACAACAGAAATATCGATTTCTTCGAGCGGAGTATCCCACAACGATTTATTGCGCGACTTAACAAGATATCTGAAAAATGTGCGCAGGTCGTGCGCGTATTCAGATATCGTAAGAGCCGATTTCTGCTTGATAACCTCAAGATAGTTCAGATAATCAACAACGGCTTTTGGTAAGTTTTCCAACAAGTCGGGATTAATCATAAAATTGCACCATCATCCATAAAAAGTCAACTGAGTCCATTAAAAAAAATCTATCACTAATAAAAGAAAGAATTGCTTCAGCGCATAAGTTCCATGACCGACAACAGCATAAATAAAAAAATTTTACTGCGAAACAAAGCAAAAAGTATTTTCAGAGCAAACCGCATCAGAAGTTGTTGTTAACATCAAAATACACAAAATGTGCTTTTAGTTTAAAAGTGCGGCAAAAATGATTTTCAGTGTAGAGAACAGCAAAAGTGACTTTCAACGTAAAACACAGCGAAAAGTGACTTTCAGTGTAAGACACAGCGAAAAGTGATTTTCAACGTAAAATACAACAAAAAAGCGACTTTTAACTGACTTCCCCTGCCCTCAACTTCGCAAAACATCTATTTTGCGAAGTTGGTGTTTCGGTATTTGCGCCGCTGTTTGGGTTCCCCCGACACATAAAACAAATATATTTTATGCGCCTTTGAACAGCAAACAGCAACAGAAAACTTTATCAGACATTGCATAGCTGTCATTTCCCAAACATTGCACAGCTGTCATTTCCCAAAACGCCTTGATGTTTGTCGTGGCTTGTCGCGATTCGCTCGACCACATATCCAACTGCACACAGTGCCGAATGGACAGCTTTATCCGGTGACGCATAATTTTAAAGTACGGCGCAAAACAACATACTTTATACTTATCAGGCGGCACAGCTGACATTTCAAAAAACTGCTGTCTATCGGGGCCTTATTTGAGGGTTGAATTTCTGTGCTGCCGCAAGCGAATAAAACGCAACTCGCGATTTCGGTTTTGCGTTTCCGCGCGCCGATATCCCCTGTGAGCGCTTTAAATTATTTTAAATCAAGGCTTTTGTTAAGCTCTGCAATCTCTTTTAACAGCTCCGGTATTTTGATTGATTGCGGGCATTTTTCGACACAGACTCCGCAGCCGCTGCATTCCTCGGCTTTTTCCGCGCTGTCAAGAGACGAATAATGTTTTGTATATTCGCTGATGTTTTTATCGAGCTTCCATCCCCTGTATATTTTCAAAAGCTTCGGTGTGTTTACAGCGTTCGGACACACATCCATGCAATATCTGCAATCTGTACACGGAATGGTGTAAAACTCCTTGAAACAGGCGGCGGCTTTTGAGAGCAGGCTCTTTTCTTCTCCTGTTAAAGGCTTAAAATCAGACATTGTGCTGATATTGTCCTCCACCTGCTCGATATTTGACATGCCGCTCAGCACTGTAAAAACGCCGTCGAAGGAAGCGGCGTATCGAATTGCCCATGAAGAGATACTTTCATTGGGCCTTTTGCTCTTTAAAAGCTTGTTGGCGTCATCGCAAAGGTCTGACAGCGAGCCGCCCCGCACAGGCTCCATAACGGCTATGGGGATTCCGGCACGGCGCAGCATCTCATATTCTTTCATGGCGCTGCCAAACTGTGTGTCCAAGTAGTTAAACTGTATTTGTGCAAAATCCCATTCATATTTTGAAATAAGCTCGTCTAAAAGTTCAAGGCTTCCGTGAAAAGAAAAGCCGAGATTTTTTATCCTGCCCTTTTTCTTCAGATTGGAAAGGCGATTATAAGCGTCCGCCTTTTTAAGCTCGCTGTAAACATGGTCGTTGAGATTATGGCATAAATAAAAGTCAAAATAGTCTGTCTTAAGCCGCTCCTGCTGCCACTTAAAAATGTCCTCTACTCCCCTGCCCTCATCAAGAAACCATGCTGAAAGCTTTGTCGCCAGATAAAAGCTGTCGCGAGGGTATTTGCCGAGCGCTTGACCGACAAACGGCTCGGAGCCTTTGTCGTGATAGCCTATGGCTGTGTCATAATAGTTTACGCCGCCGGAATATGCGCGGTCAATTACCTCCTCGGCGCGCTTATAATCAATGTCCTCCTCGCCCGGGACAATGACGGGAAGTCTCATGCAGCCCATTCCGAGCCCGGAGATTGATATGTCCCCCATTGATTTTGATTTAAAAACATTGTACTTCAAAAATTAAGCCTCCCTTGGCTGTTTCATTGTGAGAGATATGCGCTTTTTGGCGGCGTCAACAGAAAGAACTCGAACTGTGACGACTTCGCCGACTTTAAGAACGTCGGAAGGATGCTTTATAAATTTGTCTGTTATCTGTGAAACGTGAACAAGTCCGTCCTGATGAACGCCTATGTCGACAAAAGCGCCGAAATCAATAACATTTCGCACAGTCCCCTTTATCTCCATTCCGGGAGAAAGGTCGTTTATATCCATTACATCGATGCGGAGCATCGGCGGCGGAAGCTCGTCACGCGGATCCCGCCCCGGGCGCAAAAGCTCTTTTACAATGTCGGAAAGTGTCGGAACACCTACGCCAAGCTTTTCCGCGATGCTTTTCAGCCCTCCGATTTCTTCTGTCTTGCCGTTAAGAGCGTCAATTTTTTTGCTTTTTATGTCAGAAATGTTAAGCCCGCAAAGCCTTAAAAGCTCCTTTGCCGCACCGTAGCTTTCGGGGTGAACGCCTGTATTGTCGAGCGCGTTATCACTTTCCGGCACACGCATAAAACCGACACATTGCTCAAAAGTCCTGCCGCCAAGCTTCGGGACACTTTTTAACTGCGACCTCTTTGTGAAAGCCCCGTTTTGCTCACGATAAGCAACAATATTTTTTGAAACGGGAGCACTTATGCCCGCAACATGCGACAGAAGCGGCGCTGACGCCGTGTTAATGTCGACACCGACTTTGTTGACGCAGTCCTCGACAACGCCGTCTAAAGCCGCTCCAAGCTCTTTTTTCGGCATGTCGTGCTGGTATTGCCCGACACCGATAGCTTGCGGGTCAATTTTTACAAGCTCGGCAAGCGGGTCTTGCAAGCGCCTTGCTATCGAAACAGCGCTTCTGATGGAAACATCAAACTGCGGAAACTCCTCGGCGGCAATTTTTGAGGCGGAATAAACAGAAGCGCCCGCCTCGCTGACGACCATATAACGGACATTGTGACCGGGCAGCTCGCGAAGGACCTCCGCTGCGAAAATTTCTGTTTCTTTTGAAGCTGTGCCGTTGCCTATTGCTATGATTTCAATGCCGTATTTATTAATCAATCTCTTTATAAGTGTTTTCGCGGCGTTTTTTTGTGCGTCGGAGTGCGTTATGTAGATTATATTCGTTTCAAGCACCTTGCCCGTCTCGTCTACCGCGGCGACCTTGCAGCCTGTCCGATAGCCGGGGTCAAGCCCCAAGGCGGACTTGCCTTTGACGGGTGGCTGCATCAAAAGCTCGCGCAGATTGACGGCAAAAAGCTTTATAGCGGCGGCGGCGGCGCGCTGTGTCATGTTTGCGCGGACTTCACGCTCAATTGACGGGTGTATCAGCCTGTCAAACGCGTCATTTCCTGCGTCCCTTACAGTTTCGGTGCAGGGTGAACCGTTTGCTTTCAGGGTTTCGGAAGAAATCACATTTGCGCTCTTTATCCTGTCAAGAGTTATGGCGACTTTGAGGAATCCTTCTTTTTCACCTCTGTCAATCGCAAGCACCCTGTGGTCGGCAATCTTGCCGACAGGCTCGCAAAAGTCATAATACATCGTGTAAACGCTTTCTGACTGTTCGTCGGATGCTTTGACGCTGACAATGCCGGAAAGCATATAAAGATTGCGTAATCTGCGGCGTATGTCCGCATTGTCTGATATGTTTTCGGCAATGATGTCCAAGGCGCCCCCAAGCGCTTCCTTGGCTGTCACGACGCCCTTATCGCTGTCTATGTATTCTTCCGCAATTTTAATCGGCTCGGGACTGTCGGAGGGCTGTGAAAAAATAATGTCCGCAAGCGGCTCAAGCCCTTTTTCGCGCGCTATTGACGCCCGTGTGCGCCGCTTTGGCCTGTAAGGTCTGTAAATATCCTCGATTTCTGACAAGGTTTTAGCTTTTTCCAGCATATTCGCAATGTCCGACGTCATCTTTTGCTGACCGTCAATTAAATCATAGACCTCTTTTCTGCGTTCCTCAAGCTTCCTTATGTATTGAAGCTTTTCTGAAAACTCACGAAGCACCTGATCGTCAAGCGCGCCGTGTGACTCCTTACGGTAACGCGCGATAAAAGGTATCGTGTTGCCGTCGTCAATCAGCTTAATAATATTTTCCGCCTGCCACCGCTGCAACGAAAATTCCGCCGCAAGAATGTCTATAATATTCATTAAGTTTATTCCCCTGATTTCCTTTTTTGCTGTCTCACGTCAGAGCCGAAAAAAGCGAGCGTGACATAGCTGCCGATGACCCGTGAAGCAACCCTGCGCGAATATCTGCTTTCAAGCTCCTCCGCTGTCAAGTTTGTGTTGATGATGGAAGGCATATCCTTCAACAGTCTTGTGTTAATTATGTTATAAATTACAGAAACGGTGAACTGTGTGGAAAATTCCGAGCCGAGGTCGTCGATAATCAGCAGGTCGCAGTCAAGCAATGTTTGGACAGTTTCATCGTCACCGCTTTTAACTTTGCCGAAATGCTCCCTCTCGATTTTGTTGAGAAGATTTTGTGCGGAGCCGTAGACAACGCCGAAGCCTTTGTCAGAAACCTCAAGCCCGATCGCAAGAGAAAGATGTGTTTTGCCAAGCCCCGTTTCGCCTGTAAGCAAAAGGCTTGGGGAATCGCAGTCAAAATCAGCCGCATAGTTTTTGCAAAAGCTTAAAATATCACGCATCCTTGAATAAGGTGAAATTTTAAGAATCGGGTCGGCGGATTTTGAATAAAAACCGAGCTTAAATGTATCGAAACCGCCTGAAAATGACGGGGCTTCCTCAAGCAATCGGCCGCGCGCCAAAGAACGCAGCAGATTTTCGCAGCACGCGCAGCGTATGCCCTC
Organism: Clostridiales bacterium; assembly: GCA_012523185.1. Classification (GTDB taxonomy): domain Bacteria; phylum Bacillota; class Clostridia; order Oscillospirales; family Acutalibacteraceae; genus UBA1425. The sequence goes on from JAAYIY010000060.1 coordinate 7,856, forward strand.
GATAAAGCCCGTGTCCATGCACTTTGGGCATTCATATTTTATTTTAAGATAATCGGCAGGAAAGCCGCTTTTTGTCAAAAGCGCGGAACGTCTTTTTTGCGCGGCAAGATTCTTCCGCGCAAGGCGCTCGACAAATCCCTGCGCTTCGCTGCCCATGCCGACAGCCTTCACAAGCTCAAGGCCGGCCGAAGAAATCTCCTTTTCGACTGACGCCAGTTCAGGTATCTTTAACAATGCCTCGCCGCAGCGAACACGCTGCTCTCTTTCTGCTCTTGCCTTTCGGCGCTTCAGCTCCTCGCTGGCAAGAAAAAAGATGCTGCTGTCATATCCCATCGGCTCACCGGCTTTCAAAAATTAATCTAAACCTTTTTCTTCTTTTTATACACAATCGGGTCATGTATTGTGCTGCGCTTATATTCCTCGATATCATATGAGGCGTTGCTTTTTGAGTCGGACTTTTTAGCGGCTGACCTGCTCCTTTTTTCCAAACGCTTTTTTGAGGCTTCCGCCACTTCCGAGTGTGTTTTTATGCCTTCACTGTGCCAGTTTTTAAGTATTTTGTTCATATAGGCAAAGCTTAGCCTTGTGCAATGGTTCGCCATCTCCTCGTATGCGAGGAAAATCATATCCACATCGAAAGAAAGCTCATATGTCCATGTACGGATATATTCCGACTGAACAGACGTCGGGCGCGGATTGGATATTCCCGCAAGCGCGGCAAACTTTTTCCAAATCCCGTTGCAGCGCCGCAGCATTTCTATTTGTTCGTCGGCTTTTTCGATTGTGTCAATCTCTTTTTCCGCCCAATCCTTGCCAACTGCCGATATGTAAGCGATGGAGATTTTGTTGATTGAAACGCAGTATTCGATGATCATCAGGATTACTTCAACGGGAAGCCCGTATTGGTCGTGAATCATCAGCAGGACGCATTGAGTGTCGTATCCGATTGTCCTTCCGAGTTTTTTTTGCGACTCGTTAAACAAAAAGGCTATTTCTGACGATTCTTTTGTGCGGGCAAGTATCTGTTCGCTTGTGGGACTGACAAGAGGGATAGGCTCAAGCGGCGGATTTTTGGCAGCCTGCCGCGACCTCTCCCCCGCCGCGTCGGATTTGGGCTGTAATGGCTTATCTGATTCGGCGTCCTCATACAGAAATATTCCGCGCTGCGCCCAAAATTTAAGGCAGTCCTCCGCGTCGCCCTCCTCACACTTCAAAGCGGCGCAGATATCGGCAAGCTTTGGTGAATCCGATGCATGACGAAGCACCCAGAGCAGCACCTTTATCTGCTCCGGGCTTGCTATTTTAAGGTGTTTGTCCACAACGCAGGCGGGCACCTGAAAGACGGCGCCCCACTGAAGTGAGGGGTTTATTTTCAAATTCATTTTATCAAAGAAGCGAGGCTGCGGCCTTGTCAAGGAAGATGGTTACATCGCCGTGCCGCTGCAATACGGAGGCGGGGCATTTGGGAGTTACCTCACCCTTAATCATGTCTCTGACAGCCTCCGCTTTTGATTCGCCTGTGGCGACAAAAACAATCTTTCGGGCTTTCATGATGGAGCCGATGCCCATTGTGATAGCGTAGCGCGGCATGGCTATGTCGCTGAAATAAACAGAGTTTGCCTCAATTGTGCTGTCGGTAAGCTTTACCTTGAAGGATTCGTCCGTGAACGCTTCGGCCGGCTCGTTGAAGCCTATATGTCCGTTTCTTCCGATTCCGAGGAACTGGATATCAATGCCGCCGGCTTTTGAAATGGCGTCGGCATAGCGTCTGCTTTCAGCTTCGGAGTTCGATGCGTTCCCGTCAAGAAAATTAATATTTTCCGGTTTAACGTCAATTTTAGAAAAAAGGTTGTCGACCATAAAAGCATAAAAGCTGCTTTTGTGATCCTTGGGAATATCGCAGTATTCGTCAAGGTTAAATGTGGTTATCCCCTTGAAGCTGACATTTCCCTTTTCGTATTCGCTTATCATGTAGCTGTATGTGGGGAGGGGCGTCGCGCCTGTGGCAAAGCCGATGGCGGCGTCGCTTTTTTGCTTGACGACATTCACAAATATTTTCCCCGCCGCATCCCCTATCTCTTTTGCCGATTCATAAATCACATATTGCATTTTCTTTTCCTCCACTTTATGTAAGGGCGCGCGCATGACCTGCCGAAACCTTCGGCGTGCGGTAAACGCGCTGCCTATAATTACTATTATGATAACAATTTTTTTGCCGCTTGTAAACAGATAATGTGAAATTAATTACCTTTCGCCGCTCAATTTTCATTTTTAATCTGTTTGATAGCGCATTTTTCAAGCCTTGAAACTTGTGCCTGAGAAATTCCGATTTCCTCGGCCACTTCCATCTGTGTTTTTCCCACAAGAAAACGCAAGTATAAAATCCTTTTTTCCCGCGGATTAAGGTCCTTTATCGCTTGCTTAAGAACAATCTCGTCAAGCCAGTTTTCGTCTGTGTTTTTGTCGCCGACCTGATCCATTACAAAAATTGTGTCGCCGCCGTCCGAATAGACAGGCTCAAAAAGTGACACCGGCTCGACAATTGCTTCAAGCGCCAGAACTATTTCTTCTTTTTTCAACTGCATCTGTTCCGCGATTTCCTCAATAGTCGGCTCACGTCCGAATTTGTTTAAAAGCTTTTCCTTTGCCTGCATTGCGTGGTATGCCGTGTCACGCATTGAACGGCTGACGCGAACCGAGTTATTATCACGCAGATAACGCCGTATTTCGCCGATTATCATCGGGACGGCATATGTCGAAAAACGGACGTTTTGCGAGATATCGAAGTTATCTATCGCTTTAATAAGACCAATGCAGCCGACTTGAAATAAATCGTCAAGGTTTTCTCCCCTGTTTGTAAAACGCTGAATAACGCTTAAAACAAGGCGCAGATTGCCGCTTATAAGCGCTTCTCTTGCCGACATATCCCCTTCCTTTACCTTTTTAAGAAGCTCTACCTTTTCAGGCTCCTTTAAAACCTTGAGTTTGGCTGTGTTGACCCCGCAGATTTCGACCTTGTTGTACTGCAATGCGCAAACCTCCCGCAAGCGTTAATAAACGGCGCCGTCAAAAAATCATAAATCGGTTTTTAATCGGCGGCGTCATAATAATTATTGACACGGAGGCGGAGGTTATTCCGCAAAGCTTAAAAAATGATGAAGCGAAACTCTTTGCGGCATTTAAGTTTTAGCGCGATGAAAGAATCACACTAAAATGGCGGCAGGGGGGCCTGACTTCTTTTCACATCAGCAAAATGGCTCAACAAAAAATCCCGCCCATCTTTTCGGATGAACGAGATTTTTATTTTCAGCAGAATTGTTTTGCGGCAACCTTTTTTGGTGAAACCCCGGAGGATGAAAACGGCTAATCTTTGGTGCAAAGCAGCTTTTTCACACCGCCTTGCTCGTCAAGCAGCGGTATGTTCTTGTACCCCTGCTCTGTGAGCCATTTCACCCAACGCCCCTCCATATCGTCGTCGCAGTCCACAGGCAAAAATCCTGATTTGAGGTAACTTCTTATGGCGGGAACGCGCCACTCATCTGTTTTGAGGTAAACTATCTTGCATGGATAAAGGCTTAAATGAGCAATTATAATCTTGTTGATATAGTCGCCAAGACCCTTTCCGCGTGCAGATTTGCGGACTGAAACCATGTGGACATAGCCGTGACCGCTGTCTTTTTCATAAATACCGCATATTGTCGCAACAGGCTCCCCGCCGTCAAAGATGAAATAAAGGTCGCTGTCGATGAAATCCGGCTTGCCGTAAAAGCTGCTGTTGAATTTTTCTTCGCCGTCTTTGTCGCCGACAAGACCGTCTTTGCAAATTTCGAGCCAATCAAGCCTGTCCTTGCGTGTCCCGTCATATGTTCTGTATGTGACGGAGCCGAAAGGCTTCGGGAATTCGGCGGGCTTTAGCTCAAGATACATCTTAAGTTGCATTTGCGGCCTCCAAAGGAGTTATTTTTTGAAAATGTCGTTTTGCTCAATGAGCTTAATCCCGGCGTCGCTCAAAACCTCCTCCGCCGTAAGGTTGTTTTCAACCCTTAGGATCACATAGGCGCTGCCAAGCTCAGGAGTTATGAACGCGTAGGCGTATTCGACGCTTATGCCCTTATCAGAAAGAACACTCACTACCCGAGCAAATCCGCCCGGCACGTCGTCCACCTCGACTCCGAGAACCTCTGTCGCCGAAACAGTCAGTCCCGCTTTTTTAAGCTTGCTGACAGCGTTGTCGGGGTTGTCAACAATCAGACGCAGGATTCCGTAATCTGTCGTGTCGGCAATGGAAAGCGCCCTGATGTCGATCTTGTTGTCGGCAAGGATGCCGGTAATATCGGCAAGCCTTCCGGCTCTGTTTTCCACAAAAACGGAAATCTGTTTTACTGCCATGACATTTCCTCCTTAGAATTTTCTGTTGTCTGTAACACGAACAGCCTTTCCCTCAAACCGCGGCAAAGAGCGCGGCTCAACAAGCCTAACCTTTGCCGAAACACCGAGCATGGATTGCATTGAAGCGGATATTTCCCGCTCTTTGTTTTCGATCTTTTTTACTTCGTCGGAGAAAAACGCTTCGGACATTTCGACGCAGACTGTCAGGACGTCGCTGTTGTTTACCCTGTCAACAATTATTTGATAATTAGGCTCCATGCCCAAAGAAAGGATTACATGCTCTATTTGCGACGGGAACACGTTGACGCCTCTTATTATCAGCATATCATCGCTCCTGCCCCTCGGCTTCTGCATCCTGACAAGAGTTCTGCCGCAGGCGCATTTTTCATGTGTTATATAGGAAATGTCGCGCGTGCGGTAGCGCAGCAGGGGCAGCGCCTCCTTGCCGATGCAGGTAAAGACAAGCTCGCCGTATTCGCCGTCAGGCAGCGGCTCCAGCGTGTCCGGGTCAACTATTTCCGGATAAAAGAAATCCTCGCATATGTGCATTCCGTCTTGCTCTCGGCATTCGTAAGCGACGCCGGGGCCTGCAATCTCCGAAAGACCGTAAATGTCGTAAGCCTTTATCTTGAGCTTTTCCTCAATCTCTCGGCGCATTTCGTCTGTCCACGGCTCGGCGCCCAGGATTCCGGCGCGAAGCTTCAAAGACGACGGGTCTATCCCCATTTCCTTGACCATCTCCGCTATTGTGAGCGCGTATGACGGTGTGCAGCATATTATATCCGGCTCAAAGTCCTGCAAAATCTGAACTTGGCGCTTAGTGTTGCCTGACGAGACGGGAATAGCCGTCGCGCCTATCTTTTCGGCTCCGTAATGAAGGCCGAGTCCGCCCGTGAAAAGTCCGTATCCGTATGATATCTGTATGCTGTCGTCTTTTGTCCCGCCGGCGCCGACAATCGCCCTCGCCACGCCCTGCGACCATCTGTCGATATCGCCTTGCGTATAACCGACAACCGTCTGCTTCCCCGTTGTGCCCGATGACGAGTGAATGCGCACAAGCTCATCTTTCGCAACGGCGAACAGCCCGAACGGATAGTTGTCCCTTAAGTCCTGCTTTACGGTGAAAGGTATCTTTGTGATGTCGTCTATTGACTTGATATCGTTTGTTTTAAGACCGATTTCATCAAACATTCGGCGATAAAAAGGAATGTTTTCATAGCAGCTTTTTACGGTTCGGACAAGCCTTTCGCTTTGGATATCTTTTAGCTTGCCGCGCGGCGCCGTTTCAACCGCCTTGTCATAATAGTTGTTACACATTATTATATTCACGCTTTCTGAAAGATAGTCATATCGCCGTGTATCCGGACTCGAAAGCTTTTATGTTAAGCTCAAGAAACTTGGGCGGCACTGTGCTTTTTACTGCCTAAAGCCACGTTTCTTTGCTTATTTCTGTCTTGGCTGCCATCGCTCCGATAAGGACGACATTTACAGCCTTTGCGGAGCCGGCCGCCACGGCAAGCTCCAAAGCGTCCAGGGATGTCACGTCCGCGCCCGAATCCTCAAGGTCGGCTATGATTCCGTCGGGATAACCGGCGCCGCCTGTCACGACACTCATCGGAGCTATTTTCTGCGTGTTGAGGATAAGCTTGCCGTTCGGCTTAAGGTATGAAATCCAGCGCGCTGCCTCAAGCTGCTCAAAGGCAAGTATGATGTCCGCCTCTCCCCTGTCGATTATCGGCGAAAAAACCTTTGCGCCGTATTTGACGTAGGTGACGACAGAACCACCTCTTTGGCTCATGCCGTGAACCTCGGAGACCTTCACGTCAAAACCCTCCGACGTCAGCACCTCGCCGAGTATACGGCTTGCAAGAAGCGTCCCCTGCCCGCCCACTCCGACTATCATAATACTTTTTACAGGCATTTTTATACCCCGTTTCTTAATCTGTTATTGCGCCGAATTTGCAAAGCTGTTTGCAGACATTGCACCCGACACATTGTGTGAAGTCAATAACAGCCTTGGAGCTTTTGTCAAGGCTTATGGCGGGGCAGCCAATCCTCATGCACATCCCGCAAGCCCTGCACTTGTCGGCGTCAACCTTAAGCGGCGGGGCGTGCTTTACGCTTTTGAGAAGCGCGCAGGGGCGCCGTGAAATTATGACGGACGGCTCGTCCGCCTCAAGCTCCTCCCTGACGGCGTTTTCTGTCTCGGAGAGGTCGTAAGGGTCTATCACCCTTATCCTCTTTATGCCCACCGCCGACGCAAGCTTTTCAAGGCTCACCGCCGCTGTGGGCTCGCCTGTTATTGTGAGTCCCGTTGTCGGGTTTTGCTGGTGACCAGTCATTCCCGTTATTGAATTGTCAAGTATTATCACGACAGAATTGCTTTTGTTGTAAGCTATGTTTATAAGTCCTGTGATGCCCGAATGAATAAATGTCGAGTCGCCGATGACGGCAACGCTCTTTTTTTCGTTTGCCTTGTCGGCTTTGTTTTTGCCGTGGAGAGCGGAAACAGACGCTCCCATGCATATGCAGGTGTCCATCATGCTCAGCGGCTGGAGCGCGCCGAGCGTGTAGCATCCGATGTCGCCGCTTACAAAAGCCTTTTGCTTTTTAAGAGCGTAAAACAAGCCTCTGTGCGGACATCCGGCACAAAGCACCGGAGGACGCGGCGGGACGGAAGTCTTGACAGAAAGAGTCTTTTTGACGTCGCCCAAAATCACGCTTGAGATCATTGACTGTGAATATTCGCCCAGCTTTGTGAAAACCTGCTTGCCGACTACCTCAATTCCGTTCTTTTTGCAGTGTGTTTCTATGAAGTCGTCAAGCTCTTCTATGACATATACCTTTTCACAGCGCGCCGCAAAGCCGCGTATCAGCTCTGTCGGCAGCGGGTACACACAGCCCAGCTTCAAGTACGAGGCGTTTGTGCCGAGCGCTTCCTTCGCGTACTGGTAGCATATGCCGGATGTGATTATACCGATTTTTTCGCTGTTGTATTCCGCCCTGTTTATACCGTCGGAGACAGCCGTGTTTTCGCCCCAGTCGGCAAGTTTGCAAAGCCTGTCTTCAACAACGGCGTGGCGCACCTTTGCCATCGCAGGCATCATGACATATTTTTGCGGGTTCTTTTCATATTTCAGCACGTCTTTTTCGACTCTTTCGGACTCTTCGGCAAGGCTTCTTGAGTGCGCTATTCGTGTTGTGAGGCGAATTATCACAGGCGTGTCGAATGTTTCGGACAAATGAAACGCGGCTTTTGTAAACTCCAGACATTCGGCTGAATCGGACGGCTCAAGCATCGGAAGCTTTGCCGCTCTCGCGTAATGCCTTGAGTCCTGTTCGTTTTGTGACGAATGCATGCCCGGATCATCGGCGACACCTATCACCATGCCTGCGTTTATCCCCGTGTATGACGCTGTGAAAAGCGGATCCGCCGCAACGTTCAGCCCGACGTGCTTCATGGCGCAAAAACTCCTTGCGCCGGCAATAGCCGCGCCGACGGCAACCTCCATGGCAACCTTTTCGTTGGGCGCCCACTCGCAGTAAATGCCGTCGTACTCCGCCGCGATTTCCGTAATCTCCGTGCTTGGTGTGCCGGGATAGCTGGACACAACGCGGCACCCCGCCTCATAAAGACCCCTTGCCACCGCGCCGTTGCCGAGGAAAAGTTTTTTCATAAAATGATTGCTCCCGTTTATTTATCTTTAATCTCTCAAGTCGACAATCCTTTGTGCCTTGCCGACAAATCGCTCAAGCGTCTTAGGCTCAAGAATGCTGACCTTGCATCGGATTCCCAATATTGTATATAAGTCGTGCTGAAGCTGTTTGTTTAGCTTTTCGATCGCTCCGTAGCTTTCAAGCAGCGAACTGTCAACAAGCTCAACTTTGACCTCAAGCGCGTCATAAAATCCCTCGCGTCTTACGACAAGCTGGTAATTTCCGCCGATTTGCTCGTTTCCGACTATCACGCTCTCAATCTGCGACGGGAAAACGTTGACGCCTCTGATTTTGAGCATGTCATCGCTCCTGCCCTTAACCTTGTCCATACGGACGCCTGTGCGCCCGCACCTGCAAGGCTCATAATTGAGGCGCGTAATATCCCTTGTGCGGTAACGCAGAAGCGGAATCCCCTCTTTGCACAGCGTTGTGACAAGCAGCTCGCCTGTTTCTCCCTCGGAAAGTCGTTCGCATGATTCGGAATTTATGATTTCCGGGATAAAATAATCCTCGTTAAAGTGAAGACCGTCGCGCTCTCTGCATTCGCCAGAAACACCGGGACCCATAAGCTCGCTCATGCCGTAATTGTCAGTGGCAAAAAGCCCCCATCCCTTTTCAATCTCAGAGCGCATTTCCGGAGTGCAACCCTCAGAGCCGAAAAGACCAAGCTTTAGGTTATAATCGCTCATGGGGAAAGGCTGCTCCTTAGCCGTCTCACACATATAAAGCGCGTAGGACGGCGTGGCGACAAGCGCCGTCGTGCCGAAATCGCGCATATACATAAGTGTCTTTTCTGTGTTGCCGCTCGAATTAGGAATAACTGCGGCGCCTATCTTTTCAAGTCCGTAATGAAGCCCCAACGCCCCTGTGAACATTCCGTATCCGAATGAAATCTGGACGACATCGTCGCTTGTCGCTCCTGCCGCCGTCACAATCCTTGCGACACAGTCCGCCCAGTGGTCGATATCCGCTTTCGTGTAACCGACGACAGTCGGCTTACCCGTCGTACCGGACGAAGCGTGTATGCGTTCGATTTTGTTTAAGGGCTGTGCGAAAAGCCCGAAAGGATAATTGTCCCTCAGGTCTTCTTTTGTTGTTATCGGTATATGTTTTATATCCTCAACGGATTTGATTTTTTCCGGTGTAACTCCCGCTTCGTCAAGGCGCTTTGTGTAAAACGGAACGTTACGGTAACAATAATCGACAGTCCACCTGAGCCGCTCAAGCTGGTAAGCATCCATTTCTTTTCGGCTCATGGTTTCGATGTCTTTTTGAAAAAACATATTAAATCACCACCAAATAATCAGTTTATTTTATCATATTCATTCGTTTTCTACAATAGCGTTATAGAAAAATTCAGAATTTTCGTCATCCTTTTTATTCTTAAAAACAGCCGAGCCGACAAGGCACAGGATTATCGAAAAAATCATTGCCGCGCAGGCAAAAACAGGTCCGCGCGCCGCCAAATCGACGACATTGGCATTTGTAACACCAAAAAGAGTGGCAATCTTGCACGCCGCCGGAATCACAGCCAATGAGAACCCACCGATAATCGCGCACCACGCGCCGCCCTTTGTCAGTTTTTTATAGTAAAGGGCAAGCACATAAGGAGCAAGGAACGAGCCTGAAATAATCCCCCATGAATAGCTCATCATGTCAAGTATCGGCGTGTCTGTGTTTGCGACGACATATGACAGCGCGATAAAAAGAACGCACAGCACCTTTGTCAAAATCCTGATATTTTTGTCGCTCATGTCTTTTTTGATGCCCTTGACAAAATCAATTGAAACAGTGGAGCTTGCCGTGAGAGTTATGGAGCAAAGCGTCGATACGGAAGCCGCAAGGAGGAGAACAATAACAACTCCGAGAAGAATCGAGGGAAGGCTAACTTCTTTCAGCATCATCGGCACTATGTAATCCTGAGCAGGCATATTGTCCGCCGTAAAAAAGCGGTGGCAAAGAGAGCCGATAAAATATCCGCCGCCGGCGACAAGGAGCGCGAAAAAGGTGGAAATTTTTATACCTCTTTTTGCCTGCTCGTCGTCCTTTATGCCGAAATATTTCTGAATCATTTGAGGAAGCCCCCATGTGCCGAACGATGTCATCAGCACTGTGGCGATAAGTCCGAGCGCGGCGTCAAACCCAAGCTTCGGAAGCCCGCGTTCTGTTTTGGCGTATTCGGCTATACCGCTGAATCCGCCGACCGCGTTGCTGCGTATGACAAAGAAAATGAGCAAAGCAACACCGAACATCATGATTATCCCCTGCGCAAAGTCCGCCCTTGCCTGCACAAGATATCCGCCGAGAATCAAAAGCAGAGCCGCCACCGCGGCAATAATAACAAGGCATATTGTGACGTCTATTCCGAGAAGCACATCGGCGACTGACGCAAGACCCTTGTAAACGGATGCCGAGTAAGGAATCAAAAATATAAAAATTACGATGCAGGAAAACAGCTTCATGCTGTTGCTCCCGTAACGATAAAAGAAATATTGAGGCATTGTTTTGATTTTGAGACGGTGCGACACGTCTCGTGTTTTTCTCGCAAGCATTTTCCAAGCAAGCCAAGAGCCGAAAACCGCATTTCCGATGCCCGCCGAAATACCCCAAAGCCCATACTTAAGGCCTGTCCCTCCGGCATAGCCGACAAACATTACTGCCGAAAAATAAGCTGTGCCGTATGACAAAGCCGAGAGCCACGCACCGGCCTTCCTGCCGCCGACAGTGATGTCCGCAACGCTTTTCGCTTTTCTTCCCGTGACTATTCCTATTACTGCCATGAGCGCGATATAAGCGGCTATTGTAAACCATACACCGGGAGCGCTTGCGTGAATATTCATTGTAATTCCTCCGTTAGCAATATTTGCTTTGACGGACTTTCGCTTCAAAACCTAAAGGCTTTCAGACCTTTAAAACTTAAAGACCTTTCAGACCTTTTAAGCCCACAAGGTTTTAAGGCTTTAAAGCTTTAAAGCTTTTATCCACTAAAGTGATATAATCATATACCTTTATTGTGTTTTTGTCAAGGTGTAATCTTGAGTTTTGTAGTATTAAAAAGTTATATGTCAAGAGTGAAATGTTTTGCCGAAAAATTCATCAAGATAATTCAAATTTGCCGGTTGTTTTCCGAGTGTTTATAGTGTGTGCTGAACCTCCTTTTCAGATAAAAAGAATCGCCCTTAGCACAAGACTAAGAGCGATTTGTCAGCGGCGTCTCGCCGCCGGTGTGAGATGCGGAATCCAAAGCTAACGGACAATCCCCTGCTTTGCTACAGTGCCGTTTGTCACAGTTCGTTTAAGGTTTTGAGACAAGCTTACGGAGCAACAGGAGGTGTCGTGAGCGATGCCCATGATTCGCTGTACAGCGTAAAGGTGTTGCCGTCGCCGTCAGTGTATGTCAAATAAAATCTTCCGGTTCTGACGGAATCGGGCGCGACTCTGTTGACAGACATCTTTATCTGTCCTGTCTCGGTTATCGTTGAGCCGACAAGCTTTTGAACACCGACGCCGTTTATGGAGCCGCCGATTATAAAGTTTTCGGACGTGACGCCATCCGCCTGATTTGTGAGCAGCAAGCCGAACTCGACAATCTCGTAACCTTCAGGTATGAGTATGGAGCCGGAGTAAGAAAGGCTGTAAGCTCCGTTTACTACGGTAATATGGTTTTGCGACGCGCTGTTGGTGATGATGGACGGGACTTGGACTATTGCGTCCTCTAAGTCGGCATATACGGCGTGAAGCTCTAAATCACTTGCTGACACAAAGCTGTAAACTTCGCTGTAGCTTACGATTGAACCGTTTTCGTCCACCCAATGCGAGAACTTTTTGCCGTCCTCCGGCTTGTCGGCTATTGCCGTTACTCCGGAGAACATGTCAACCCTCAACGCGCATTTGCCGTTTGCTGTGCCGTCAAACACTGAAATAAGGTTTCTTGAATCACTTTCGACAAATATTGCCGTGAATCGTGTTTGCTCGGATACGATAAATGTATAAAAGCCGTTGAGATATTCACGCGTATTGTCGGCGTGTGTTACATATATTTGGTTAAGCTCATATCCTTTTTGGCAGATTGGTTTAATGCTCACCGTGGTGCCGTAGTTGATTTTGAGACTTCCCGCCTGCGGAGCAGCAAGATTTTGTCCGACATACGCGAGCAGAGAGCCGCCGATGGAGGTTGAAAGGGATATATCGCAGGCGATGGCGTCATATATGGCGCAGACAGTCAGACTTGATGCCGGCATCTTAGTCGGCAGCACGCTGGAATCCCAATAGGCGATGAATCCCTCTCTTTCAGGTATAGGCGGAGAAGTGATTGTCGCCCCGAACTCGAATTCGGAGGACGCGGCTTCCACACCGTCAATTACCCAGGAAATCGAGTATTTATTTATTGACCATTTCGCCGTGAGAGTGTGGTTTTGGGTGGCTGTGACGACAGTTTCCGCCGTTATCTTGTCCTCTCCGCTTGTGAACCAACCGTCAAGCGTGTGCCCTGTCCTTTCGGGAGACGGGAGCGTGCCGTAAGCGGAGTTAAATGTGACGCTCTTATCCGCGCATGTGATTTCGCTGACTGTCGTGTTAAAGCTGACAGTGTAAGAGGCGCAGTCCCACACTGCTTTCAGCGTGTGGTTTTGAGCTGTCTCAACGATGGAATCCTTTGTAATCAAAGCATTGTTAATATACCAGCCCATGAAGTTGTAGCCGGGGCGTGTGGTCGTGGGAAGCTCCCCGTATTTTGTGTCAAACGTACATGTTATGCCGGAGGCGCTTGAACCTCCGTCAGCATTAAAGCTGACAGAATATTGACGAGCAGTCCAGCTTGCAGTGAGGGAGTGAGGCTCGACGGCTGTGACTTGAATGTCGGAAGTGATGGTGTCTCCGCCATATTTCCAGCCGTTAAAGATGTATCCCGCCCTGTCAGGCGACGGAAGCGCGCCGTAGGCTTGATGGTAAGTGACGGTTATGCTGTTAAATGACAGGCTTGACGTGCCTGTAATAAAGCTAACTTGATATACCAAAGGCGCCCACCCTGCTGTCAGCTCATGGTCAGAAGCAGTCGAGACAGTTGAAAAGGCGTTTATGATGGTTGTCTCATCCAAGTGCCAGCCTGTGAAAATGTGACCTGTCTTTACAGGGTTCGGCAAATCGCCGTATTGCTGACCGAATGTGACGGAAATGTCCTGCGCCGAGGAGCCCCCGTCAGACTTAAAGCTGACAGTATATTGTCTTGCGCTCCAATGAGCCGTCAAAGTGTGGTTTATTGTCGCCGTGACGACTGTTTCGGATGTGATGCGGGTCTGACCTGAAAACCAGCCGTCAAAAATATAGCCTGTTCTTTCAGGGTCGGGAAGCTGACCGTAAGCGGAGTCGTAAGAAACAGTCTTGTTTTCGCAGACAACGGAGCTGTCGCCCGTGATAAAGCTCAGCGTGAGAACCTTTGCAGACCATACGGCAGTGAGTGAATGGTTGTTTGGAACATTGACGAGATCGCCTGCCGCAACAAAGCTTGTGCCGTGCTTCCAGCCGTCAAAGCTATAGCCGATCCTTGAAATCGTCGGCAACGAGCCGTATTCCAAGCCGAAAGTGACCTGAATGCTGTCGCATGACAGGCCGTCGACACCCGTTGTAAACGACACGGTATATACAGCGGCCGTCCATTTTGCGGTCAACGTGTGGTTCCCCGCAGTCATGACGACACTTGAGGGTGTAACGATGTCGCTGTTAAGGTACCAGCCGTCGAAGATATAGCCGGTGCGGACAGGGGTCGTAAGTCCGGTATATTGTGAGGCGAAAGTTACGTTTATCGGATCGCATATCAAGCCCTCAACGCCTGTGTTAAAGCTGACTGTATATTGCTTTGCGCTCCATTGGGCGTGCAGTGTGTGCGCTCCGTCTGTGGAAACGATTGATTCGGAAGTGACTTTTGCCCCGTCGTTGTACCACCCGCCAAAAGAGTAGCCGGTTCTTGACGGTGACGGAAGAACGCCATATGGCGAATCAAATATGACGCCTATGCTGTCGAAAATCAAGCCGTCAACACCGGTGCTGAAGCTGACATTAAATGAATGCGCACTCCAATGCGCTGTGAATGTCTGGTTTGACGCAACGCTGACAGTGTCGGTTGACTTGACGATTGCGTTTGACGCGTTGTACCATCCGGCAAAGTCATAACCTTTCCTGTCAGGGTTCGGCAGATTGGCGTATGTTGAGCCGTATGTGACATTGACCGGCGTGCAGCTAAGACCGTCGGCATTTGTCACAAAAGAGATTGTGTATAAGTTTGCGGACCACGAAGCCGACAGCGTGTGGTCTGACGCGACAAGCATCAAATCGTCGGCAAGCACCTTTTCGCCAAGGTAGTACCAGCCGTCAAATGTGTAGCCTGCCCTTGCAGGCGCGGGAAGTGCGCCGTATTCCTGATTAAATGTCGCCTCGATATCATTGAAAGAAAGACCTGCGACGCCTGTTTGGAAGCTGACATTATATGAGTTTGCCGCCCAAACAGCCGAAAGAGAATGATTCGCGGCGGTTTTCACAATTGTTGTTGAGTTGATGCCGTCGATGCCGAGGAACCACCCTATAAAGCTGTAGCCGTTTCTTTCAGGCGACGGTAAAGCTCCGTATAACGAGTCGTAAATCACATCAATGCTGTCGCATGAAATCCCGCTGACTTTTGTGTCAAAGCTCACTGTATATTCTTTAGCGATCCAAAGAGCCGAAAGAGTGTGCGCGGAAGAAGCGGCGACAATTGTGTCTGAAGAAATATATTCGCCGTTATAAAACCAGCAGTCAAATGTGTATCCCGTGCGCGTTGGCGTCGGAAGCTGACCGTAGGCGGCTCCTGTCAGGACAGAAATGGGGTCAAGGCTGTAGCCTGTCACGCCTGTGTTAAAGCTCACGCTAAAATAAAGCGATTTCCAACGGGCGGTAAGCTCATGATTGCTCGCCGTGAGGGCGATTGATTCGGGCGTGATTAACGTGTCGTTTAAATACCACCCCAAAAACTCATGACCGTATCTTGAAGTTGACGGAAGTGTGCCGTAAGCCTCGCTGTAAGTGACGGATTTTGAAGCCGCTTCCGAGCCTGAAGCCGAGTTAAATGAAACTGTGTATGTGTTTACCGTCCATTTAGCTTTGATTGTGTGATTCGAGGTTTGATAGCATAGTGTGGAGCTTGTTATTTGTGTGCCGTTAAGATACCAGCCATCGAAAGAATACCCCGTCCTTGTGGGATTTGTCTCCGGCAATAGCATATAAGTCATGTTGTATTGAACTGTGAACGGCGCGCACTCCGAACCGCCGTCAGAATCAAGCGTGACTGTATAGATGCTTTTTGTCCACCTTGCCCTTAGTGTGATATCTTCACCGTAGTCAAAAATTGTCGATGAGTTGACAAGCGTACTGATGTTTGGATATGTCCAGCTGTCGAAATCATATCCCGTCCTTATGGGGACAGGCAGTGTCCCGAGAGTCGCCCCGGACGCGACTGTTTTTGAATATCCGACTTCTTCCCCGCCGTTGGAGTCAAAATAGACTTCATAAGTCTGCGCCGTTGTCCAAGAGGCTGTCAAGGTGTGGTTTGAAGCTTTTTGGACAGTCGAGGACGGCGTGATAAGGTTGTCGTTATAATACCAACCGAGGAAGGCACAGCCTGCTTTGACAGGCGTCGGCAATGCGCCGTAAGAGCCTGCGAAAGTTACAGTTATGTCGGAATGTGACGAGCCGCCTTCCGAATCAAATGAAACGGTGTATGTCAGCGCCGACCATTTGGCAAAAAGAGTGTGTGCGGCGTTAATCATTATTGTTGTGTCGCCGTATATTGTTGTGTCGTTGTCATAAAACCACCCGCAAAACTCATAGCCGGTTTTTGACGTGACAGGAAGAGTGCCGTATGCGGAATCGCTGTTTACAAGAATGTCCGAACACGGCGTGCCTCCGTTTGTGTTGAAGCTGATTGTGTTTGCGTTAGCTGCCCAATGAGCATACAGCTTTATGTTGCCCGACAAGTCAGCGATGGTTGAGGAAGTGATGAGAGTTGTGTTGTCGTTCATATACCAGCCGCTGAAAGTGTAGCCGTCTTTTATGGGGGTGCTAAGAGAGCCAAACGGAAAACCGTTTGTGACAGTAATATTTGAAACAGCCGTCCCGCCGTTTGAGTCAAACGACACGATATATGACTGAGCCGCCTGCCACGCGGCAGTGAGCGTGTGATCCTGGGCTTTTGTCACAACTGTGCTTTCTGTTATCAAGGCGGAATTAAGGTACCATCCCGCAAAGTTCGACCCGACAAGCGTCGGAACAGGCATTTCGCCGTATGTTCCGCCAAAGAAAACAGTTATACTGTCAACGGCGCTGCCGCCGTTTGAGTTGAAGGAGATTGTGTATTGATTGCTGTTCCATACAGCGGTCAGCTCGTGAGCCGATGTTGCCGTGACAATTGTCGTCGAGTTGATAAACGACGATCCGTACAGCCAGCCTCTGAAGCTGTAACCCGTCCGCGTTGTTGTCGGCAGTGTGCCGTATGCCTGACCGTGATTTACAGTGATGCTGCTTGCGGCACTGCCGCCGGCGGCGTTGAATGTCACTGTGTAAGTCTCGGACGACCAGCTTGCTTTCAGCGTATGGTTTGCCGCCCTTGAAACTGTCGTGGAGGATGTTATCAAAGCTTCGGAAAGATACCATCCTGAGAATATATAGCCTGTTTTAGTCGGTGAGGGCAGCGTGCCGTAAGCGGAGTCAAATGTGACTGCCTTTGAGTCGCACAGCGAACCGCCGTCAGAATTGAAGGTTACTGTGTAAGCATTCGGCGTCCAGTCGGCGGACAACTGATGGTCGGAAGAAACATTGACAATGCTCTCCGATGTTATGAATCCGCCGCCGTATTTCCAGCCGTTAAATTTGTAGCCGGTTCTGGACGCGGCGGGAAGCGCGCCGTATGGCTCGGCAAAAACAACGGCGATAGGGTCAAGCGTCTGCCCTGACACTCCCGTTGAAAAAGTCACCGTGTATGTATCTGACGCCCAGCGCGCCTTTAGCTGATGGTTTGTGTTAAACAAAACGGAAGTGGTTTTTGTAACGCGCGTTGCGCCGCTGTACCAACCGGCAAAAACATAGCCGCTTTTTGTCGGCACCGGGAGGGTGCCGTAAACAGAGCCGTAAAGAACGCTGACGCTTTCGCAAGGCGAACCGCCGTCAGAATCAAATGACACGGTTACATAGACATATGGCGACCATGAGGCAGTCAAGGTGTGGTTGCTGCTTGTGGCGACGATTGTCTCGCTTGTGACAGGGTTGCCGTCAAGCGTCCATCCCGTGAACCAATGACCGCTTCGCTCCGGCACGGGCAGCGCGCCGTAAGCAGAGCCAAAAACAACATTTTTGGAAGCCGCGGACGATCCGCCGTTTGAATTAAATGAAACACTGTAAGTCAGCGCCGACCAGCGCGCTGTCAGCGCGTGATTTGACGCGGTGGACACAAGAGTCGAAGAGGTGATTTTGGAGTCCCCCAAATACCAGCCGACAAAGGTGTAGCCCGCTCTCGTCGGCGAAGGCAGCGTGCCGTAAGACGAATCAAATATGATTGTTTTGCTTTGATATGTCAGACCCGCGACGCCTGTCGTATAGCTTAATGTGTATGATTTTGCCGACCAGCTTGCCGAAAGTGTATGGTTTGTGGCGGCAGAAACAATTGACGAGGATGTAATCTGCGTGCCGAAATAATACCACCCCAAGAAGTTATATCCCGTCCTTGCGGGCGAAGGCAGTGTGCCGTAAGCAGAGTTGTAAGTGACTGTCTTTGGATTGCATGTCAACCCCGCGACATTGGTGTTAAAACTGACTGTGTATGTAGAATAATTCCAAATTGCCACGGCAGGCACGATATCATTGTCAATTGCCGTTAGGTTTGAAACACTGCTCCCCGCACTGTATGTTTCGCCGTTTATAAGCCAGCCTGTTTGGATTGAGCCGGTTTTGCTGAACCCGCCGTATGACGGCAGGACATACGAAGCGCCGTAAACAGCCGTGATGCTGCCCACGGAGCCTGTTGCTCCGCTCCCGCCGGAAAAAGTAATTTTATATGAAATCGGGCTCCACTGCGCATAAAAAGTCCCGTTCTCATCGTAATGCCATGTTAATGACATTCCACCCGAAAAGATTGTGCTGTGATTATTCAGCTTCCAGCCGACAAAGTTGTGCCCTGTCCGCGTCGGTATGTTGATTGGCAGGGCATATGTCCCCTCGTATTCGATGGTGTTGCCCGAGTGACCTATCAAACTGACCGGGTCGCCGCCGTTCAGGTTGTATGAAACGGTGTAATTTTTTGCGTTCCATTGCGCGACAAAGCAAATATCCAGTGTGAAATCGCAGGGCAAGGTATCGCCAGGATTGTAATGATTGCCGTTATGGTCAAGCATCCAGTTTACGAAGGTATAGCCGGTTTTAACGGGAGAGCTTGACGGCAGCGTGTATTCAAGCCCATAAGTAGCCGTCATGCTTGCGCCAAGCGGATTAAATGTGCCGCCGACTGTCTCGTATGTTACATTATATATGTGCGCGTTGTAATAAAAAATCCACGACATATTGTCAGAGTCGGCAAAAACTTCGTCAGACGACACAGTCCCTTGACCCGTTTGCGCAACTTCCGAAAATCTTTTGAAGCTGTTTGCATAGTCGCATCCGGTAAAATCATGAGCCTGTACCGAAATCATATCACCAAGCTCGTATCCTTTTGTTTCAGTCAAAAATGTAACATCCGTGGATGCGTAAACATGCTTAATTGTCGCCGTGCTCGTTCTTGGCGTGATGACCGAGGATGTGCTGCCAATTTGCGAAGCGGCCGTATTAATTTCTGTTTGTGTCGCCCTTGGATTGCCCAAAACGACTGCCGCGTTTTTCATCGCCAAATCGTAGGTATCAAAAGCAGCGGTGTTTGTGAAAAGCAGACGTTGCTTATTCATTAATATCTCGTTGTTATAAGCTATGCGCAACGCGGTTTTGTCGACAAAAGTAAGTTCTAATTTGACTGTTCCTGTCACAGAGTCGGTTCTGCTTTCTTTTGCGCCGACAACTCTGCCGACAATCGATACCGTGCTTACGTTTGTGTTTATTGCGGCGTTGATGCTTTTTGATGAATTTGCGTTATCAGAGGTGAACAGCCTTGTTCCGCTGTAATCGTTAAGAGCGTCAATTGACTGCGAATATATCGTATTATCACCGAAATCAAGATAGTTTGTTTGGCTATCCGCGCTTTTTCCGGTGCATTGTGTCGCATTGTTGACATCAAGTCCGATGCAAAGCTGCGGTATTTGCTTAAAGTTTGTGTAGCGACTTTTGTCGACTGTCAGCTTGCCTTTGCCGCCGGTCACACTCACGGACTTGGAACCGCCGCTTGATTTGTCGCTTACAGTTTCCATTCCCGCGCCCGTCGTCCTGATATTCCCCTCTCCGCTGGCGTTTTCAAACGCTGTTCCGCCGAAGGGCGCGTATTTGTATGCGTATGAACCGCCTGAAACCGAGTGTATGCCCGCAAGCCAAACAGTGCCGGTCACGCTCATTGTCGAATGTGCCCAGCCGGATACGTTTTTAGTTGTTTCCGCATAGCCCCCGGCAGCGGCGGCTGATGACGTCCCGTAAAGCGGGGCGTAAACATATGTATAGTTGTATGCGTAAAGTACGGCGCTGCCGACATTAAAGCTTGCCGTCCACTTAATGACGGCGCTTGAGCCGGAAGCTAAGGCGTCCGTCATTGTCCCCGAGCTGACAGCGCCGGAGATGGTGTTGCCCGACGCGGAGTTTGGGGAAAAATTGATTGAGCTTAAAGAGCCGCCCGAAATAACATCCGCGGATATGGTGATATTTGTCGCGTCGGCTCTGTAAAAATAAATGTTGCCGGTCGTCTTTGCCCCGTTTGAGTTAAGAGCGCCGTTGTTTTCGTTGACCCTGTCGACATAATACTGGAACGATTTCATGTTTGACGGGTTCAGATAAATAGTTTCGGGCACATAAAAATATGTGTAGCTTACAGAGGTGTCCTCCTCAAGCACAACATCGATTTTAATTTTTCGCCCGTTTGTGATATCTGACGCAGAAATCGTCACAGGCACGTTTACCGCGTCCTCAAATCCGAATCTTGTGGCGGTGTAGTAGTATGTGCCGGCGGGAAGCTGATAGTAGTAAACGGAGTTAATAGGCGTCATCACGGCATTTGAGGCATCCTTGAGAACAAATGTCGTGACGGTTGACGGGAGAACAAAGTTAAGAGTGCAGCGGTTGTAAGCGGTGGATGAAAGAAGGAACGGCTGGACATATGTTATTCCGCCGGGGCCCGTAAGGTATATGCGCACATATCTGTTAATTTTGGACTCATACGCGTTGAGGTCAAACGTGACGACAGCGCCGTTTGTGCTGATGTTGTATGTTTCAATCACATTGCCGTCTGCGACCATCTTGATTTTGTTTGCCTTTGTGCAGTTGATGATTATTTGGTCTTTGTCATCGTCCACAGTGATTTTGCTGATGTCCGGATAGTCGCCTGTGCCGCGGAATCCGTCGCCAAGCTCCTCCGGCTGCCTTGAAGCTTTAGAGCTGGCGAAAAAGGCTCCGGTTTGCATTGATGTTCTGACATTTTGCCATGTGTTCGACGGCATAATGTAGAAGTTAGCGTTGTGTCCGCAGTCGCTGTATTCATGCGAGTCGTCTTCGCAAAATCCGTAAATATTTCTGCCGAGCGGCGCAAGCTTCATCAATGTTTGGTCATAAAGATAGCGGTCATTTTTTGTGCGTCCGTCGGATGTGTTGACAAGCTCCATGCCCACGCAGGTGTTGTAGTCAAGGAAAAGCTGTTTGAAGTTGTTAATGAATGTTTCATCGTAAGCGGAGGCGGAGCTGCTGCCGCCAGACCATTCACCGACATGGTTAATGTGGCTTACGCCTTTGCCGCCGTCGGGCGCCGTCGCGTTTTGCACCCTTGCGCACGCACTGCTCGGCCAAGTGGAGCTCATGGCCATCTCGCCGTCGCCCGCGTCAACAAAAAAGCTGTTGACGTGAACCTTTTGCGTGGACGCGCCGTTTTGTTCAATACCGAGGATGACATCAATCATCCCCCTGCCGCCCCTACCGTAGCCGGAGGTGATTTCGGCGTTTCGCGCGGCAGTGAGCGGAGAGGGGTTGCCGTGGACAAAAAACTGATAACCAAAAATAGTATGCCTGCCCTTGCTTATGGTCCATCCGTAGTTTACGGTGCCGTGGTCTGTGAGCGCAAGGCAGTCATAACCGAGCGAATAATATTTTTCGACCATTTGGTCTATGTCAACGTTGCCGTCGCTGACATGTGTGTGCGAGTGAGTGCAGGCCTTGTATTTTGTCCATGTGTCCCAGTTGACATTGGCGTAAGGGTTTGTGATTGTGTAATTCTTGTTCCCAATCACATCCCCCGTTATGTTGTTGTATGCGGCAAAGCTTGTAAAAGCAAGGCTGAATGTTTGGCAAAGCAACACCGCCGCAACCACCAATGAAAAAACAGTCCTTAATAAAGGTTTCTTTGAGCCCAAAACCCAAACCTCCTTTTATGTTATAAAAATACCAATAACATTATATCATCAAAACTTTAGGTTATCAATAGCTTTTCAATGTTTTTGTAATAAAATGTTATTAATTTTCTTACACTTTGTACACAAATAAAAACGCGCCGATTATGAGCCTTTTAAGCTGCATAACCGACGCGCGAAAAGTCCTGTTTAAGGAATGTAAGACAACGCGAAATCTCCAAGCCTTTTGATGCCCTCCTCAAGCCTTTCGTCGGAGGGCGCGGTGAAGTTAATCCTGAAATAGTCGCAAGGGTCATTTTCATCAACCATGAACGCGGAGCCGGGAACGATCGCGACACCATGCTCCCTGACAGCCAAAGAGCAAAATTCAAGCATATCGACATTTTTCGGGAGGCGGCACCAGATAAATAAACCGCCTTCGACAGAGCTGTATGTTATCCCGCTCGGCACCACATATTTGTCAAGCAGTTTTTCGGCTGATTCCGCCTTTTTTCCATATAAATGCCTTAATCTCAAAAGCTTTTCATCGAAGCCGCACTTTGTCAAAAACTCATGGCAAATCATTTGGGCGAGGATGTTGCTGTGAACATCCTCTCCCTGCTTTGCCACCACCATTTTTTTTGCAATCTCAAACGGCGCGATAGTGTAGCCGACACGAAGACCGGGGGCAATGACCTTTGAAAAGGTTCCGGCATAAATTACTCTGCCGTCATCGTCAAATGACTTGATATTTTGGATGCTTTCACCCTTGTATCTTAAATCGCCGTATGGATTATCTTCAATAATCATCACATCGTGCTTGCGTGCAAGCTCATAAAGCGCCTTTCGCTTTTCAAGCGACATGGTAACTCCGGACGGGTTTTGAAAGTTGGGAATTGTGTAAATAATTCTGACGTTCGGCGTCTTGTCAAGGGCGGATTCAAGCTCTTTTATGTTTATCCCGTCATTCTCAATGCCGACGCCCTTTAACTTTGTGCCAATGCTTCTGAAGCTGTTCAGTGAGCCGACAAAGCTTGGGTTTTCGCATATGATATAGTCGCCCTCATTACAAAGAATCTTTGCCGAAATTTCCATAATCTGCTGCGCGCCCGACATAATCAGTATGTCGTCAAAATCCCTGCCTGTCGCGTGGTTCTGTTTCATGTAGCCAAGCATATGCTCGCGAAGCGGGGTGTAACCTTCTGTCACGCTGTATTGCAGGGCGTCTATAGGTCTGCTTTCAAAAATACTTTTACAAATGCTTGCTATTGCTTCCGACTCAAACGCGTCGGGAGACGGATTTCCCGCGGAAAGGGAAACAACACGCGGATCGGAGGCATATTTAAAAATCTCCCTGATAGCGCTCGGCTTTATATTTTCTATTCTTTTTGAAAATCTGTATTCCATTTTCACAATCCCCCTGAAAATCAATATTCAAGCTTTTATTCAATGCTTTCCCGCACTTATTTTGCTTTCTGTACCCTTGATAAGCCGCTTAAGATTTTGTCTGTGCATAAAAATAATCAGCACGGCAAGTGCGGCGCCGAATATTGTCCGCTCAAGAACGGAACCGCCTCTGAAATAAGAAAACGCGGCTAAAACGACGGGCAGAAGCGCGGCGCTGACAAGAGAACCGAGAGAAATGAACCTTGTCGCCGCGGCGATGATAAGGAAAAGGCAGAGGAGTATGACAGCCGCGAGAGGCTCGACGGCAAGAATAACGCCCAAAGTCGTCGCGACTCCTTTTCCGCCCTTAAATTTGAAATACAAAGGAAAGATGTGACCTATAACTGTCAAAAACCCTGCCGCGAGAACGGCATAATAAAGGCTTTCATCATCCTTCGTCACCCAACGCGCAAGAAACACAACGAGCGCCCCCTTTGCCATATCGCCGACAAAAACAAGCGCCGCGGGGAGCTTGCCGAACTTCCTTAACATATTGGTGGCGCCTGCGTTTCCGCTGCCTGATTTTCGCACATCCTCCTTGAACAGAAACTTTGAAATGATGATGCCGAAATTTATCCCGCCGATAAGATAAGCCGGCACCCAAACAAGACAATGCATTTACTCCACCCCAAACAATTTACTTGTTAATGATTTTCTCACCGTCAAAGACGGCGACTCCAAACCCCGAGCCTGTTTTTTGACCGCCCAGTAATCTGTCACGGTATGCCTTTTGTAGGGAAGTGCCGTGCGGAAGCTGCTCCGGCGGCAAATCCGCGAACCTCCCGAAAATCCGCCACGCGTCGCCAAAATCGTTGTCATGGGACTCAATTATATCAAAGCAATCCATAAACTTCAAAATATTTGAAGAACTCGGCAAAAAGTCATAATGCTCTTTATATAAAAGCCATGAGCCGCAGACAAAAACGATATGCTCTTTGTCAAGCTTTTGCTTAAAAAAGCCATAAGCTCTCCTGAACGAATCATAAACGCTGTCAATCGTCAGTGGACCGAGCGAAGGGATGTGTATGTTGTAAACAAGGTCGTCCGAATCAACGACAACGCCGTTTTTTTCGTATGTTTCCCTGCCGAATGTGCGCGGCTCATATTGCAGGCGGCCGAGAGCAAAACGGTCTACCTCAAAAAAGCCTGTAAACCACGAAGCGACAAAACTCCCCCAAACACCGTGGACTTCCTTGCATTCAATGAGCTTAGCGCCAAGGTCGCGCATGCTGTCCAGATAAATTTCCACGGGGATGTTTTGTTTTTCATATTCCTCGCGCAAATCCTTGGCAAGATACATAAAAAACAAAAGATGCATTGTATATTCGTGTATGCCCGCCTGCGCGGAAAGCTCCGAAAGCGCCCCAAGCATCTCTTTTTTGTTCTCAAAGCGTTTTTCTTTGTGACGAATAAAGATGTCGTCAAGCTTTTCGGAAAAAATCTTGCTGTTAAAAAGACACCTGTCGGCGTCAATGAACACACTCCATGATTCGACGGGAAAGCCTGCCTTAACCATCAGTTCTTTGAGATGTCCGCTGTAATCAATCATCTTCTGTCCTCCAAAACTGTCAATCTCTCCTCAAAGCTTCAATGGGAAGCATCTCGGCGGCGCGTTTTGCCGGGTATATTCCGAAAAAGATACCAATTGCGCTTGAAAACCCGACAGCTATGGCTATTGTCATAAATTTGACCTCAATGGGAATTTTCATATACGCCGAAACGGCGGCAGCACCCGCGATTCCGAGAAAAAGCCCTATCAAACCGCCTATGAGGCAAAGGATAACCGATTCGGTAAGGAATTGAATAAGAATGATTGATGTTTTTGCTCCGAGCGCTTTGCGGATTCCTATCTCCCTTGTCCTTTCCGTCACTGACACGAGCATTATGTTCATAACGCCTATGCCGCCGACGACAAGTGATATGCCGCTCACTCCGGCAATAAATGTCGTCAGAATTTTTATTACGGAGTCGAGCAAATCAATAAAAGTCGCCATATTAGTGACAGTATAAGCTCCGCTCCCGTAATTGCCGTGGCGCGCGTAAAGCAAATTTTGAACCATGTTGCCGACTGTTTCAAGCATACTGTCCTCCGCGGCCATGATATAGATGGCGTCATAGTAACCGTCGCTGCCCATGAGCGGGTCAAGGACAGTCGTGGGCATTATAACGGCGGAACCCGCCGAAGCCTGGTCGCCGCCAAAGGATGTCATCATGCTCGAAAAGTCGGCCGACTCCCCTGTCATGCTCATGTCGCTGACACCGATTACACGGAGTGTTTCTGTTTTGCCGTTGAGCGTAAAATCAACAGTTTCACCGACACAGTTTTCATAGCCGAAAAGCGACTCGGAACCGATTGAAGGGATGATGCAAACTCTGCTGCCCGCCATATATTCTTCATTCGTGAAAAACCGCCCGTGTAAAATGTTGACGTTCATAATGTGCTTAAAGTCAGCCGTTCCGGCAAGACCCAGCGCGATTCCGGTGACGCGTTCTGACGAACAGCTACCGATAGCGAAAACTGTCGGCGACACATAGGACACCTCATCAAGCTGCTTTATTGCCTGGATATCGTCTCTGCTTATATATTCGCTTGTCGAAGCGCCGGTGTTGACCATTATGCTGACAGTGCTGGAGCCCATATCCTCAATCATTGATATTATGTAATCGCGGCCGCCGTTGCCGACTGCGATAATGGCAATAACAGACGACACGCCTATGATTATCCCCAGCATCGTCAGAAGGGACCGCATAAGGTTTGTGCGTATGCTGAAAATCGCGATTCTGATATTTTCACTCAGATGCACTTTTTTCCCTCCCTTTGAAAATTATCCGTCATTTTCTTTTTCGGAGACATCTTCAATTAGGCGTACAGATATTTTGTCGCCGTCCTTCATCGTGGTCGTGGGGCTTTTTACAATAGTATCATTTTTGCCGAGTCCTGAAATGACCTCATAATTTTCGCCGTCAAACAGACCTGTGACGATAGGAGTCTGTTTTAAGGTCTTGTCGGACTTGTCATAGACAAAGACTTGAACTTTGCCGTCGGAGCTGTATTGCAGCGCGCTCATCGGCACCAGCAAAGCGTTTTCAGATTTTTCAATATCTATCGAGACATCAACATCAAAGCCAATGATAACGCTTTCATCAGGATTCGGCAGTGACACTCTGATTTGAACGCCGCTTGAGGAACCGCTTGAGCCGAGCAGCGAGCTTATGTTTATTGAGCTTTCCGTGGACGCGACAGGACTGATATATACAATCTGCCCGTCAAAAACCTTTCCGCTGACGGAGGTGACCCTCACGGGCTGATCCATGTGAACCTTTGAAACGTCGTATTTGCCGAGTATAAACGACACCTCAAACGGATAATATTCAACGACAATTCCTCCGGATGTGTCGGAAAAAAGGCCGCTGATAAGCTCCGTGATGTTTGACGACGAGCCGGATGTTATCATCCCCAAAAGCGCCGAAACATCTATCGGCATTTTGTCCGAAAGCCCGTCGCTTTTTCCTTTGTATACAGTTTCCGAAGCTATGTTTACTTCTCTTATAATCCCGTCGTTTTCTGCATACCAGCCGGCTTTAAGCTCATTGATTGTTTTGTCGGCGTCATTATATGCCTTTTCCGCGCTTTCATATACAAGCTTGTAAACAGATTCGAGTGTCGAATTTGTCTGTGTTTGAAGTATAAGCTGCTTTGCCTTCAGCTGTGCCAGCTCCAGTGTGAGAGAGATAAGCTGCTGCTCCTCCTCGCTTTTGCCGAGCGCCGCTCCGAGTGACTTAATGTCAAAATTGCTGATGCTGCCGCCTTGAAGTATTTTTGACACTGCCGAAGACGACGATGAATTTCCGCCCAAAAGATTTATAATCCCGCCCAAAATAGAATTGCTGTCGTCAAGCCCGAGAAATTCACGCAGCTTGTTTCCCGTCTCGTTTTCGGAGGAGCTGTCGGAAGCCTTGCCGCTCTGCTTGTCAACCGCCGCCTGAAGCTCTTTCATCTCTGCCTCAACAGACGCAATCTCCTTGTTGATGACCGACAGCTCGCCTGTCGCCGCCGACGCGTCCGTTTTAAAATTATTGTATGCCGCCTTTGCGGATTCAAACGCCTTTTTCTTCTCCCTTAGCACTTCAGACAGCGCGGAGGTGTCAAACGTCGCAAGCAGCTGTCCTTTGTCCACCTTGTCGCCGACCCTTACAAACACTTCTTCGACCTTTACCCCCTCAAGAACAGTAAAAGCTTGCCGATTGGCTGACTCGACAGTCCCGGAGGTTTCGAGTTTTTGTGTTATGCTGCCGTAAGTTACATTTGTGAGCGTGACCTTTGAACCTTTGTCAAACTTGAATAAATAATATAAAATTCCGGCGCCGATCACCAAAAACAAAACAAGAAAAATTATTAAAGATGTTTTTGCCTTTTTAGACAGCTTTTTCATCATATATAATCCACCTTTCGTAAAGACATAAAACATAGGTATGCGCTAATATATTTAAACTATTAAAGCACCAATAAAAAGCCGCCGTGTTTACATATTGTGAACAAGCTATGAACAAGGCGTTGTTTAAGACTAAAACAGAAAAATTATGCAAAATAACGGGAGGTTTAGGTGTAAATGAAAAAGAATTGTTGTTTGCTGCTGATTATGATTATGGTTTTCACGCTGTATTCGTGCAGCGGCGACGGCTCGGCCGACATATGGATTTTTGCAAAAAGCTTTAATAAAATAAGCGGAGAACATATGATAAATCTTTCGGAAGCGACAGTGATAAATTTTGGCGACTGCAAAGAATTTGAGTGTTTTATACACACGTCTGACAGCGGTGATATCCTCCTCACTCTCAATTCGGAAAAAGACGGAACAATATCGTCGCTAAGCGTGACGGAAACATTCGGCGGTGAAACACCGACGGAGGCGTTTTGCAATATATCCAAAGCGGCAGCCGCGGCACTCACTGCGGATTATGGTGAGGATGTGAACGCCGTGTCGGGCTCGCTGTGTTTGTCTGACAACGAAAAAATAAAAAAGAATACGTCAACATATTTTGAGACTGAGATTTGCAGATACAGCCTTGTTGCAAACGACGACGGGATTGTGTTTACAGCCGAGCTTTCAAAATATTTAAAGGAAGAGGAAGAACCCTTAACTCTTCGCAAAGACAGCGAAAGCACACGCCAAGAAACAAGCGAAAGAAAAAGTCAAGAAACGAGCGAAAGCAAAAGCGAAAATCATGATTGAGGTATAATTGAGCAAACATAAATGGCGTGTATTTATGGATATATAACTGATGTGTGTCAAAGCGGATGTGGCTGACGTGTAATCGGGCATAATTGTGTTGATTATTAAACAGGTTTCTGATATCCTTAAGGCATAGGCTTGAAAGGAACATAAAAAATGCTTGATCTTTCCGATTTGGCGACTGTGAAAAGGCTGCTGTCAAAAAACGATTTTAAATTTTCCAAGTCGCTCGGGCAAAATTTTCTCGTTAACCCTTCAGTTTGTCCGCGCATGGCGCAAGCGGCGTTTGAAAGCGGCGGCGGAGAGGGTGTAATCGAAATCGGCGCCGGAATAGGCGTGCTTTCCCGCGAGCTTGCGAAGCTTTTTAAAAAGGTTGTTTCATTTGAAGTGGACAAAGCCCTTTTGCCCGTCTTATCTGAAACGCTTGCCGATTTTAAAAACATTGAAATCATCAACTCGGACGTGATGAAAGCGGATCTGTGCAGTCTCATAGCCGAAAGGTTTGAGGACATGGATGTCTGCGTCTGCGCGAATCTGCCCTATTATATCACGTCGCCGATAATAATGCACCTGCTTGAAAGCCGCCTGCCGCTTAAAAGCTTAACTGTCATGGTTCAAAAGGAGGCGGCCGACAGGCTTTGCGCCGAGGTCGGGAGCAGAAGCGCCGGTGCCGTGACTGTGGCTGTTAATTACTACGCGTCAGCCAAAAAGCTTTTTGGAGTTTCAAGACACTCGTTTGTTCCCTCTCCAAAGGTGGACAGCTCTGTAATTCAACTGGCGATAAGGGACGAGCCTCCTGTGTTTGTCGACGACGAAAAGAAGTTTTTCCGCCTTGTGCGCGCCGCTTTTTGCCAGCGCAGAAAAACAGCGGCAAACTCTATCAGCGCCGGGCTTTCGCTGCAAAAAGACAAGGTTGAAGAAGCTCTCGAAAAGGTGGGTTTTGACTTAAATATCCGCGCCGAAAAATTTTCTCTTGACGACTTTTCAGCGGTTTATAAAAATCTTGAATATTAACGGGGTGTAAAAATGGAAAGATATGCTTGGAAAGCAACGGTAAAGGAAGGAATGCTTGACGAATACAAAAAAAGGCACGACAATATCTGGCCCGAGCTTAAAGCTCTTTTAAAATCGGCGGGCATACGAAACTACACCATATGGATAACGGGCAACGAGCTTTTCGGCTATTATGAATGTGAAAAAGGTGTTGATTTCGCCGCTAAAACACAAGCGGAAAGCCCGATCGTAAGCAGATGGAACGAATATATGAAAGATGTGATGGTGATGGAAATGGACCCTGTCACCGGGGCGCAGCCAAAGCTGACACAGGTCTTTTATCTTGAGTGATTAAAACAAAAACCAAAACGACAAAGCCGTTCACCGGCGGGCGGAAAAGCTCCGCCCGCAAAATGAGACGGCTTATGTTGTGTGGCTTTCTAAGCTTTTTGAAATTGCTTTATAAACTACGGGGACTATTATTACGGCGGCTGTCAATTCTATCAGGCCGTTTACGGCAATGATTGTGCTGAAAATGCTTTTAACAGTGTCGAAAAAGCTTGAATATTCTTTGCCGTAAAACTTCAGCCATATATTCATTGACGAAAGCACAAGAACTGTGTTCGTGAGCGTCGCCGCCGCCGCTGAAACGGCTGATGAGATGAAGGTGTCCAGCTTTGTTTTCCTGAGCAGCGAAAATAATCCGCCGGCGACAATGCCGACAATTATTCTCGGAACAACTGCCACAAAAATGTTGCCGAAGCCATAGGCGAGGTATACCGGGTAAACAATATAGGCGCGCAAAAGTGATGTAAGCCCCCAGACAGCGCCTGTAACCGCCCCGCTTTTCCAGCCGAGGCACACGGCCCCCAAAGCTGTTATGATGTGCAGTGTCGTAACCTCAATCACGCCGCCGTATGATATGTATCCCGTATACGGAACAACGGTCATCACGATAATAAGCGCCGTGAAAATTGAGTTGAGGATTAAATTGCGCAGTGAGTCTTGATGCGTAAGTGTGTTTGACAAAGTGATTTCCCCCTTGCTGCCGCTCCAAAGAAAGATGCGGCGCAAAAAATATTTATATAAAGAACCTGCGCTGCCGCTCCAAAAAAGATACGGCGCTGCAGTTTCGCTGCGCGGACTACTTTGCCGACGACTTTTGAGCGTTGTTTCTGGCATATATGAGCCGCAGCCCCTCAAGAATCAGCTCACGATTGACGATTATGTCCCTGCGGCAGAATCCCGCAATGTCGCCCGCAAGGCCGCCTGTCGCGATTACGGTTTTGACCTCGCGGCAAAGCTCCGTCTCAATCTTATCACACATGCCGTCTATCATGGCGGCTGTGCCGAAAATTATGCCTGACTGCATACTGTCGACAGTGTTTTTCCCGATGACGCCAGACGGCGCCTTAAAGCTTATTCTCGGCAACTGTGATGTTCGCGCGGAAAGCGCCTCAAGCGAAATATTAACTCCCGGCGCTATTGCGCAGCCCAAAAAAGCGCCGTTTTCGTCTATCACACTGACCTTTGTCGCTGTGCCGAGGTCGATAACAAGGCAAGGCAGGGCATATTCAGCCGCTGCCGCCGCCGCTCCCGCGACAAGGTCCGCCCCCACCTCCGCAGGGTTGTCGGTCAATATGTTTACGCCTGTTTTTACACCGGCGGAAAGCCGCATAGGCTCAATTCCGCAAAGCTTTTTGACTGCTGAAAATGCCGACCTGTTAAGTTCGGGAACGACAGAGCAGATTATCGCGCCGTCAAAGTTTGAAGGTGAAACACCGTACAGGCGAAAGATATTGTTAAGCTCGACGGCGCATTGATCGTCGGTCTTGTCACTTTCCGTCGCAAGCCGCGACACAAAGACAAGCTCATGGTTTTTAAACGCGCCGAGCGTGATGTTGGTGTTTCCGATGTCGATACACAAAAGCATAAAATCAACTCACAAACTGATGTATTGGCATTATTTTAACAAACGCGCAGAAAGATGTCAATTATACATTTGAAAATATATAAAAAAAGCAAGCCTCGCCTGCTTTTCGGATTAAAATATATTGACAATAAAATAAGTTGTTGGTATAATCTATCTTGTGATTGCGGATGTAGCTCATCTGGTAGAGCGCCACCTTGCCAAGGTGGAGGTAGCGAGTTCGAGCCTCGTCATCCGCTCCATTTTTATATCTTTTAAAAAAAGGTGTCAAACGCGGGCGTGGCGGAACTGGCAGACGCGCCGGTTTTAGGAACCGGTTCTTAGGAGTAAGGGTTCAAATCCCTTCGTCCGCACCAGCGGCGAGTCGCCGCGGACAAGTCGCGCACTATCGTTGGTGCGTGGCTTTTTCTCTTATCACCCGCGATTATGCGGCATCTTTTTTGTCGGTCAAAGACAGCGGCGAGCCGCCGCATTTTTACGCACTCACGCTTGTGGGTGCGTTTTGCTTGCGCGTCTGTCGCAACAGCCGCTTTTATTGCGGCGCGGTGCGGCAATCCTAAGCGTGTCAGCCGCAACTTTTGCCGCTTTAAGGCTTGTATCGGCGCGCCTAAAAATAAAAAACCTGCGAAAAGACGGACGGCGCCGACACATTTCGCAGGATGTATGCAAATTGGCAACAGTGCTTATAGCTTAAGACATTGTCGCTTCGTCAGTTTCAGTTAACAAGGGCTTGAAATAATCTCTGTAAACCCTGATCTTCGTTGTCGATTCTGTCACGACGACGGTCTGTTGCGCATTTATCTCGGTGTCAAGCTTTGTCCTTGAAGCACTTGCGACACAAAGGAAAACAAAGAGCATTCCGAAAATGGCGCTTAAAGCCACCTTCGCTTCTCTGTCCCAATCAATTTTAAACAGCCACATTGCAATAATGCCTACCGGCGCAACAACAATGAGCAACGCCATTATAAACCAAGTCGTTCTAAAATAATCCATAATTAACTCCTCGAAAAAGTTGTTTCCTACATCACAATATGCAAGTTAACATATATAATTGACAATGTCAACACTATTTTCCCAACTTTGTATGCCTGTTTAAAATTACCTATCCAAGGTGTCAGATTTTGTATAGTTTGCACAACACCTTTTCAGCTTTTTTTAATCCAAAAAATACATGTTGTGTTGTTTGTCACAAAGGTTGTATATACCTTGTTCATATTGTAATTGCGGAAGATACAGTTATTTTGTCAAAAAACAATAAATCCAGCATTTTATACACCCTTTAAATCATAAATTGCATTATAATTCCCATTTTTAAAAGTTATCCTTTTTATGTGATATCATAACGCAAAACAAAAAAGCAGAGCCAAAAGCAGCAAAAGCAAGCAATAGGCTCTGTGTTTTGTACAATCAAGTCAACAACAGACTGATTAAGCTGATGTTTTTATTTTATTATATCTTTTATAATGCCAGCGAAGCCGCGGGTGTCAACATTTTTCAGCGTGTGACCGTCGGTGCCGAAATTAAAGTGGACTCCGACTTCACGCCCTATATCCCAGTATCTTTTTGAAAACTTGCTCAAAAAGCAAAATTCGCCCGCGTTTATTTCCCACGCGCATCCCGCCCTTTCACCTTTTTCAAGTATATCGCCAAGTTCATTGTCTGTTATGCAATCGGGCACCTTCAGCTTTTCTTCCTCCGAAAGAGTTCTGATGTATCCGCCTGAAAAAGGATGTGCCACACAATCGGCTCTGCCGCTTTTAAAAAGCTCCTCAAGGACGGCAAGCATATGCACGGCATAACCGCGCGGGCTTTTGTCCTCGGGCTGCTCCCAAAATGACAGGTGGTAATGGTTTTGCGAATACAGGCGGTAATCAAGCGTTTCGCAAAACTCTTTTGTTTCGGAATATTTTCCCACGCCGTAAGCGGAAATTTCAGAGCCGATTAAAACCTTGACGTCTGTCTCGACAGCCGCAAGCTGCTCCCGCAGCAAAGGGGTGTTTTCAGACACAACACGCAGATTGTCGCCAAGATTTGAATGGTCGGTCAACGCGATTATTTCAAGCCCGCAGCGCTCCGCCTCGGCGACGATATCCTTAAGAATCATGTCGGGCTTTGCGCAGCCTGAAAATGTCGTGTGTATATGAAAATTGTACCTTAAAAGCTCGTCAATATCGTATGTTGCTTCAATAATAAACATCCGCCGCACCTGTCCTTTATGTTTTTTTGTAAAACTATTTTAAAAACATTGTAAATATTGCATCTAAGGCAACACCGCACAAAAAAGATGTAGCGGAAAGTTGGACAAAATGATATAATAAAGACATGAATAAACAACTAACGCTGAGCGCGATAAGCGACGAGCTGGCGCAGGCAAAGACGAAGAAAAAA
>JAAYIY010000061.1 GCA_012523185.1 Clostridiales bacterium
AATGATTCAAATAGAGGATTATCTGTATTTTACAAGAAAAACTTATCTTAAGGATAACGATTCTTTTGAGCAGAAAATTTTCAGAATCAAACCGGACGGTTCAGACGAGGAACTTGTTTACACCTTCCAGTCCCCTTGGGCGCAATGCCGCCTTTTAAAATTAAACTCGAGCAAGCAGTTGTATTTCATGACATTTATGCCGGAGGGAAGCTACGAATCAGAAGCTGGAATTTTAAATCTGGATACAAAAGAAGTGAAAACCTTTTATGAAGCGATGGACGATGTTATATATTATGACGATATGCTTTACTATCTTAAACCGTTGTCGTCTTATATAAAGCCATATGAGGGCGATAAATTATATAAGACAGATTTAGATTTTAACGAAACGCTATTGCAAGAAAACGTAGGTAGATTTCAAATTTATAAAAATAAAATTGCATACACCAATTATAATGACACAAAAAAAGCATGGTCACTGCTATCCTGTGATTTAAATGGAGGTGGTTCATCCGAACTTGTCTCTGCCGGGTTGGAGGAGCGTTCTTTCAGCATCCATAATGATGTGATTTACGCATTTAGCAAAGGCGATACAGAAACAATCGAAACAATTGACCTACTTAGCGGAGATATGGAATCACGAACGCCAAAATTTTCAGTAACTCAGATTCAATACACGCCCGATTGTTTTATCACACATGACCTGACCGGCAAAATAATATATAAGATCAGCTACGATTGGAAAATTGTTGAGAAGATCGCGGAGTATTATTGCGATATTGATTTGATTGGAGACTATCTGTACTTGCTTCCCGATGAAGATGATTTTGGGTATGGTGATGACAATTATGAAAAATATGCGATATCGGGTGCTATTTACAGAATAAGGCTCGATGGAAGCGGCTTCGAGAAATTTGTTCAGCTATAAATTTTAAGGGAACACAGAGGGACAGCAGACTGTTGCAAAACTCTTTCAAACTTCCACGTATCAAGGGGACGGGGTTACTGACATCCCGTCCCCTTGATACCCATAACCGTCAGCTCACTTACCTACGAGAGGGTGAGCAACGGATTAGTCACCGACGATTACGGCACGCTTGATTACACCTATGACGACAACGGAAACATCACCACAATTACGCAGGACCAACAGCTCATAGCCAGTTATACGTATGACGGGCTGAACCAGCTTGTCCGCGAAGACAACGCGCAATCGGGCGACAGCATGGTTTACGTGTATGATGCGGGTGGGAATCTGTTGACCAAAGAGAAGTACGACTATACAACGGGTACTCTGGGCGCGATGCGTCCGAGTTATGTTTTCGGGTATGACAACACCGTCTGGACAGATCAAATGACCGACTATGACGGAACGGATTTAACTTACGACGCGGTCGGAAACATGACGGACTACGGCGACAACTGGCACTTCATTTGGGATAAGGGAAACCAGCTCACATCGGTAGTTTTTGATCTTTATAACCTCACCGTCTCCTACAAGTACGACCAGAACGGCATGCGGACGCAGAAGCTTATGAACGGCAATGTTATAATGGATTATACCTACATCGGCGACAGGCTTATCAGCCAGACGGACTTTGGCGGTACGACGATTGACTTCATCTACGACGCCATGGGCGACATGATCGGCGTCAAGTATGACGGCGAGACATATTTCTATATGCGCAACCTTCAGGGCGACGTCTGCGGCATTTACGACAGCGACGGAGACCTCATTGTAAAATACACATACGATGCCTGGGGCAAACGTCTGAATGTAACCGACGCGAACGGGGTGTACATCAGCGACCTTGACAGTATTGCCCACGTCAACCCGATAAGGTACCGCGGCTATTATTACGACAGCGAGTTTGAGTTTTACTATCTCCAGTCGAGGTACTACTGGCCGGCGCTCGGCAGATTCATCAGTGCGGACAGCCTGTTCATGGCGGGCGACGCGCTCGTCGGGACTAATATGTATGCGTATTGCTCAAATAGCCCGGTGATGTATGTTGATCCGAGCGGGATGGGACCGGTTCCAGACATGCACATGTTTGGAGCTGCCCTCAATGTCTTTGTTGCTGCTTTTTTATTATATGGAATAGTTGATGCGGGAAAAGCAGTGGTTGTCTTGATTGTGGCAAGAAATGCATCGGATGACGATGATTTGGTATATGATTTTATGGTTACTTTTGCAGATGCCATCATGGACATGAAAGAAGGAGAGACGGAAGGCGGAAACTTTAGTTTTGTATTTAATACCGTACTTCTCCTCACAAGCAAAGACGTGTGCACGGCATTGGGAGGGTATTTTGACTCGCACCTGAACATGTCTAAAACTGACATACGGAACGAAATATATTTTCACGCAATGGTTAAATTCTCTTACAACAATGTAAAAGATTTAATGACATATTGCGGTTATGGTGATCTAATAGATGATTGGGAAAACAGTGCAGACGTAACACAACTTAATACAGACGGTGATTCCAGGTCGGAATTATCTAATCTAGCAGGAATTGTATGGACGATTTCGAATGGAATGTAGGGAGTATATTTATATGAAATTATTTAACTATATCAACGAAGAGATCCTGCCATTGCTTTTTGGCCTTATATTCATGCTGCTTGACATTAGCCTTTTCATTCTCCCAATCATGTTACTTATTATGGGAACCCACAAGACGATAAAAGCAAAGAAAAATGGAAACTCTATTGTGAAACCAATAATTATTACGTTGGCTCTTGAGGTATTAAACGCCGGTATATTTGCCGGAACTTTATATCTTATAAGTGTTGGAGGAGAAGAGCTTTCCCAAGATGTTTTTATGAATTTTGTGTTCATTTTAACCTGGGGTTCGTTTCAGATTGCAACCTTTGGACTGCCGCTTTTCGTGTTTGCGTTTGGATTACACAAAATTCTTGCCTTAAGACGAAAGAAAACCTTGCGTAAAAGTCATATTCTGGTTTGGGTAACGTTGGTGGCTGTGTTCATAACGATTTCACTGGTAATTCTTTTGCAAACCGCATTTTTTGAATCATTGAGAGATGGTTTAATTGATGCCGGTATTACGTAAGATGCCACGGGGATGTTTCTCTTCTCACATAAGAAAAAATGTGCTACACTTGCCATGAGGTGAGGATAATAAGTCAAGGGGGCGGGGTTGTTGACATCCCGTCCCCTTGACACCCATAACCGTCAGTTCGCTTAACGAAGCTAAAACATCTGCTACGATATTCACGCCCCATGCGTTGAGCCAAGCGTTCTTTGCATGGGGCTTTTTTTGTCGTGATAACTGACTACCTGCTCATAAGTCGTGAGTTGCTATTCACCCGTTTTAGTGTCAAATTGTCATCAAAACAGCGTTTTTCATGTGTAAATCATCGTTATGAGCAGGTTGTCAGTTATGCGGATGAGTTTTGATTGCAAACACGCAATAAAGACGCTCCAAAGACGTAAAATGAATCTTTTACAGAACTAAAAAAGCAAAAACTCCCTGAAACCTTTACGTTTCAAAGAGTTTTGTGGAGCTGGTGGTCAGAATCGAACTGACAACCTGCTCATTACGAATGAGCTGCTCTACCATTGAGCCACACCAGCTTGTTTTGTGTTTTGTTTTAAAGACAGCGCTCTATAAACTCCGCTACGCGGCACGACACTGCCTCGACTCCCTTATCGCTAAGATGGAGCAGGTCGCCGCAAAGAAAGCCCTCGATGTCTGTGCTTACAAGCTTGTTTAAATCGTTTACCGGCACATTTAAGCTGTCCATATGTCTTGTTATCGCGGCGTTATAAGTGTCTATGCGCTTGTTGTCTGCTGAAGAAAAGCCTGCGCCGACGGGCGTCGTCGTGGCAAAAATAATCTTGGCGCCGGTCAATGCCATTTCATTGTAAATCAAATCCATGTCGCGGAGATATTCATCAAGGCTTGTGAACGGGTCAACCCTGCCGTTTATGCGGAACACGTCCCATATGCCGTTGTTCCAATGTATGATGTCCGGCTTGCCGCCGCCGCCCATGTTGAGCCATCCGCCGATTTCCCACAGCGTATATTTAGCGAAACGGCAATTTTCATCAGGACCCCAAACGTCCGCTTTGCCCTCAAGGAGCTGCGCCACACGCGCATTGTAACTCATGCGAATCGAGTCGCCGATTAATAAAACCTTTTTCAAAATATCACCCGCGAGCGCGTATATGTTTGAACAGCTTATATATTATATCAAAAGCTTTTTATTTTTCAAGTGCTTTTAAAAATTAATTTAAAAAATCCTTGCCGCGGGCTGTGCTTTCCTTTTCCGCGGCGGAGCGCTTGATTCCTAATATCATACCCAAAAGACACATCAATAAAAACACTATCGCGTTGACGGCGACGACGCTTGCGCCGGCCGGTGTTTCAAAAGCAAAGGAACTCAATATGCCGAAGAAAAAGCAGACGACCGATATCACAGCCGATGTCACTGTCACGGCGCGGAAGCTTTTACAGACGCGCATGGCGCTGAGCGGCGGGAATATTATGAGGCTTGAGATGAGTATTGTGCCCATTATCTTCATTCCGACAACGATGGTGATTGCTGCAAGAAATGCTATGAGAGTGTTATAAAGCCCTGCGCGTGTTCCGATTGCCCGAGCAAAGCTTTCATCAAAAGTCACGGCGAAAATCCTGTTGTAAAAAATGATGTAAAGCGACAACACGGCTACGGAGAGCCCCACGCTCAACGGGACGTCGCCGCCGCGCATTGTGAATATGCTGCCGAACATATAGCCTGACACGTCGTTTTTAAGTCCTCCGGAAACAGAGGCGGCTATAAGACCCGCCGCCACCGCCGTGCTTGATATCAACGCTATTGCCGCGTCGCCCTTGACTTTTCCGCTTTCGCTTAAACGAAGAAGAAAAAAGGCCGACACCATTACGACCGGGACAGCGACGCGCAGCGGGGCAAGGTTCATTGCCATCGCGACACACATCGCGCCGAATCCGACATGAGAAAGGCCGTCGCCAATCATTGAATATCTTTTAAGCACAAGGCTGACTCCGAGAAGTGAGGAGCAAAGAGAAACAAGCATTCCCACCACGACCGCCCTGACGGCAAAGTCGTATGAAAAAATCTTGATTAAAAAATCCATCGTGCCCGCCACCCTAAAACATTAATTATTTTAAAAAAGTCAGTTCAGCGCAATGATTAAATTTTCTATATTGTGGCGCATGAGGCTCTCGTATGTCTCGCCGTTTTTAAAATCCTCGGCGGACAGATTGTGGCAGGAGTGAAACAGCAGCGGCTTGGCGCCCGTTTCTTTTGCCAACGATTGAGCGACAGCCGGCTCCATCAGCTCTTCATAAAAAACGACCGGAATATGCTTGCTTTTTATCTCGTCAATAATCCTTGCGACAGCGGCGGCGCTCGGCTCCGTTTCCTCCGTGCATGAGTCAAATGCCGCAAGATAACTTAGACCGTATTCGTCCGCGAAATTACGCAGCGCGAATCTGCCGCCGAAAATAATTTCTGTCCTTTTTGCCTCGGCGACAACATTTCTTATCCGTTCGTCAAGCTGCCAAAGCTTGATTATATAAGAGTCGGCGTTGCCTGAATAAAACGACTCGCCCGCGCCGTCAAGCTTGATTAAAGCGTCGCGTATTGCCTCTGTCATGCGCACTGCCACCATCGGGCTTGTCCATATGTGAGGGTCATACAGCCTTTCGCCGCCGCTCAAAATATCTGTGCCTGATTCGGCGCTTTCTGTCTTTGTTTCGTGCGGCGCGGAGGTATCTTTGTCCTCGGCGGTCTTTCCGTCTGCGGTGATTTCTTCGCCCTCGGCTGTCTTTTCGTCCGCGGTGATTTCTTCTCCCTCGGCGTTTGTTTCGTCCGCGGTGTTTGTTTCAGCGGCGTGCTTATGATTGTGGGATTCGATTTTCAGCCCAAGCGCCTTTGACAGCTCAAGCACAACCGTGCCGCCGTCAAGCTGCGGGAGAATGGGCTTTATCCATGTTTCCATTTCCTCGCCCACATATATAAACAAGTCCGCGTTTTTAAGCGAGATGATGTCGGACGGCGTCGGCTCATAGGCGTGGCTCTCCGCTCCTATCGGAAGCAAGAGGGACACGTCAGCCCTGTTTCCGACAATACTCCGTGTAAAATCATATTGCGCGAAAAGCGTGCAGACTATTTTTAGTTTTCCGCCGCGGTGCCTTTCCTCCGTCGGAGCGCAGCCTTGAAAGACGCCGACAAAAATCGCGAAAGAAATCAGGAACGCCGCCATCTTTTTCATCTTTAAAATCCCCTAAGCTATCTTTCTGTTTGTAAAATAAAAGCACCTGATATTATTTTTTGCAGTCGGCGCATATGCCGTAAAGAGTTGTTTTTTCTTCGTTCAGGACAAAACCGTGAATATCAAGAATGTGCTCGGCGACTTTGTCGAGGTATACGCAGTCGACATGGAGAAGCCTGCCGCAGACAAAGCATTTCAGGTGGTAATGGTTATCGCATTTTAAGCCGCCTGTGTATTGGTAGCAGGCGCTTTCGTTTTTTTCGCCTGAAAACTGCCTGACCATACCGCGCATGACAAGCTTGTCCAGCCATCTGTAAACAGTCGCCTTGCCGACAGCCGTGCCGCCGTCCGCAAGCCTTCGGAAGATTTCGTCCGCCGTAAGATGCTCTCCGGCGGAGCCTTTAAGAAAGCTTATTATCCGCTTGCCCTGTACAGTGTTGTACCCCATTATTATCACCCAATTTGAAAATGGAAATCAATTTCATATTTTATCATACTTTATTCAATTGTCAAGTCAAAGTGTTTACTTTTTTGCGAAAGTATTGTATAATTTTTATAATTCGGGCAAATGTTTTTGCCTATTAGTTGAAAGGGAAACAGCTTATGCTTGAAATTAGACATGGATGCGCCTCTGAATACCACAAGACAATTGACTTTATTGACTTTGTTTTTTCCAAGGGCGGAGAGCCGCACGATTTTAAGACGATGTACCCAAACATTTATAAAGAGACGGACGAATCAATGCACAACCTCGTCAACCTTTGGGACGGCGGCGAGCTGTTGGCTTCCGTGCTTGTATATCCGCGCGTGCTTTGCGTCGGCGGCCGCAAGCTGAAGGTTCACGGCATCGGCAGTGTCGCCTCTCACCCGCGTTTTCGCGGCAGGGGTTATATGACAATGCTGCTGAACCATGTTAACAAGGAGATGAAGTCGGAGGGCGTTCACCTTTCAAATCTCGGCGGCAGCCGTTCACGCTATAATCATTTCGGATATGAAATTGCCGGCAGCTCATACGACACAAGCCTTTCCGGCAGATGTATCAAGGCCGTACTTCCCGAATACGACGGCGGCGGCTACACTTTTTCCACATTCGGCTATGAGGACAAGGATCTTGTGCGCAAGCTTATGAGCATCTACTCGTCAAAGCCGCTCCATTATGACTATGATTACGACGACTTTTTTCTGCGCCTCGTCATTCCGTCTGAAAACGCGGCGCCTGTCGCGGTTTACAGCGACAACGGACAGCTTTTAGGCTATGCCGCCGTTTCACCGCGCGGCGAGGGCAATGTTTGTATGCGTGAAATATGCCTTTCCGACGACGCGCTCATTTCCGACGTTCTCATGTCATACGCCGCTTCACACAAATGCACTCTTGATTTGAGGTTTGCCGAATATCAGCTTAAATATGTAAGAAAGCTGGCTGACTATTCGTCTGATTTCAGCATTGTCGGCAACGGAATGTGGGAGGTTTTCGACTGGCCCGAGGTCATAAGGGCGCTGCTCAAGCACAAGTCCGAATACACATCCCTTGAGAAGGGCAGGCTTGTGCTTGACATCGAAAACAGCGGGCGGTATTCCGTCGTGTTTGACGGCAAGTCTGTTTCTGTTGAGTTGGCGGACGACAAGCCCGACTTCACCTTTCACGGTCTTTCCGCGACAAGGGCATTGCTCGGCGCTGTGCCGTCGGTGTTTTTCACGTCGGAACTCGATCATCCTAAAACAGCCATTGTCAAAAGCTGGTTTCCCCTGCCATTGGCATGGCTTAACACCGAAAGAGTCTGATTTTTGGAGGTAACCAATGTCATACTGTGTC
This sequence comes from Clostridiales bacterium, assembly GCA_012523185.1. GTDB lineage: Bacteria > Bacillota > Clostridia > Oscillospirales > Acutalibacteraceae > UBA1425. Next base: position 8,079 of record JAAYIY010000061.1, read on the forward strand.
AATTGCGGAGTTGAGCTTGACAAAAGCGCTGTGAAATGCGTCCTCTGCTCCGCTCCCGTGATAAATCCATTTGAGCCGCCCGACAGCGCGGTCATGCCTTATTCAGACCGGCTTGTCATTCCGCCCAAGGTGCGCAGGAGATACGCCGCTTTTATAATTTCAATGGTTTTGTTAATCCCTAATATTGTCTGTCTTGTCACAAACATTTTATTTCCTTCGACAGGAGCGTGGGCGATTTACCTTGCGGCAAGCACTGCTTTGGTGTGGATTCTTTTCGTCTTTCCTTTTCTGATAAAAAAGCCACATCGGCTTTTCATCACGACAGTTGACGCGGCGGCGACGCTTGCTTATGTATATTTTTTTTATGCTTTTCTCCACGAAAAGGGCTGGTTTGCTTTCCTTGCCGTTCCGCTCATAATTATGCTCTATTTCAACGTGTTTTTCCTCCTTTTTTGGACGGCGAAAAAAAAGCGTCGCCAGCCTTATATTATCACGGCTATTCTTGCCGAGATAAGCTTATACAGTCTTTTTGCGGACGCACTTTTTAACAGGTATTACAGCGGCAGGTTTTCTGTTGGCGTGTCTGTTATAATAGTATTGTGCTGCGCCGCGCTCATGGCTTTTTTCATTGTCGTCGCAAAAAATTACAGGCTTCGCGCGTGGCTCACGGGAAAGTTTTTTGTCTGACATTTATGTGTTTTATATTATTTTTATAAAGCGTGTGTAAAACTTATCTGAAAGGAATTGATTCACAGTTGATAATAAAAAGCGAAACGGGCATCGGACGCGGCGAGCTGCGCGCCGCGCTCGAAAAGTCAATTGAGGGCAAGTCACTTAAAAAGGTTCTTCTTGTTCCGCCGGATTACACAAGGATGTATTCGGGCGCGGGCACGATAACAGCCGAATATTATGACATTTTCACAAAGGCGGGCGTCAATGTCGACATTTTGCCTGCTCTCGGCACACATGACCCGATGACACGCGGCGAATGCCTCGCCTTTTTCGGCAAGGATGTCCCCTTTGAAAAGATAATCGCGCACAACTGGCGGACAGACGTCGTTCGGCTCGGCGAAGTCCCTGCCGAATTTGTAAATGATGTTTCGGAAGGGCTTGTAAACTCAAATATAGATGTTGAGGTAAACAAACTTATTGCGGACAAAAGCTATGACCTCATCATATCCATCGGTCAGGTCGTGCCGCATGAAGTCGTCGGCATGGCTAATTATTCAAAAAACATTTTTGTCGGATGCGGCGGCAGTAATATGATAAACAGCTCCCATATGCTGGGCGCGTTTTACGGCATGGAGCGCATCATGGGGCGCGACTTTTCGCCGGTTCGCCGTGTCTTTGATTACGCGCAGGAAAAGTTCCTCGGCGGCACGCCACTTATTTATGTCCTTACAGTCACGACAAACAAAGGTGACGACACATACATTCACGGTTTGTTCATCGGGAATCAGCGCTCTCTTTTTGAGGAGGCTGTCGCTTTGAGCCGCAGGCTTAACCTCACATATGTCGACAGTCCGCTGAAAAAAGTCGTCGTCTATCTTGACGAGCGTGAATTTAAAAGCACTTGGCTTGGTAACAAGGCGATATACAGGACGCGGATGGCGATAGCCGACGGCGGCGAGCTTGTGATTCTTGCGCCGGGTGTCCGAAAGTTCGGCGAGGACGACGAGAACGACAGGCTTATCCGCAAATACGGTTATGTGGGACGTGAAAATGTCTTAAAGCTTGTCGCCGAAAACGACGATTTGCAGAACAACCTTTCAGTCGGCGCACACCTTATACACGGTTCGTCAGACGGTCGGTTCAGCATAACCTACTGCACTGAAAAGCTTTCCGGAGACGAGGTGCGCTCCGTGTCGTTTGGCTACGCGCCATACTCCGAAGCTGTGAAAAGATATGATCCCTCAAAGCTCACGGACGGCTTCAACACGCTTGACGACGGGGAAGAAATATTTTACATCAGCAACCCCGCTCTCGGTCTGTGGTCTGTAAAAAACTAAAGCTTAAAATAACGGAGCGGTCAACGCCGTTTCCGCCAAAGGAGAATTCACTGTTATGAAAAAGTCAGACATCGGTCTTATCGGGCTTGCCGTTATGGGCGAGAACCTTGTTATGAACATGGAAAGCAAGGGTTTTACTGTTTCCGTCTATAACAGGACGGCGGACAAAGTAACAAACTTTATAAGCGGCAGGGCGAAAGGCAAAAACATAGTCGGCACATACTCTCTCAAAGAGCTTGTCGATTCACTTGCAAAGCCGCGCAAAGTGATGATGATGATAAAGGCAGGCGCCGCGGTTGACGGCATGATAGATTCACTTATCCCGCTGCTGGAAAAGGGCGACATAATCATTGACGGCGGCAACTCACATTTCCCCGACACTGCGCGCCGCACGGCCTATGTCGAGAGCAAGGGGCTTTTATATGTCGGCACGGGCGTTTCGGGAGGAGAGGAGGGCGCTCTCAAGGGTCCGAGCCTCATGCCCGGCGGTTCAACAGCCGCGTGGAGCAGCGTCAAGCCTATATTCCAATCAATATGCGCGTCGGTTGAGGACGGCACGCCATGCTGCGACTGGGTCGGCGAAAACGGCGCCGGACACTTTGTTAAAATGGTTCATAACGGCATCGAATACGGCGATATGCAGCTTATCTGTGAGGCATACCACATCATGCGCGACCTGCTTTCAATGTCTGCCGACGAAATGCATGAGGTTTTTAAAGAGTGGAACAAGGGTGAGCTTGACAGCTATCTGATTGAAATAACAAGGGATATACTTGCTTATAAAGACACCGACGGCGCGCCGATTGTAGATAAAATACTTGACACGGCGGGGCAAAAGGGCACGGGCAAGTGGACAGGCATCGCCGCGCTTGACGAGGGTGTGCCGCTGACGCTCATCGGCGAGGCCGTTTTTGCACGGTGCTTAAGCGCGATTAAAGAAGAAAGAGTCGCCGCCTCAAAGCTGCTTTCCGGTCCCGCTCCCTCGTTTTCAGACGACAAAAAGCTCTTTATAAACGACATAAAGAATGCCCTTTTCGCGTCGAAAATCGTGTCCTACGCGCAAGGATATACGCTCATGAGGGCGGCGGCAAAGACATACGGCTGGAATTTGAATTACGGCGGCATAGCTCTTATGTGGAGGGGCGGCTGCATAATCCGCAGTGTTTTCCTCGGCAAAATCAAAGAGGCGTTCGACCGCGACTCAGAGCTTTCAAACCTGCTTTTGGATCCGTTCTTCAAGGATGTCATAGACAGAGCGCAGGCAGGCTGGAGGCGCGTCTGCTCAATCGCAATGTCAAACGGCATACCCGTCCCCGCGATGTCTTCGGCGCTTTGCTATTACGACGGCTTCCGCTGCGAAAGGCTGCCTGCTAATCTTCTTCAGGCACAGCGCGACTATTTCGGCGCCCACACATACGAGCGCCTTGATGCTCCGAGAGGTCAATTCTTTCATACAAACTGGACGGGAGAAGGCGGAGACACAGCGGCTTCTAATTATGTCGTTTAGCTTCTTTATGGTCAACAAAAGGTTTTGTGAATTTCACCGTAATTTCATTTTGAACCAAGCGCAGGCGGTTAGCTGAAAATTATTGACATAAAATCAGCATTATGCTAATATGATTGGTGTTATATTTTGAAAGGGGTCTTTGCAAGATGTATTCAAAAACTATCAGGGTAATATCATTCGTTCTCGTTCTTGTCGCCGTGTCGGCTTTTGCTTCATGCAATCTTCTTAACGGCGTTGAGGAGGAGTCGACAGAAGCCGAAACCACAATTTCCGCGCTGACTGAAATCCCGGCGACCCCCGCGGAGACTTTGGCATATTTCAACAGAGTGATGAACGCGATTAAGGCGGAAAACCCCGGTGTTTCGTCAGAGCGCAAAAGGAATATAAAAGATGTCAAGGCCGTGAGCGCAAAAGGCGAAATTCCCGAAGTCGCGTCAATCATATCCCTTGCTAAGGGCTATATGGACGTCCTCGGCAAAAAGTCTGAAACCTCCGAACACGGAGAAAACCTTTCCGACTTCCTCCCCGTAAAAGGCTCCCCGCTTGTCAGTTCGCTGACACTTGACGATATCGTTACGGCGACTTGCGTGCAAAACGAGGACGACGACGAGTATTACACATTGACAGTCGTGCTTAAGGACGTCGAAAATCCCGGACCTTTTTCTCCGATTGGAAAGGCGTTTGACCTTGACATCGACAAATCGACTGTTCTTGAGCAGTTTCAAAACTATACCGACAATGTCACCGTCAGCGACTATTCGGCGCTGTACACCGGCTGTTCCGTAACGATAAGCATTTTAAAGAGCAGCGACAAGGTCACAAACATTTCTTACAACAAAAATGTCGTCGTCACCTCCGACGTTGTTTTTAACGGTGAGCTTGCCGTTTGGGGCGACGCCGTTGTCAGCTTGACTTTTACCGAGACAAAAGAATACAAAAAGTTTGTTTGGGAGGCGCCCACGGAAGAAGCCGCCGATTGACGGCTGCCCGTCAGAGCCACCGCCATAACTGAAAAACCGAGGCATCGTAAACGGAAAATCCGTCCGATGCCTCTTTTTTTCCGTTTTAAAAGGCTCAAGCCGTCATTCACGCCGCCGCCTTGTTTACGGGCGGCTTTTTTATTAAAACAGTCGGCAAAACACCGCAAAATAAACTCCTTTGATTAATAACACCGCAAAATCGGCAATAATATATAATAATGGTTTCGATAACAATTCCGACGGATTGGAGGAGAAAAGATGGAAAAGGATTTTCCGCTTAAAATATCGGTGGTCATGCCTGTCTGCAATAACAGACACTCCGTTCGCTCAAGCGTCGGGAGCATCCTCGCGCAAACAATGGCGCCGACAGACTTCGAGCTTATACTGGTGGACGACGGCTCTGTTGACGAGAGCGGCGACATATGCCGCGCGCTTGCCGAAAACAATGAAAACATTATCTTTTTTCACAAAGAAAACGGCGGCGTATCGTCGGCGCGTAATTTGGGTATCAGCAAAGCGCGCGGAAAATATATCATGTTTCTTGACGCGGACGACACAATATCCATGAACGCGCTCAAAGAGGTTTACGATTTTTTTGAAGAATACGGCGCGCAAACGGATGTTGTGACATACAGAATAAACTATGCGGAGCGCGGTAGTGTGGGGGCGCCGCATAAGCGGTTTGAGATTTTAAAAAAACGCGCCGTTTACAGCCTTGACGAGCCTGAAAATTATAACATTCTTCAAACAACCATAAACGTATGTGTTAAAAACGACGGCTCCGTGCTTTTTGACGAGGGACTTGACCTCGCCGAGGATCAGCTTTTTATAACCGAAAAAGTCATGAAAAAACGCGCGATAGGCTTTGTGCCAAATGCCGTTTATACCTACAACAGAAGTCCCTTTTCATCTTCATCGCTCAAAAGCCACCCGCACATATGCTTTGATGAGGTGATGCGCTTTTTCAGCCGCTTGACTGATTCTTTCGCAAAAAGCGGAAAGCTCCACCCTTATGTCCAATCGCTTATACTTTACAATATGTGGTGGCGCGCCGCGTCCGACAAGCTTGTCGCGCACGGGCTGTCCGACGAGGACAACGAAAAATGCCTTGAATATTTAAGCGGCTGCTTAAAGCCCGTTTCTGTAAAAACCATCTGCAATTTTATATATGCCGACGCGCGCGCAAAGCTGTTTTTTTTGTCACTTAAAGATAAAAAATGCAGGGTCTTCGCGGGAGCTTCCGGCTACTCGGTCGTCTGCGCGAACGAGCCTGTTTTTTGCTCCGACAAGGCTGACATATCTTTTTCAAGGCTGACTGTTCGCGGCGGCAAGCTGATTGCGACAGGCCGCCTTGACACTGTCGTTCCTGAATATGCGGTGCAGGAGCTGCTCGTCAACGGCGAAAGCGTGCCGCTGTTTGTTTCGAGGGGGCGCGGAATCGGCCAGCTGCCGTCAATGTGCTTTGATTTGCGCATACCTGTTGACGGCGGCGGGACTTTTGACTTTGCGGTGCGCCTTAACGGACGGGGAAAGGTAGGGGTAGAGCTGTTTTTCGGTCCGTTTTGCAGAGTGAACGGCGAAATACGAACGGCGGCGTGCGGCGGGTATATTTTACATTCAGACGCTTCAAAAGGAGTGATAAGCGCCGTCAAGTCGGATAAAAAAGAGCTGTCGGCACTTCGCGGCAAGGAGGATTCGCATATCCTCCGAAACGACTTGCGCGCCTGGGCTTACCGCGCCGCCCAAAAGCGGTTTTTCGGAAAAAGAGTTTGGCTTTACAGCGACGCCGCGGGTGTGTACGGCAACGGCTATTTACAGTTTCTGCACGACTTGGCAATCACGGACGGCGTAAAAAGATATTATATTTTAAATGACGGAAACGCTAAAAAGGCTCTTAAAAAGAAATGTCTGCGGCGGCGGGACACGGCATTTTTTGGCAGCCGAAAGCACAAGCTTTTGTTTCTTATGAGCGAAAAAATCTTTGCCTCTTATATCAGCCCCGACATTGTCTGTCCTTTCGGCAGAGAGCCGATGCGCAGGTACAGCGACATTTTCGACGGTGAAATAATTTATTTGCAGCACGGCGTAATGCACGCCGACCTGCCGCATCTTTACGCCAAAGAAAAATGTCTGGCGGATAAAATTGTTGTCTCTTCACGCTTTGAAAAGGAAAAGCTGAAAAACAGCTACCATTACCGCGACGACGAGCTTATAGAGTCCGGAATGCCGGAATTAGAGGTTTTGGACGAAAAGCACGAGCCGTTCGGCAGACTTCTTTATATGCCGTCTTGGCGCGCTTCTTATATCGGAGGCTTTATAAAAAGCTCGCGCGCCGCCGACGAGCTTGTTTTCAGAAGCTCCGACTTTTACAAGGCTGTTTCAAATCTTCTGCGCTCCGAAGGCTTAGCGGCGTTTCTTGCGAAAAACAACCTTTGCCTCGACATAAAAAGCCATCCTATTTTCAGGTGTTACGACAGATTTTTTGAAAACAAAAACGACCGCATAAGCTTTGTTTCCTCAGGTGTTTGCGCCGCCGACTATCCTCTGCTTATCACCGACTTTTCCTCTTGTGTCTTTGATTTTGTTTATCTGCGCCGCCCCGTGATTTATTTTGTGCCTGACTATGAGCTTTTTCTTTCCGGCGCGCTTCACAATTACTCCTCGCTTGACATTCCGCTTGAGGAAGGGTTCGGCGCCATGGCGCACACTGTCGGCGAGCTTGTCGGCGAGCTTGAAAAGATTGTTGATAACGGGTTTCAGGCCGATCCCAAGTATAAAAACAGGATGGATTCGTTCTTTGACTGCCGCGGCGTCTCCCACAGAAAGCTTTTGTATGACTCCCTTAAACAGCCCTCTGTTTAAAGCCGCCCTGTTTTTCGTCTTTACAAAACAAAAAACTTATGTTAAACTTGTTTGGTCAGAATATTTAATGGGAGATGTCTTTTTTTGTTAAGTTCCGCAGAAGTAATTAAAAAAACAAACAGGTTCAGCGCACAAAACTACGCGCCTAAAGAAGTTGTCATCGAGCGGGCGCTCGGAGTAATGGTCTATGACCCGGAGGGGAACTCCTATTTTGATATGCTTAGCGCATACTCTGCTTTGAATTTCGGTCACAGGCATCCCGAGATAGTCGCGGCGGCGAAGGAGCAGCTTGACAAGGTCACGCTGACGTCGCGTGCCTTTCACAACACCGTTCTTTGCGATTTTTGCGAAAAGCTTTGCGAATTGACCGGCAAGGAGCTTACCCTTCCCATGAACACAGGCGCCGAGGCGGTTGAAACGGCTCTTAAGACGGCGCGGCGGTGGGGCTCGTTTGTCAAGGGCGTGCCTGACGGCAAGCAGGAGATAATCGTCTGCGAAAACAACTTTCACGGCAGGACAATAACTATTGTTACGATGAGCACGGACAGCTCCGCCAGGGACGGATTCGCGCCGTTTACACCCGGCTTTATCAAGGTCAAATACGGCGACAGCGACGAGCTTGAGTCCGCGATAACAAAAAACACGGTGGCTTTCATCATGGAGCCGATTCAAGGCGAGGCGGGCGTTGTCGTTCCGCCGGAGGGATACCTCAAAAAAGTGCGTGAGATTTGTTCAAGGAACAACATCCTTTTTGTTGCGGACGAGGTTCAGACAGGCTTTGCGCGCACCGGCAAGATGTTCGCGTGTATGCACGAGGACGTGGAGCCGGACATATATGTCCTCGGAAAGGCGCTTGGCGGCGGTGTTATGCCTGTTTCGGCGATTACGGCAAACAGAGACATTCTCGGCGTATATGAGCCCGGTTCGCACGGCTCGACCTTTGGCGGCAATCCGCTTTCCTGCGCAGTCGCTTTAAAGGCCATGGAGATTCTTGTCAGGGACGACTACCCGAAGCAGGCTTTTGAAAAGGGTGAATTCTTTATGCAAAAGCTGCGCGCCATCGACAATCACCACATAATCGACATCCGCGGAAAAGGTCTGCTGATTGGTGTCGAGTTTGACACCGACGCGGTGCCATATGTAAAAAAGCTCATACATAACGGTGTTCTCGCAAAAGAAACGCACGAACGGACGATTCGCTTCGCGCCGCCTATTGTCGCTTCATACGAGGAGCTTGACGACGCGCTGCAAAGAGTCCGCAAGGCGTTTACGGCATAAATAACATAAATTTACAGGAGGCATAAAAATGAAAAAAACTCTGGCTTTTCTCTCGGCGCTCATCTTTGTTTTTTCCCTTGCGGCCTGCGGCAAAAATGAACAGGGGCAAACAACAGAGCCGGAGGATTTGTCCGACGGGCTTATTACTGATTTGTCCGACGAAGCAACATCATCCGATATCGAGACAGAAACCGGCGCTCCGGAGGTGACGGAGGGCGTGTCTGAAACAGAGACGGAAACAGAGCCGGCGGAGATAAAGCTCCCTGTTTCCAAGGAAGAAATCCTCGCGTCATATACGGCGGTCGTCAACAAGGTCAAGACAGATATGCCGCAATATGTCAGCAACGACTGGCAAACCGTCAGCAATGTCAACATGAAGAGTCTGACATATTCGCTCCTTAGCGGCGTGGCGGGCAACTTCCTTGAGGCAAAGGAGAAGTCGACACCCGACACACACGCAGCGGGCAAGCACGCCAAATGGTTCGCTCTGCCCACGTCCGAGGAGGGCGGGAAGGTCGGTTGCGTCCTCACTGACACGAGCAAAATAACAGCGGCGAAATGTGTCCGGGACGGCGACAATTTCATCATCACCATCACGCTGGCAAGCGAAAAGGATCCTTATATGAACATCAACAACCCGAAGTCTGTCACAAGCTGGCACGGAAGGATGTTTGATGTTATTGACATCGGCGAGGTTGTCGAATATGCCAAAAAGGTTCCCGGTCTTAACCCCGACAACGCCTACTGCACCTTCCAGGGCACAGCCACGCTGAAGTATAACCCCGCCACAAACGAATGCATCAAGCTTGACCACATCATCGACGTCAGGATCTTCCTCGGCTCCGGCGCGGCAAAGGTCATTGCGGACTATCATTTTTACGACTTCAATTGGTAATTCCCCTGCAAATTCACTCAAATTCTAAAGGCTCCGCGCTGCTGTGCGCGGAGCCTTTTTTATGACTGAAAATTTGTCAAGGTCTTTTGGGAGGGCGCTTAAAATAATTTTTAACCGCTTCTCAATATCGGTATAAGCCGTTTGGCGGCCGCACCCGCCAAGGCGCACTGTGCCATGTCGCCGGGGATATAAATTGCGAAACAATAAACCAAAAGCGCCTTTGCTCCGATATCCTTGCCTATGTAAAATTTGTTTACCGCCCAAAGGTAAGCGGCTCCGAGGGTGTAAACAATCACCAGCCCCGCGGCGCACGCCGCAAAGGTTCTTTTAAATGACGGCGCGTCTGTTTTCGCGACTATTTTACCTGCCGCCAATGACGCGGCGCAAAATCCTATGATGTATCCGAAGCTTGGTTTAAGAACATAGGCTATCCCGCCTCCCTCGGCAAAGACGGGCAGACCGGAAAATCCGAGCAGTATGTAGCATAAAACGCTGATTGCGCCAAGTTTCGAGCCGAGCAGCATCCCCGCCGTGACCGCAAAAAAATATTGCATTGTCAGCGGAGCAAGCGGCGCGGGAATTTTAATGTATGCCCCGACAGCCATAAGACCCGCAAACAGCGCGCACAGCGACAAATCCCTAATGCTCATTTTGGCTGTTTTGCTTATTTTGTTTGTTCTGCTCATTTTGCCAATCATAATCTGACGCTTATCTCCCCGCTGCTAAGGACGCCCTCCGTTCCGTCGCCGTATCGCACGACAAGGCGGCAAGCACCGTCAATATCGACAGCGTGCGCGGCACGGCTCCCCGACGCGCCGATGACTTTTATCTCTTTTCCTATCACCGCGGAACGCTCTTTATATGCCGTCAAAAACACCTTTTTGTCAAGATTTTTATAATATTCAAAGAAGTTGTTAAGAACAAAGGCGGCAAGCTCGGCGCGAATCTCCCCTTGCCCGCGCGCGCCGTTGAACACAGACGACGCCGTTTCGGAAATCTCAGCCGGATAGCCTACCTCCGGCTCAAAAACGTTTATTCCTATCCCGACGACGGCATAATCAAGGCGCGTGCCGCCGCCGACTGTTGACGCCTCGGTCAAAATCCCGCACACCTTTTTGCCGCCAATCAGTATGTCGTTCACCCATTTGATTTTTGCCTCCTTGCCGGACACCGCCTCGATTGCTTCGGTTACGGCGACGGCGGCGGCGGCTGTCAAAAGACCGCAATCTGAAAGACGGCAGTCCGGGCGCAAAAGGATGCTGAAATACAGGCCTGAGCCGTCGGGCGAAAAAAAGCGCTTGCCTCCCCTGCCCCTGCCGCTTGTCTGACTTTCAGCCGCGATGACAAGCCCCTCAGGCTCGCCCGCGGCGGCTCTTTCACAAGCTTCAAGGTTTGTCGACTCCACACTGCCGTAACACTCGACCCTCAAGCCGGACGCCGCGCCTTTCAGCCCGCAAGAAATAACAGGCGCGGAAAAAACATCCGCGCCGTTTCCGGGCATATATTCGCTGTTTGTCCGCGCCTTTATAAAAAACCCACCCTTGCAGTCAGAATCAGACGGCTTTTGCACAGCCGCGCACTATATCCTCAGCAGCCATGTGGCTGTCGAGAAGTATATTATCAGCGCCATTGCGTCTACTATCGTCGTTATCAGAGGGCTTGCCATTATCGCGGGGTCCACCCTCATTTTTTTTGCTATAATCGGCAGCACACCGCCCACGACCTTCGCCAAAACGATTGTAAAAAACAAGGTGATGTTTACTGTCATTGCCACTAAAAAGGAAACCTTTTCAATGTAATATATCCTTATAAAGTTCACAGACGACAAGGTTAACCCGATGAGGCAGCTGACTTGAAGCTCTTTCCACAGAACCTTTATGATGTCTTTCAGATTGATTTCACCAAGCGCCAGACCTCTTATTATGAGCGTGGAGGACTGAGAGCCTGCATTTCCTCCCGTATCCATCAGCATCGGGATGAAAGACGCAAGAATCATTACCGATTGCAGCGCGTTGTCGTACCGCCTTATTATGCCGCCGGTAAATGTCGCGGAAATCATCAATACTAAAAGCCACGGAATCCTGTGCTTTGCCAATGTCAGCGCGTTTGTCTTTAAATATTCTTTTTCAGAGGGCTGCATTGCCGCCATCTTTTGAAAGTCCTCTGTGTTTTCCCTGTCGATAACGTCTACAATGTCGTCAATTGTGACGATGCCGACAAGCCTGCGCTCGTTATCGACGACAGGCATGACAAGGTAGTCATATTTCTTAAACAGCTGGGCGATTTCTTCCTGGTCGTCGTTTGTGTTTAAATATAAAACGCCCGTCTCCATAATGTCCTCAATCAGTGTTTGGTCTTCGCTCAAAATCAGCTTTCTGATTGACACGACACCCTCAAGAATCCTGTTGCTGTTCATCACATAGCAGGTGTCGATCGTCTCTTTGTCAATGCCCGTTTTTTTGATGTGCTGTATTGCCTGCTTAACCGTCATCTCCCTTTTCAGGTCGACATATTCTATTGTCATGATGCTTCCGGCGGAATTTTCGGGATAATTCAAAAACTGATTGATTAGCTTTCTTGTGTCTTCGTCACTGTTTTTAAGAACCTTTTTTACGACATTTGCCGGCATTTCTTCCAAAAAGTCAATCGTATCGTCAAGGAACAGCTCATCCAATATGTTTTTTGCTTCCCTGTCTGTGATGGTTTCGATAATATACCGCTGCAGCTCATACGGCATGTGTGTGAAAACACCCGACGCTATCTCTTTGGGCAATATCCTGAACATCACTAAAAGCTTGTGCTTGTCCGTTTCCTCAAAAAACTGCGCGATATCCACCACGTTCATGCAAATGAGTTCTTCTCTTGCCTCAACAAACCTTCCCTGCTCAACAAACTCGAGAATCTTTTCTTTCAATTTGCAGCCCTCCTTAGGCAGAGCCACTACTGAACGGCAGTCATGGCTCCGAATTTTTTACTCAAATTGTTACACCCTCCGGGTTCAGGGTATGAATCCACAACTACCACCTCATCTTTCTCCTGCATGTTGACAAAATAAAAAGGGCTTGTGATCTTGCCGTGCGCAGCTTTAAAAGCGCCTAAATCCCGCGCTTTTGTTAAAATGCGGATACCGCTGCGCTTTAAGGGAGCGGTGCGCCGCTGTCTCGGCAATTCAGCAATTCCAATAGATATTATAGTCGCAAGGGTATTTAAAGTCAACATATTAATCTTTTGAATTTCCTTTTCTCCCCCCACTTTCTTTATGCTTTCCACCATCCCTTGGCCTTTTTCTTCACCTGCCTTACACTTTTCTTGACACTTCCCGTTTCCTTTGAAGCTTCGCACACAGTGAAAGAAAGGCAGCACCACACAAGAAAAGACAAGAACAAAAAGGGAAAAAGGGAAAGAAAAACAGGGCGCGTATTGCAAAATTGACCTAATTGTGTTATAGTTGTTCTTGTCAATTATGTTTGAAAGAGTTGGTTTTGTGGCGCTGACTTGCGGAAGATTCCAAGACCTGATAGGCAACACGCCCATGTTAAGGCTTGCCAAAATCGAAGAAACATTCAGCTTGCAGGCGGCGATAATGGCAAAGCTTGAGTTTTTTAACCCGGCGGGCAGCGTAAAGGACAGAGTTGCGTTTGAAATGATTTCCGACGCGGAAAGGCGCGACAACCTCAAGCCGGGCTATACAATAATCGAGCCGACAAGCGGCAACACAGGCATCGGCATCGCGGCTGTCGCCGCGACAAAAGGATATCGGGTCATTTTGACAATGCCCGAAAGCATGAGCATCGAGAGGCGAAAGCTCCTTGCCGCCCACGGCGCGGAAATTGTCCTGACTGACGCCTCGCTCGGTATGCAAGGCGCCGTCGACAAGGCGGAGGAGCTTTCTCGCGCTGTCGAAAACAGCTTTATTCTTAACCAATTTTCAAATCCCGCAAACCCGCGTGCGCATTTTCAATCAACCGGCGTCGAAATCTTCGAGCAGACAAACGGCTTGATTGACATGCTTGTCGCCGGAGTCGGAACAGGCGGCACCATCACAGGCGCGGGCGAATATCTCAAAATGAAAAAGCCCTGCGTAAAGATTGCGGCGGTGGAGCCTTCGTCGTCTCCCGTGCTGTCGGGCGGAAAGGCAGGAGCGCACAAGATTCAAGGCATCGGCGCGGGCTTTGTGCCGGAGACGCTGAACAAAAAGATTATTGACGATATCATAACAGTCGGCGATGAGGACGCGTTTGAGTCGTGCGCCCTAATCTCGAAAAAAGAAGGCCTGCTTGTCGGGATATCATCGGGGGCCGCCCTTCACGCCGCTGTAAGTCTTGCCCAAAAACAAGAAAACAGAAATAAGCTGATTGTCGTGATTTTTCCCGATTCCGGGGAAAGATATTTGTCGTCGCCGATATTCGGGCGGTAACGCTCCAAATCTTCTGATTTCCTGACATTTTGCGTTTGGCGCGGAAATGACACTTTGCATTATTATAAAGCTTCTCATAACCGGGCGGCGTCGGTTTTGTCGGCAGTCATTTTATTTATTATCGCTTGATAAATAGACTGACTATAATGCCGTCGGTCACAACGAATATTCAAACATATAAGCCGTGAAAGCAATCAATCGGTACCTTTCCAACGACGTGTGGACACGCGCCGTTGAAGGCAGAAAATATATTAAGCAAAACAACAAAATAAAAAGGTGGTCTGAAAAATGATTAAGAAGTTTGTTGGAAAACCCTTGTCCGTGCTGCTGTGCGCAGCGATTGTTTTAAGCTGCTCCGTGTTTTCCGGATCGGCTGCGAAACCACAGTGGGATGAATACTGGGACGATTATTCGCAAAAGGGCGAAGCGCTTTATATGTCGCCCGGAAGCGACGAGACGTCACGCGGGTTTTCATGGTATTCACCGTCTTGCAGCGGAAAATGCTTTGTCGAGGTAAGCACGTCGCCCGACATGAGCGGCGCCATAAAATTCCCCGGCGAATTTGTTAAGGCCGGCGACGCTGACAGACGTAACAGAGTCACTGTGTCCGGTTTGTCATTAGGTACCGAATATTATTATCGCTGCGGCATCGGCTCCGTATATTCCGACATATACAGTTTCCGAACTCTTTCGTCAGGTTCCGAAGATTTTTCACTCTTTTACACGACCGACATACATATTACAGAGTCGTCCGAGGATGAATACGCCATACGCGACTTCTCATACAACCTTGACACCACGCTCAACGCGGCGCTCGAAAGGCGCGAAGACCTGGCTCTTGTCCTTTCCGGCGGCGACCAGGCATCATACGGCCTTGTAAGCGAATACATCGGTCTTGTCGCTTCGCCCGTGTTCAGAAGCATTCCGTTCGCCACCACGATAGGAAACCACGACAGAAAAGCGCCCACATACAAGCATTTTAAGCATGTGCCGAACGAGTACAAAAACTATATCACATCTTCATATATCGGCTCCGATTACTGGTTTGTCATGGGCGACGTTTTGTTCCTCATGCTTGACACAAACAATCCGAGCGCCGAGGATCATCGCAATTTTGTTAAAAAAGCCGTCGCCGAAAATCCTGATGTTTATTGGCGCGTCGCCGTTTTTCACCACGACCTTTACGGCGGCAGGATTCCGAAAAGGGAGCAGGAAAACGGTTTGCTGAGGATGCTTTTGACACCGATTATGGACGAATTCAAGGTTGACTTGGCGCTTATGGGACACAGCCACTTTTACACCATATCGAACGTAATGTTCAACGACAAAACTGTCCTCCCCACGGCCGAGCTTGACAGCGTCGATAATCCGGCAGGCACCATTTATATGGTTTCCGGCTCAATAAACAGACCCAGGATTGAAACGGGCGGTGAAGCCCCGCCGCTTGGCGAGCACATCGGCAAATCATATCTTACCGAAGAAAAAATATATAATATCATTGATTTCACAGACGATTCCATTGCGATTCATTCCTACACCCTGGAAAGCGGCGAAGAATTTGAAAGCTTTACTATCTCCAAAACATCAAACGACGGCGGACACCCCGATTCAAGGCCCGGATTCAAAGACACCATCGTGCGCTATATCAGCGTCTTGGTAGGCATTTTCAACAACCTCGGCAGGACTTTGGATTACCTTAAGGATTATTTAACAAAAACATTTAATTTCTAAAACGGGGGAAAACAATGGACAAATTAAAGGTTGCGATAATCGGCACGGGCGGCATCAGCGAATGCCACATCAACGGCTATCGGCTCAGCCCCGACGTCGAGCTTTATGCCCTTTGCGATATTAACAAGGAGCGTGTTGAGGATAAGGCGCGCAAATTCAACGTGCCGTTTGAGCGGACTTTTACCGACAAAGATGAGATGCTCGACAGCCTGCCTGAAATAGACATGGTAAGTGTCTGCACATGGAACAGCGCTCATGCCGAGTGTACGATTGCGGCTTTAAATGCAGGCAAGCACGTGCTTTGCGAAAAGCCCATGGCAATGAACGCCGCGGAAGCTGTGCAAATGAAGGAAGCGGCCGACAAGGCGGGCAAGCTTTTGATGATTGGCTTTGTGCGCCGCCACGGCAACGACTGCAAGCTGTTAAAGGAATATATCGACAGCGGCTTTTTCGGCGACATCTATTATTCAAAGGCAACATATCTCAGGCGAAACGGAAGTCCCGGCGGCTGGTTTGGCGACAAATCACGTTCCGGCGGAGGGCCGCTCATAGACCTCGGCGTGCATGTCATTGACCTCGTTCGGTACCTTACGGGTAATCGCAGCCCTGTTTCCGTATACGGCGCGGCGTTTCAAAAGCTTTTCGACAGACCAAATATCAAAAGTGTCAAAGGCTATTCCGCCGCTTCAGTTTCCGAAAAGGATGTTTTCGATGTGGAGGATCTTGCCGCCGCGATGATAAGATACGACGACGGCTCTGTCGTAAGCGTTGAGGCGAGCTTCAGCTTAAACGGGCACAGCAAGGGCGACATTGAGCTTTTCGGCACAAAAGCGGGAGCGAAGCTTGACCCGGACGTTCATATTTACACAGAGCTTAACAACCACCTTGTCGACGTCAGTTTTGAAGAAAGCACAAAGCTGAGCTTTGACGGTTTGTTTGAGCAAGAGATAAGCCACTTTATAGACTGCGTAAAAAACAAAACAAACTGTATTGCCCCGGCGCAGGACGGCGTTGTTCTGATGAAGATTCTTGACGCCGTTTACGAATCGGCAAGGACGGGGCACGAGGTAATTATCGGCTGAAAACAAGCTTGGCGGCCGGTGCCGTCAGCGACAAAACGCGGCGGAGTAGATAAACAGTGAAAGCGCTTTTCTTTAAACTCACATCTTTACTTTTGGTCTTTACTTTTATGTTTATTCTGACTTCCTGCGGAGGCTCGGACGGGGTTAATATGTCATTTTCATACCCGATACCCTCCGAGCCGTCAACGCTTGACCCGCAGGTTTGCTCCGGCATGGCGGCGGAGACGGCTGTCGCAAATCTTTTTGAGGGGCTTGTCCGAATCGGTGAAAACGGCGCGATTGTGCCGGGAGCCGCCGAAAAGATGGATGTTTCATCCGACGGACTTGTATACACCTTTAGGCTTCGGAGCGGCCTGAAATGGCACCTTACAGGCAAGTTTTCCGACATACTCGGAGAAGATTTTGAAAAAACATTTGACGCCGCGCTTGCAGCCAAGGACTTTGTTTTTGGTTTCAGGCGCGCGCTGTCGCCGTCCACATCCTCGCCCGGCGCTTCTTCGCTTTACGCGATTAAAAACGCAAAGGAAGTCAGAAACGGTGAGCTGCCCGCCACATCCTTAGGTGTCGCGGCGGCGGACACACACACCTTAATTATAACATTGTCGTCAAAATGCGCGGACTTTCTTTCGCTTTTGACAGAGCCTGTCAGCATGCCCTGCAACGAGACATTTTTCAACGCCTGCAAGGGCAAATACGGAAAGGGGCTGTCGTTCACTTTGTGCAACGGCCCCTTTTACCTTTCCAAGTGGACAAGCGGCTCGTCACTTCTGATGAAAAAAAATGCTGATTATACAGGGACAAACAAAGCCCTCCCAAGCTCCGTGACGCTTTATATTAACCACGACGAAAGCTCTTACACAAAAAAGGTGTCGGATGGTGTCTACGACGCGGCAATCGGAGTAACTGCGGCATCCATTCAGGCAGACTCGGCCGAGTGCAATGTTTTCGAGTTCCAAAACACTGTTTGGGGGCTTTGCTTCAATTGCGGCGACGATGTTCTTTCAAACCGCTATATTCGCCTTGCTTTATGCGGCTCGTTTGAGGCTTCTAAGCTTGGTCTTGCCGATAATCATGTGCGTGCAAAAGGGCTTTTGCCGTCATGCTGCCGAATTGGCGGCGAAAATTACAGGGAAAAGGCGGGCAGCGCAGACTTTGTCGCCTACAACCACGAAAAAGCTTCCGACTATTGGAGGGCGGGCTTAGATGATTTGGGATTGTCCTCCGTTACGGTTACAGTAATGTGTACGCCTGAAAACGAATATTCTGTCCGCAAGCTTCTCCAATATTGGCAGCAGTCTTTCGGGATTTCCATCAAGGCAAAGGCGGACGCTGTTGAGCTTTCATCTCTTAAAAAATCCTTAAAGGACGGCAAATATCAGGTAGCGCTGGCGCCCGTCACAGTTTCGTCAGCTTCGGCCGCGATATGTCTTGCCGAATATTCCCCGGAGTCGGGCAAAAACATTTTTTCATATGCTTCCGAAACATACGCCGACATTATCGCAAATGCTTTCCGATCCGGTTCGGCGGCGTCAACCGCCGAGGGCTGCCGCATAGCGGAGTCTTTTCTGATGCAAAACGGCGCGTTTTACCCGCTTTATGAGTCGTCGGAGTTTCTCACGCTCGCAAAAGGCGTGTCGGGCATCGTCGGCAGTCCTGACGGCAATTCAGTTTGCTTTGCGTCTGCCGTCAAGCTGAATTAGCTTCGGTCGGCGCTTGTCGGCGGCGGGAAAACTCGGCTTTACAAAAGGTTTTCCACTCGCGCGGCTTTGCACAAACCTGCTAAAAGGAGGATTTGTCAAATCAAAAAGCTGAAACAGCCCGCCAAAAAAGATTCTGCCCGCATTGCGGTTGTCGCCTTGTCATGGGCTTTGACGCTGCTTTGCATGTGTGCCATATTTTATTTTTCCTCCAGAGTCGGCGATGAATCGGCCGACCAAAGCCTTTTGTTTATGCGCGGATTGTTAGGTTTTGTTTCAAATTATGTCAGCCTTGAAGTGTTTCGCAAAGCCGCCCACTTTTTTGAATTTGGGTTGCTTTCTTTTTTTGCTTACAACGCTTTTTATCAAGTCAGAAAAAACCTTAACGCCCTCCCTCCGTTTATTTTGTCGTTTGTTTACTGTGTCAGCGACGAAATACACCAGCACTTTGTCGACGGCAGGGCTTGCAGACTGTTTGACATTTTTATCGACACTTTGGGAATAATTTTCGGTTTGCTCGCCTTTTATGCTGTCGCGTCAATAATTTTTAAGCTTTCTCGGAAAAAAATGTGAATAAACTATCTTCCGCTCGTCCAAAATATAAGTACTATATATTAAAGGGACGTGCGGAAATGTTGAGTAATAATGAAAAAAGAAAGTTTACCGGCAGCAGGCTTTTTTATCTTGCTCTCACGCTCTGTTTCACCGCAATGGGGCTTGGCATCTGGAGTGTAATTGACACGGGCTTTGACTATACTCGTTCAGACGACAGCGAAAGCGCCGGCTTTGAAACGGAAATTGACCGGTATAACACGAGCGGCCGTGATTACGCCATCATATATGACGAGGTGACGACGAATAACGGGCTGAAGGCAAATGTTCCCGTATCGGGCGTGCCTGACGACAGGATCGCGGCCGACGAGGAATCGGCGTCCGCGGGCGGTGCGTCCCCATATTCAGGCGAATTCGCAATGCCGCTCGGAACGACCATAATAAAGGATTACAGCAACGGCGACATGGTTTACTCAAAAACTATGCAGGATTGGAGAGTTCACAGCGGCATTGATTTTGGCGACAATCGCGGCTCGTCTGTCGTCGCCATCCAAGACGGCTCTGTTATTGGCGTGGAATCCGACGAGCTGTGGGGCACTGTCGTCACAATCGACCATGGCAACGGATTAGTGGCAAGATACTGCGGTCTTGCTCCCGAAAGCACGCCTGAGACGGGTCACAAGGTTGAGATGCACGAGATAATCGGCACTCTCGGCGAGATACCCGTCGAAAAAGCGGACGGTCCGCACCTTCACTTTGAAATTATCTTAAACGGTGAAACAGTTGATCCTTTAAAAGTTATGAACAAGCTTGGCGGATAAGCTCCGCGCCCTTCATCCCCAAATTTGAATTAACGGCGTGCCTCTCCCCTGCCGAGGCGCGTCTGCCGTATATATTACAACCGGTGTTTCGCGGCGGCACATTCCTATTGCCTTTGTGTTTGCGTGTTTTGGTTTTCAGCCGCTGTATTTACCGCTCCTGTTTTCTGTCTGTTTTTATTCAAAAGGGGCGAAACACGCGGCTTGAGTTCCTGCCCAAATTGTCCTCTAAGCTTTTTTGTTTTGCCGCTTGTTCCGTTTCGGTCCGCAGTCCGCTTTTCACCACTTTAAAGCTTGACTGATTTGCTCCGGGACGGGACTTTTTTATCAAGCTGCTTTATCTTTCAGCCTTTATAGAGCTTGGCAAACAATATCCCTATAAAAATTGATGCGCGCAAAGCATCCGGTGTGTTTGGAGTTTTTCATATGATAAACTTTTTCACATCCCAAAACCGTTGCCGACCATTGTTTTCCGCGAAAAGACTTGTATTTGCAGGTGATTTGCTTTATAATTATTATATTACGTATTTGTAAGGAGTAAAATTATTATGGATCCTATCAAAGTAGATTTTTCAGGCAGAGGCGGCGAAGGCAAAAAGACCATCATTATACCACCGGAAAGGGCGGCCTTGAAAGTCATCATTTCTATATTATTATCTGTCGTTTCCGGAGCTGTCGCCTATTACTTCATGCTCCCGCCCATAAACCTCAAAGCGGCGGAATTTTATTATTTTATCGGTCTTGTCATTTTGTCTTTTGTCTTTTTCCTTGCTGTCTTATCTTCAGCCGTGCATAAGCCGGAATATATGACATATGTCAAGAGCAAGGCTAAGGTTCCGATTGTGCTTGTGCTTGTGCTTGCTGTTGTCGCAGGGGTCGGATATGTTGCGGGCAGTCAGCTTTTCAGAGCAAAAAAGTACAGTCAGATAATGCATGTCGACACACAAAGCACATTTTCGGTTGAGGAGCCTGATTTCAACACTGTTCCAAAGCTTGACGAATCAGCTTCCGCCAACTTGGCAAACCGTGCCTTGAGCAATCTTGCCGACTTGGGCTATGTCTCCCAGTTCACGGTGTTTCCGAGTTATCCGCAGATAAATTATCAAGGCGCACCCGTCAGAGTGGCTTCGCTGCAATATGCCAACATCATAAAATGGCTCACAAACAAGGACAAGGGCTTCCCGGGATATATCATTATAAATGTGTCCAAAGAAAGCACAGAGTTTGTAACGCTCGAAAACAGCATCAAATACTCCCTCGCGGATCATTTCGGCAGGCATGTAAAGCGCGTGATTCGCTTTGAGTATCCCGGCTACATTTTCAGCACTCCGTCCTTTGAGATTGACGAAAGCGGCAACCCTTACTGGATTTGCGCAAGAATCAACAAAACAATCGGTCTTTTCGGCGGCCGCGACGTCATGGGCGCCGTGCTTGTTGACGCTGTCACCGGAAAATGCACATATTATGACATCGGCACCATCAGCGGAGATGATTCCTTTGCCTGGATTGACAGGATTTACAATGCCGATTTGATAATTGAGCAATTCAACTTTTACGGGAAATATCAAAAGGGCTTTTGGAATTCGCTCCTTGGTCAAACCGGCTGTGTCGAAACGACTGACGGATACAATTATCTTGCCATAAATGATGATGTATGGCTTTACACAGGCGTGACCTCCGTCACCAGCGACCAGTCAATAACCGGTTTTGTCCTTGTAAATCAGCGGACAAAAGAGACAGTTTTTTATGGTGTCAACGGCGCGAAAGAAACGACGGCAAAAACCTCGGCTGAGGGGCTTGTCCAGCAATATGAATATATCGCGACATTCCCGCTGCTCTTGAATATAGGCGGCGAGCCGACATATTTTATGTCGTTAAAGGACGCGAGCGATATCGTTCAGATGTATGCCATGATAAATGTCAAGCAATACAACAAGATCAAAGCTGTCGGGGACACGCTTCCGAATTGTATTGCCGCTTATATCGAAAGTCTGGAAAAGGAAGGGCTTTCAGTCGGAGATAATATCGAAATTCCTGACGACGACGACAACGGCGAAAACAAGACAGACGATTCTCCCACTGTCTTAGACGGTGTCGTGACTGAAATTCGTTCCGCCGTAATCGGCGGCAACACGACATTTTATATAAAACTATCGGGAGCGGCCGATCGTTTTTACTCGATATCCGCCTCGTCCTGCGCCGATGCCGTTATACTCAACCCGGGCGACAAAGCAGCTTTGGAGTTTATGCCTTCGGACGCGCCGATTATCCCGCTTAAATCACTCAAAATCTTAGCGGCAGACGCGCCGAGCACAGCCGCCCCAAGCACTGACAACGAGACAACAACAGCGGCTCAACAGCCCTCCCCTCTCCCTTAAAAAGATTTGTGCCGTCAATCACGCTTAAAGTTTATCCTGCATAATTTCAGCGCAAATTTTGTCGGCATTTTAAACGGTTGATGGCGGCGCCTTTTTGCACGGCAAAAGCACCGCCCCTTGTGCCGCAAGGTTTTCTCCGCTTTTACAAACAACATATAGCCCTCCCCTTTTTCATATATTCAAGGGGAGGGCTTTTTTATGATTGATAAGTTTTTCAGTGTTGCAAACGCTTTTCTTTGGGGTCCGCCGATGCTGTCTCTTTTTGTGGGCACCGGCTTTATTTTTACTGTGCGCAGCGGATTTTTTCAGGTTCGTCATATTAAAAAGTGGCTGCATGATACTCTTTTTTTTGCCTTGCGCAACAAGGAGTCGCGCAAAAGCAGAAACTCAAAATCAATATCTCAATATCAGGCTTTAACCGCCGCCCTTGCCGCCTGCATGGGCACCGGTAATATTGTCGGCGTCGCGACTGCAATAAGAGCCGGAGGCCCCGGCGCTGTGTTTTGGATGTGCTTTTCCGCGTTTCTCGGAATGATGACAAGCTGCGCGGAAAGCACTCTCGGCATTATCTATCGCCGAAAAAACATTAACGGCGATTGGATAGGCGGAGCGATGATGTATATTGACAAGGGGCTTGGCATGAAAAAAACGGCTAAGCTTTATGCTCTGCTGCTTATGCTTTCATCGTTTGGAATCGGTAATATGACGCAGGCAAATTCTGTCGCATCCATATTGTCGGGCAGCTATTCTATCCCTCCGTATATCACGGGCGCGGTGCTGACTGTTATCAGCGCGGCTGTCATCTTAGGCGGCATAAAACGAATAGCCGTTGTTTCAGAAAAAGTCGTTCCCTTTATCTCTGTGGTCTT
This sequence comes from Clostridiales bacterium, assembly GCA_012523185.1. Lineage (GTDB taxonomy): Bacteria > Bacillota > Clostridia > Oscillospirales > Acutalibacteraceae > UBA1425. Next base: position 31,154 of record JAAYIY010000061.1, read on the forward strand.
TGTCGTCTCCTCTTTGGTCGTCATCGCAATCAATTATAAAAAGGTCCCGAGTACGGCTTTGCTGATTTTACGCGAGGCTTTCAGTTTTAAGTCGGCGGCGGCGGGGGCGGTCGGTTACGGCATTTCAAAGGCGGCTCGCTTTGGCGTCGCGCGCGGAGTTTTTTCAAATGAAGCGGGGCTTGGAACTTCGGCAATCATACACGCCGCGGCAGATGTCGATCGCCCTGCCGAACAGGGAATGTGGGGGATTCTTGAAGTTTTTCTTGATACAATAGTTATGTGTACGGTGACTTCCTTTGTTATCTTGACGTCGGGGGCATGGCAAGCCGAACAGTCGCTTGACGGCGCGGAGCTTTTCGGCGCGGCGTTTTCGTCGGTGCTTGGAGGTGTCGGTAATCTTTTGCTTGCCGTCACCATTTCATTGCTTGCATTCGCTTCGCTGACAGGCTGGTCATATTACGGTGAGCGCAGCACAGAATATTTTCTCGGGCTGCGCGCCGTACCTTTTTACCGCCTTGCTTTTATTGCCGCGATTTTTATAGGAAGCGTTACAGGGCTTCAAACTGTTTGGAATCTTGCCGATATCTTGAATTGCCTTATGGCTTTGCCTAACCTTGCCGCAATCTTGATGCTTTCAGGCGAGGCGCTTCACGAGTTGAGAAAGATTTAGGAAAAAGCTGAAAGCCCATTTGTGCGAAAACGGAGCCGCGAGATTGCTCTCGCGGCTCCGTGCTTTCCGGCGTCTTGCCGGGATTTATGATTTAAGATTTAAGAGGAACATTAGGGTCTTACTACTTCAAAATGAAGTGCATTTTCGACTATGTCG
>JAAYIY010000062.1 GCA_012523185.1 Clostridiales bacterium
GGCAACACCGCGCAATGAGCGGCTGAAGCCTTTGTTGCACGCTTGCTTGCATCTTTTCCGTCATATCGCCCAAAAATGCTCGGCAATACACAAAGTATTGCCTGCGCTTTTTAGATAATCTAACGAAAAATCTGACGGCGCAATCGCACAACAATCATTGTGCGGTGTTGCCTTAAATTAACCGGCGGGGGAGGATTGAGAGGATGGCGGCGCCAGCAGTGACTGTCCCGGCAAGCATAACCGTTCATCTCGGCGCCCCGTCGGCGCCCGCCGCGAATATCACCGTTTCATACACGGGGTATATTAAGAATGTCGCCTGCTCGGAGCTTTATCCCACATGGCCGGAGGAGGCTCTCAAGGCAAACATCTTTGCCATACAGTCTTTTACACTCAACAGAGTGTACACGGAACATTACCGCGCGCGCGGATATGATTTTGACATAACCTCGTCCTCCTCTTATGACCAGATGTTTGTTCCGGGCAGGGAAATATTCGGCGTGATAAATTCTCTTGTCGACAACAGCTTCACAACATACATTGTGTGGGACGACCATGTACAGCCCCTTGCCGCCCGGTATTGCAGCGGATTATCGGCAATGTGCCAGGGTCTTTCGCAGTGGGGCAGCGTCAACCTCGCGCGGCGCGGCATGACGGATATAGACATACTCCGATACTACTACGGGGAGGAAATCTTTCTCCTCACAGCTTCCTTGGAGGAAACCATACCTTCATATCCGGGAGTGCCCTTGGGGCTCGGATTTATCGGCGAGGGTGTTCGCGTCATACAGCGGCAGCTAAACCGAATATCAATGAATTACCCCGCCATACCAAGGGTTGCTGTAAACGAGGGGATATTTAACGGAGCCACGGAAAAAGCCGTAATAGCTTTTCAGCAGATTTTTAACCTGAAGGTCGACGGCATCGTGGGAAAGGCGACATGGTATAAGCTTAAACAAATTTATAACAGCGTTAAAAGATTGGCGGAAATATACAGCGAGGGTCTGCTTGCGGGGGAAGTCGAGCGCGCTTTCAGCGGCGTTTACAAGAGGGGCGATTCAGATATAATCGTGGAAATAATGCAGTATTATCTTGACTTTTTCGGACGTTTTAACAGCAGTCTCCCGCGCGTAAAAATTACGGGCACGTTTGACGCCGAAACAGAAGCCGCCGTAAAGGCGTTTCAGGAATATTACGGCTTGCCTGCCGACGGAGTTGTCAGGAGGGAGACGCGCAACAAAATGTTGACGGAATACAAAGCTGTCGTCGAATCCCTGCCGCGCGGATACATGACTTTTTCTCCGCCGCTTTATCCCGGTTTTTGCATAACGTCAGGCACATCGGGCGCTATCGTCACTCAGATTCAAAACTTTTTGCGTGTCATCGCGCAAAACGACAGCAGAGTGCCGCTTGTGGAAGCCGACGGTCAATACGGACCTAAAACCGCCGCCGCCGTAAAGGCGGTGCAGGAAATTTCGGGTATTCTTCCCGTCGGCGAGGTGTGCCCGCTGACATGGAGCGCCATCACGGAGCTTTACAGTGAATACCAATGAACAAACTGCAAAGAATATTACAGCGGCAGGCGGCTGACGCCCCCGCCGCTGTAAGCGTATTTCCGCAGGAAGGGTTGGCGCGATGAAATTATCTTTTGATTACGATAAAACGGTGGCAATGCTTGACGACGCCATGCGGCTTGACAAAAGCTTCGATCTTGTCGCCAGAAATATAAAGTCCGCCTCAAGAAATGTCAGAATATATTTTGTGGACGGGCTTATAAAAGACGAGATACTTGTAAAGCTGATAAGCGATTTGTTTGCCGTCGGCGACGACGAGGTTGAGGGCGTGAACACGGCGCGCGAATTTGCCGACAGATTTATTCCATATACAGAAACCGACGTCACCGACGACGTGGACGAGCTTATTACATTCATCCTTTCAGGCGCCGCGGGAATCATTGTCGAGGGCTGCAAGGAGGCGATACGGGCAGATTTGAGAATGTATCCGGCACGCTCCGTTGAGGAGCCGGAAAACAACCGCGTCCTTATGGGACCTCACGAGGGGTTTGTGGAAACGCTTGTTTTTAACACCGCGATGCTTCGGCGCAGAATAAGGGACACAAGGCTTACAATCGAGCTTTTCAGGCTTGGCAAACGAACAAAGCTTGACACTGCCGTTTGCTTCTTTGAGGACAAGGCGGACAGGCGAACGCTGCGCGCTGTGCGGGACAAGCTGAAAAAGATTGATGTCAACACACTTTCCATGGGGCATGAAAGCCTGCTTGAGTGCCTTGTTCCGAGGCAGCCGCTAAACCCGTTTCCGAAGGTGCGATATACGGAGCGCCCCGACTCCGCCGCCGCGTCGGTCGCCGAGGGGTCTATCGTCATATTCACCGACTGCTCGCCGGCGGCAATGATAATCCCCACCGGTTTTTTTGACTTCATGCAGGACACAAACGACTTTTATTTCCCGCCGCTTATAGGCACTCTCTTAAGGTGGATGCGCTTTGCCGTTTTTTCACTCACACTTTTTATGATACCGCTGTGGTACCTGCTGATTCTTAACCCGTCTTATATACCCGAATGGCTTTCCTTCATCTTGATTGACGAGCCGACGGAAGTGCCAATCATTGTGCAGCTCCTCATGGTGGAGCTGACAGTGGACGCGCTGAAAATAGCATCTCTCAACACTCCGAGTTCGCTTAGCAGCTCGTTCAGCATTATAGGCACGCTTGTGCTGGGTCAGTTTGCCGTCGACGCAAAGTGGCTTGTCTCCGAGATAGTCCTTTATATGGCGTTCGTGTCTATCGCAAGCTTTACACAGCCCAGCTTTGAGATGGGCTATGCCTTTAAGCTTTCACGCCTGCTCATCATAATCCTGACAGCCGTATTCAACCTTTGGGGGTTTATCGCAGGATTTGCCGCCGTATTCTTCATTATCGCGACGACAAAAACAGTCTCGGGCAGACGTTACCTGTATCCGCTTATCCCGTTTGACAAAAAGGCTCTCGGAAGCCTGTTGGTCCGAAAGCCGATAAGCAGTCAAAACAATTAACGCCGCCATTTAACGCCGCCAATTAACAACGCCGGATTGTTTATATTTGATCGCCGGATATAAGCTTTGAATATTTGTTTAAAAGCTTGCGCGCCTCCTTGAGCGTGTCCTCGTCGGACGGATCCGACGGTCTGTATTTTGTGATCCATTTGCGCTCCTGCGCGTCCAGCTTTTTGTAAAAGCTGTTTCCTCTGGTGATGTTTCTGCCGTTGATTTGCTTTCGCGTCACAGTGGAAACATCGCCCTTTCTTTTAAAGCTTGCGGCAAGCATTTCAAAAAAGGCGCGCCAGCGGCAATAGTAGTATCCGCCGACAAGGTCCGCCCATTCGCGCCATGCCGTATCGTAATATTCAGGCTCGTCAAACGGCCCGTACATCGTAATAAAGCAAAGAAACGCCAGCTCAAAATTCTGGCTGTCGGCTCTGCTTATCGCCGCGTCGGAGGCACGCCGCAGATATTCCGAAAGCCTGAATTCCGGCATTGTGTTTAAAAGCCCGTCCTGCTCCTCAAGCAGCTTTAAAAAGGCGTTTGTCGACGTCTCAAAAAGACGCACGTCTCTGTCTGTGTATCCTTTCATCACATCGGCGTAAAGGCGGCGCGCGTAATTGCTCATGACCTGGCGGAGGATGTCGCACACATCAAAAACAAAGCCGTCGGTGCGCTCCGCCTTTGAGGAAAGCATCAGTTCAAGCGCCGCGCAAAGCTCCTTGTTTTCATAGCGCAGCTCAAGCGTGTCGCCCGGGGCGGTGTGCGCAAGCTCTGTCGACGGACGCGCCGCTATTATCGAGCCTGTCTCCGCTCCGCGGCAGTTTTCCGAATAACAGGACGAGCAGAGCATAAGCGCGGCGTCCTTGAGACATTTTTCAACGCTGCCCCACCGTCGGCGGACGTAGCCTCCCAGCCACCTGTCAACATCAATCTTTCCGCTTTCCGAAAGCATTTGAAACGCCAAATCGCCGTAAAGCGGGTTTGCTCCCGTTGCCCCCTGGAAAACTCCCGTTCCGACGACATTTTTATACTTGCTTTTTATTCGGGAATAAGGGTTGTCCGCAAGCGCCTTGACAGAGCCGTGGAGAGTCGTCCTACCGCCGTTATTGAAGCGTGTGCCCAAAACAAAAGCAAGTCCGCCGAAGCCCTTGTGACTTTCGCAGGCTGTGCCGTCGGTATCGACAATGACGACGCGCCCCTCCGGCACTCCCGACACTAACGGCTTTGAGTATGAGGACGCGTCAAGCACCCACACAGCCCCGTCGGCGTGCCTGTCGATCAGCGAATAAAGCGCGCTCCCGAAGCTTTTGAGGAAGCCCTCTCCCCTGACCAAAGGCGTCACGGAACTGAACGGATTGCAGATATAATATTCTGACTCGCCGAAAAGCTCTCTCTGCTTTTCGTAAAGAGCCGCCCCTATCTTTTCAAAAAGCGGGTCGGACGGCAAAAGCCGAAATGTGTTTGAAAACTTGCAAAACTGTGTGACAGGCGTAATTTCCGCCTTCTTGAAATAGCCTTTCAAAAGCTTCGGAACGTGTCCCGTGAAGCCCTGTGTGACAGGCGACATTCCAAGCTCGCGGGCACGGGCTAAAATCTTGCTGCCAAGCTCTATTCTTGCCTTTAGAAAATCGGTGTCTGTAAGAGGGAGAAACGAATCAAGCCTGCCCTCAAGCTGCTGCGGATAATAGCACACGCTCGACAGAAAGCTTAGTGAATCCTCGCGGTTTATCTTGAGCTTCAGCATGGTATAATACCACACCGCCTCATACCCCACAAGGCAAAGCGGCATATTGACACCGTTCATCGCCATAAAGTCAAGCTCCGCTTCCCACCGCTCCCAATCCCACCGGCAGGCGTCGTTCGCGTATGTTTCATATGACAGACACATACGCTTTTCCTGCTCAATCAAGAATGTGATCTTTTCGGCGGGCAGCGCGGCCTTTGTTTCTTCAAACATAAAACCGGCGGTGCCCTGTGACAGAGGCGCGCCGCAAAAGTCACGCAAATAGCGGTAAAATGCCATTGCGATTGCGATATTGTCGCTGCCCCTCAGCGCCACCTTGCCGCCGTCAGCCTCAATTTCGTATATGTCTTTTCCTTCCCGACCGTTTATCCTTTCGGTTGTAAACATCTCCGCCATGCCCGGCGCACGACGCTTTATAAGTTCAATCATCTTTCCTCACCCTAGGCCAACCGTTTGTGCGGTTCGCTTCTCAAATTTCCCGACCGTTTACAATTTATATCCTGCCGCTGCTGTTATAACTTATACCCCACCGTTGCTGTTATAGCTTATACCCTGCCGTTAATTATATATTACAGCCTTGCAAAAATCAACTTTTATGTAAATCACGCGTTTTTTGCTGTTTATGCCGCCTTTAAATGCCTGTGCGCCCGCGCTTGCATATTTTACAGTCCGTATAAAAATTAACAATTGCCGCCTTGACTTTTTTTGTCTCCTTATATACACTTGAAGGTGATTTCGGAAAGAGGCGATTGTATATGACTGCTCTCATAGACTTTAAAAACATATCAAAAATATATAATCCCGGAGAAAACGAGGTGAGGGCGCTTGACGGCGTTTCACTCACTATTGAAAGCGGCGAGTTTGCCGCCATTGTCGGTCAGTCCGGTTCCGGCAAATCTACACTTATGAATATGATAGGGCTGCTTGATGTTTGCACCGAGGGCGAATACCTCCTTGACGGAGGGGATGTTTCATCTTTAAGCGACGACGAGCTGTCCGATATACGCAACAAAAAGATAGGCTTCATCTTTCAGGGCTTCAATCTGATTTCGAGCCTCACTGCACAGGCAAATGTCGAGCTGCCGCTTGTTTACCGCGGAATGAAAAAGGATGAGCGTGAGCGCCTTTCCCGCGACGCTTTGACAAGAGTCGGACTTGACAACCGTATGCACCACCTCCCCACGCAAATGTCGGGCGGTCAGCAGCAGAGAGTCGCGATAGCAAGGGCTGTCGCCGCCAAGCCGCCCATCATACTTGCGGACGAGCCCACGGGAAACCTTGACTCCGCCTCCGGTGAGGACGTCATGCGCATTTTGAGGGAGCTGAATGACGAGGGGCGCACCGTGATTCTCATCACTCACGACAACGACATTGCCTCCACGGCAAAAAGAGTCATACGCATCCACGACGGCAAAATAGTCGAGGACAGCAGGCAAGCTTGACAGCAGGTCAAAAATCGGGGCACCCTGTTAAAATCAGGATGCCCTTTTTGTTTTGACTTTTTTTGGGACTTATTTATGCTTATGCGCCTGTGCGCTCGACGCCTAAAACGCCGTTTATCTTTTCGATTTTTGATATGACGTTTTTGAGATGCTCTATGCCGTTGACTGTGATTGTCACGGCAAGCGCGCAGCGCCCGTCCTTGTGCTGGCGCAGGTTTATGTCGTGTATCATGACTCGAATGTTGGCGAACTGCGTTGATATGTCGGCTATCATGCCGACGCGGTTAAAGCAGGTGATAAGCAGAGTGGACTTAAAGTCCTCGCGCACATTTTTGTCCCAAAAGGCGTTTAGCCAGCGGTCGGGCTCGGGCGAATTTTCAATTATCTTAGGTACGTTTGTGCAGTCGCGCTTATGGATGGAGACGCCGTGCCCTCTCGTGATGAAGCCTATTATTTCATCTCCCGGCAGGGGGTTACAGCAGCGCGAGAACTTTATCAGGCAGTTGTCTATGCCCTCGATTACAACTCCTTCTGTGCTTTTGCTGCGTCTTTTTTCAGGGACAATGTTGATATTGCTGTCTCGTGACGACTTGAGAAGCTTGTTATAATCGTCCTTGATCTTAGGCATATGGCGGGAAATGCTGACTCCGCCGTATCCGATGGCGGCATAAAAGTCGTCTATTGTGTTAAAGCGCAGGCGCTCGGCAATGCTCTTGAGAAAGTCCGCCATGGCGTCGTCGTTCAGGCGGATAAAATTGCGGCGAAACTCCCGCTCGACTTCCGTGCGCCCCTCCACGATGTTTTCCTCGCGTCTTTCCTTTTTGTACCATGAGCGGATTTTGGAGCGCGCCTCGCTTGTGAAAACTATTTTGAGCCAGTCCCTGCTCGGTCCCTTGTTGGGATTTGACGACATGATGATGTCGACTATCTCTCCTGTTTTGACTTTGTAGTCAATGGGCACGATTCTCCCGTCCACCTTTGCGCCCTGCATACGGTTTCCGACTGCCGAATGGATGGCATACGCGAAGTCTATTACTGTCGAGCCCTTCGGGAGGTTTATCACATCGCCCTTCGGCGTAAAGACATAAACCTCGTCGGGAACAAGGTCAGTCTTGATTGTGAGGACAATATCCTCGGGGTTTTCGGCGTCCTTTTGACTGTCTATCAGCTGGCGTATCCAGGCAAGACGGTCGCCCATTTTGTCGCTGGTGATGCCGAGCTTATATTTCCAGTGGGCGGCGATGCCGTATTCAGCCGTGCGGTGCATTTCCCATGTCCTTATCTGCACCTCGAACGGAACCCCGGCAGAGCCGATAATTGTCGTGTGGAGCGACTGGTACATATTCGGCTTCGGCGTCGAAATATAGTCCTTAAAGCGCCCGGGTATGGGACGAAACATATCATGTATGACGCCAAGGCAGTTATAGCAGTCAATGACTGAATCGACTATTATGCGCACGGCGTAAATGTCGTAAATCTCGTCAAAGGTCCTGTTTTGCATATACATCTTTCTGTATATGCCGTGAACGCTCTTTACGCGCCCGTCTATGTGCGCGTCAGCCACCTCGCTCTTGACACGGCGGCTTATCTGCGCCTTGATATCGCTCAGGAATTCGCTGCGCGAAGTGCTTTGCTCGGAGAGCTTTAATTCTATTTCGTGGTATGCCACCTGGTCAAGGAAGCTTATGGCAAGATCCTCAAGCTCCACCTTCAGCGAACGTATACCGAGCCTGTGAGCTATCGGCGCGTAAATCTCAAGTGTTTCAAGCGCGATGTCGCGGCGCCTTTGAGGAGGCTTGAATGTGAGCGTGCGCATATTGTGGAGCCTGTCCGCAAGCTTGATTATGATTACCCTTATGTCCTGCGACATGGCAAGCAGCATCTTTCGGATGTTTTCCGCCTGCTGCTCCTCCTTTGTCGTGAGGGGAACCTTGCCGAGCTTTGTGACGCCGTCGACAAGCCCCGCGATTTCGGAGCCGAATTCGTCTTTGATGGTTTCAAGCGTTACCGACGTGTCCTCGACAGTGTCATGCAGAATGGCCGCCGCCAACGACGGCAAGTCCATCCCAAGACCGGCGAGTATGTCCGCCACGGCTATGGGGTGGCTTATATATGGCTGTCCCGACAGCCGCCTTTGCCCGGCGTGAGCCGATTTGGCGATGTTGTAAGCCCTGTCGATTACGGCTATATTTTCGCGCGGCTCGGCGCGCTCCTCAAGCTTTTCCAGCAGGAGCGAATATCCGTCGCCGTCGTCCCGGATATCGGGCATGTTCCGCACCTTCCTAATCTAAATTGTGCGCGGCTTCCGCCGCCGCGTCTTGCTTAGCCGCCGTGAAAACAACCCTTTGCGAATCCGGGCGCGGGTCTGACATTGTCATGTCGTCAAAAACATTTATCTTTTCAAAGCCCGCTTCCGTCAGCCATTCGCGGATTTTGCCGATATCGTATGCCCTTTCGCAAAAGCTTTCGCGGCTTCTGCTGTAAACCCCGCCCGACTCCTTAAAAAAGTCGAGAGTGATTTGCACCGTGCCTGTCTTTTCGCACGGGCTGTTTTGCCAAACGCAATAAACTCCGTCGGAATCATAAACAAACACGTTGTCGGCCATTATGCGGCTGTGCTTATATATCGTGTTGACATCGAAAACGAAAACACCGCCCGGCTCAAGAAAAAGAGCGACGCGCCGGAATGTCTCGCGCACGTCCGCCTCCTTTGTCAGGTGGTTTATGCCGTCCAAGTTGCACACGGCGGCGTTTACTGTGCCGTAAAGGTCAAGCTCCTGCATCTTTTGGCAAAGAAAAAGTATCTCCCGTCCGCTTTCCCACGCCTTTTTTTGAGCCTCGCAAAGCATAGAGTCGCTCGCGTCGACGCCTATCACGTCAAATCCCGCCCGCGAAAGCTCTGTTGACAGGCTCCCTGTGCCGCAGGCAAGGTCAAGCAGCAGACCACCGTTTATGCCGCTTTTGCCAAGAAGGCCGCGGATATATTCGCCGCGCTCTTTGTATCCGACATTTCTTGTCAGCGCGTCGTAAAACTCCGAAAAATCAGCATACCCGCTCATTTGCCGCTTATTCTTTCAAATATCTTGTCGTATCCGTTGCAGCCGTAGCGCAGTGAGCGGTTCACCCTGCTTATGGTTGCCGTGCTCGCGCCCGTCTCCTTTACAATCTTGCTGTAAACGTGGTTGTCCTTGAGCATCTTTGCGACGGCAATCCGCTGCGAAAGCGCTTTCATTTCCTGCACTGTGCAAAGGTCCTCAAAGAACGCCGCGCACTCCTCCATTGTTTCGAGCGCAAGCACCGCCTTAAAAAGAAATTCGTAATTGCTTTTGGAAAGGTCGATATTCATTGCATTTCCCGTCCTTTCAATTGTGTGTCAAAATATGCGCGCACCCATTATTATCATAACAATTATGCACAGCGCCGAATATGCTCTGACAGTCAGCGTGCCGCCCTTTGACAGCAGAGCTTTTGCCATCCCGCCTTTTTCAGCGGCAAGCTTTTTGAGACCAGACGGCTCGAACACCTCATACACCTCTACCGCCTCATAGCTCAAGCAGTACAAAAGCCATGTGAGCATGGCGGGGACTGTGCCGCCGGACATGAGCTGAAAAGCAAGAACAGCCGCCGACACGCCGCAAAGTATAAGGCACAGCGCTTTGTAGTGACGGTATCTTTCGGCGCGGCGCGGCGTAAATGTTATCTCCTCGGCAAGCACCCACAGGATTATGAAAATTGACGTGACCTTCGCGCCGCGGGCGACGCCCAAAAAGACAAGCAGCAAAGGTATGTATGCATAGACAGGCCAGATTAAAAACTCGTCCGATTCGGCCATGATTTTGTTGACAACAGGCTTTCGGGCGGCGGGGAGAACAAACCTCACCGCGTAAAGCGCAACAACGGCAAGCCAAACATAAAGCAAAATGTCTTGGGTGCCTTTTGAAAGCGGGGACCACACCCCGTCAAGCATGCGTATGTCGTCGATATAAGAGACTACATATTTTTTAAAGCACAGGCAGAAGCAAAGAGTTGTGCCGAGCCCGCCGAGCGCCCCGAGGGTGAACTCCATGAACTTCCAGCTGCTGACGAAACCGTTTTTTTGAAGCCTGCCGAGCAGAAACTTGCCGTTTATGCCCTCACTTGGCGTAGACGTTTGGAATAAGTTGCCGGCAAAAAATCCGGCGCCGCCGCTAAGAAGGCCGGCAAGCGTCATGATGACGGGAAACCATTCCCTTTTGACGACAGCGAAAATGACAATCATCAGGTTTACAAAAAGCATTCCGCCCCAGATTTCAAAACGCCCCTCTGAAAAATAAAACTTCGGGAACTTCCCCAAGCTCGGCCTTTGCGGCCAGTTGAGGATGAAGAACCCGAGCCATTTTGAAACAGGCAGCAGCGCTGTGAAAACACAAAGCTCTAAGATGCTGTAACGCCCCGCCATCGCGCCTAAGCAGACGGATATGATGCCGCCGTATATGCCGAACCACGCCGCGCCCTTGATTGTGAGTCCTAAACGTCCCTTGAGGCGGCGTTTTTTGTTTTCTCTGTCATAAGACATGCCGATTGTTTGACCGTAAGTGTGCGCGCCGCCGAAAAACATGGCTGACGCGCCCGCCGCCGCAAGAACATAGTAAGCGCTCGTAACGGCAGTGTGACCCGTCGCGAACGCAAGTATCATGCCCAAAGCGGCGCCCGGCAGCATCGCGCCCTTTTCACCGCCGAGAATTGTGCCTCTCATTCCCCAGGTGTATGAGCCTGCCACGGCGGCAAGCAGTGTAAAAAAAATGATTTGCGACGCGCTCATAAAGTTTGCCCCCCCGAATAACGAATTAAATTTTTGTCCTCACATGCGCCGAATCAAACAAATGAAAAAGGTGAGGCTATTCGGCTGTCTTGCTTATATATTCCGCGGCTCTTTGCCCGGCAAGCGCGCCGTCGCCGACTGCCGTCGATATCTGATTAAGTCCGCCGACGCAATCTCCCGCGGCAAAAACTCCGGGGCAGGATGTCATCCCGTTTTTGTCAACCGTCAGATATCCGCCGTCTGTCGCCAGCCCAAGCTTTTTTGCCAAATCAAGAGCGTCGGCAGTGCCGACCGCGATAAACAGGCCGTCAAGCAAAATCTTTTCCCCGTTCTCAAGCTCGACTCCTCCGAGCTTTGCCTCGCCGAAAACACTTTTGACCTTTTGTTTGTTAATGCCGCAGGGCGGCGCTCCGCCTGTGAACTCCATGCCGTTTGTAAAAATTGTTATTTTGTCCGTGATGGACATGAGCTGCTTTGCCTCATGCGCCGCATAGCTGCCGGCGCCGAGAACGCCGAGAGTTTTGTTCTTGAAAAAGAAGCCGTCGCAAACGGCGCAGCGGCTTACTCCCCTGCCCTCAAAGGTGTCTGTGTTTTTTACTCCCGAAGATGCGCGCCGCCGCCCGACCGCAAGCACGACCGCCTTGCAGTCATAGCTCCCGGAATCGGTGTCGACTGTGAAGCTGCCCGTCATCTCCACAGAGTTAACTTCCTCGTCCTTAAACTCCACGCCGAGCGAAGCGGCCTGCGCTATGGCGCGCGAGTGAAGCTCCGCGCCGCTGACCGTGCCGCCCGTGCCGTAAAAATTCCCAACTTCTTTCGCGCTTTCCGCAGCGGAAACTCCCTTGCCTATCAGGAGTGTTTTCTTCCCCGCGCGAACCGCGTAAATAGCGGATGATACTCCCGCGGGGCCGCGGCCGATTACTATTACATCGTACAAAATGTCTGATCCGCTCCTTTTTCATGATTTAACGCGCTGACGTATATATTATATGTTTTAGCGGTGCCTTTGTCAACTTTTTACTTTTAATTTTCACAATGTTCACCGTATTTGCCGCCGACATTTCACCGGCAGTTTACCGACTGTTCGCCGCCGACGCTTCGCCGTATGTCTCTCCGACATTTTGCTGACGGTTTATCGACTGTTCGCTGACGGCATTTCATCCGATGCGCCGCAGATGGTTTGTCAAATATACACGCCGATAGTTTTTTGATTGTGCCGCGTCCTTGACTTTGATTGCTTTCAGTTGTAAAATAATAATATGCGCTGTGCCTTTGAACTCTTAAAGTGGCGCAACGCAAACAAAACACAACAAAGGAATTAACAATGTCTTGCTTTCTGTTTGAAACTCACGCGCACACATCCGAGGTCAGCCGCTGCGCACAGATTCCGGCGGCAAAGGTGATAGCCGACTATGAATCGGCGGGATATGACGGGATCGTCATAACAGACCACATGAACGAGGGGTCAATCGGCCGTTTAAAAAACAGACCTTGGGATGAAAAGGTTGACTTTTTTATCAACGGATACAACAAGGCGCTGGAAGCCGCCGAAAGGAGCGGTAAGGGCATGACTGTGCTGCTTGGCGCCGAGGTCTGCTTCGACAAAGACCCTAACGATTATCTTGTCTTTGGCATCAGCGAGGACTTCCTCCGCCGCTGCGGTGATTTGACTTCCCTCGGTCTCAAGAATTTCCGTAAAATCGCGGACGAAAACAACCTGCTGATTTTTCAGGCGCATCCGTTCAGGGTTAGTATGGCGGTCACCGACTACAGAATACTTGACGGGATTGAAGTTTACAACGGCAACTCAAGCCACAACTCAAACAATGACGCGGCAATGTTTTGGGCCGACAAATACAGTCTTTTAAAGTCCTCCGGCTCCGACTTCCACGGAATGTGGGGCATGAAGCCGGGAGGAATTTATTTTGAATCTCCTGTCAGAACAAACTCCGACTTTATATCAGCTTTGAAAGAAAATAATTATCTGCTCAAATAAGGGGATAATAAGAGCAAAAGGAGTGATTGCCATAAAACCGCTGAAGTTTTTTGTTCCGGCGCTTCTTTGCCTGTCGCTTCTCTGCTCCTGCTCGGTAGACGGGGACGACGACGGCAGCTTACGCGAAACAGACAGTCAAGCGGCGGTAATTACGCTCGAAAGCTTCGCAAAGGCAAACAGCCTCGGCACGACTTTCAAAGAGCATAAAACCGTCATGTTAAACACAATTTATCACGACGAAAACGGAGCTGAGAAGTTTTCTGAATTCAGCTCGATAAACCTTCACAACGATGTTTACACCACGCTGTATGAGGACTCCGACGGCTATGTCGAGTTTACATCAGGCGACAGGACATATATTTTTGACACAGAGGACAATTCCTTTACAATCAGGTTTTATGTCGACAATCAGCAGGACAGCTATACGGTCGGCTTTAAAGACAGCATATTTTACCTTTCCAGCGACGAAAAGCTTGTCGACGCGCGCACATCCGGCGGCGTTTCCACTGTCACACTTGAAGCTCCGACAGGCGATAAAACATCATATCTCGGCGAATATTGCGATATAGATTCTTATGACAAGGTCATATTCTTATATGAGTGCGACGCAAAGACTCTCCAAATCAAAAGCTTGTCGGTTTCCGCCGCGTCAGACGAATCAGAGGTTCTGCTCTGTGTTTCAACCTTTTCATATTCAAACGACAGCCTTTCGACTCCGCAGTTTGTCTCGGAGCTTAACAACTCGAAGAAAACTCGGGCCGTCACGCTCCACTATGACGGCATAACTAAATACACTTTGGCAAACGAGGCAAGGTTCAGCATCGAGGCGCCCGTCGGATACGCCGTCTTTTCAGACGCCGACGGCAAAAAGCCTTTGAAAGACATCGAAAAGGCGTCGGGCGACATGACAATTTTCATGCTTGAGGACAAGTGAACGGCGCATCAATATCAAAAGCGACCGTAACAAAACGGTCTTGCCGAAAACTCGCGCATCCTTTCAGATGAGCGAGTTTTTTTATCGCCTCAAGCCCTTGCCTTCCTGCCTTTTTTCATCTTTTTTTGCCGCTTTGTTCAAGCTTTTAGAGCTTTGTTCCAATCCTTGTGTCGAAAATCTATTAACAAAACCCGCCTTAAACCTTTCTGTTTAAAGCGGGTTTTCTTGCAGTCTCTATTGTTTGAAAAAGCTGCGCTGCGGCTTGCATATGTGTGTGTTGAAATTCAGTCGGTGATAATTTCCCCGCAGGTGTTTGGCTCGGGGAGGGCCGCGTTTGACTCGTCTGTGTCAATGTGCATTGCGAGTGCGTATTTCGGGCTGATACGGACGACCACGTTTTCAAAAACAAGCGTGCGCTCAGGCGATTTTACTCTCACACTTACAACCTGTTTGTCAGAAAGCCCGTATTTCTCGGCATCAGCGGGCGTCGCGTGAATGTGGCGTTTTGCTATAATCACACCGTTCTCAAGCTCGACTTCACCCTTGGGACCGATAAGCCTGCAAGGGGCGCTGCCCGAAATGTCGCCGCTTTCACGCACGGGGGCGGCGACGCCGATGGAGCGCGCGTCAGATGCCGAAATCTCTACTTGTGTTTCGGGGCGTATGGGGCCGAGTATTGAGACGGCGGGGAAACTGCCCTTTGGACCCTCCACCCTCACCCTTTCCTCACACGCGAACTGACCCGGCTGCGAAAGCCCTTTTTTGGGCGTCAGCTCATAGCCCTTGCCGAAAAGGCTGTCAAGATCTTCTCTCGAAACATGGAGATGCCTGGCGGAAGTCTCCACCAACACTTCCCTTTTCAGTTTTATCATTCCTTTCATGTCAAAAAGCGCCGCGCCTCTCGAGCAATCATATTACGCGCAAGAGACGCCGTTAAAGGACGCGCTATGAATTACCACTTAATATCAAAGTCCTGCTCAATCCCGAACGCAACTGTGACGTCGACGTCCAGTATCTTTATGTCGGCCGTAAGCCAAAGATCCCATATGAAGTAATAGTTGGCGTGCGAAACATTTCCTGTCGCGGCGTCGACTGTCACGACTATCTTGCCGCTGCGGTGCCCTGTTTTTATGTTTTTAATAATGCTTTTTGCCAAACCGGCGTTATCCGTAATGGATGAAATCTCGACAACGGACATCGCCTTGCCGACATGACCGTAGCCCTTTACCGTGTTTGGGCTCGGCTCGTCGTCTTTTGGTTGAATCGTTATAGTATAAACGCCGTCCTTTTCTGACAGTGATGCCGATTTCACATCGTCCGCGGTCAGCTTGCTGCTCCAGCTCATCCCCTCGACAGCAAAATACGCGTCTTTGTCGGCGCGTGTGTTCATTACCCTGTTTGCCGCTTTTTTGTTATATCCCATATTCGCCTCGACGAGGTCGTTTGCCAGCTTTTGGAGAGACTTGGCCTTGCCAAGCTCAAGCTCGCCGGCCTGCGTGTTGAGCGTGTAGTTTTGGATTATTGTTTTTGATTCGGGCTTTACTTTGTTTATTACCTCGTTAAAATAAGCCACAATCTCCGCCTTTGTCTTAGGCGTTAAATCCTCGTCGGTCACAGCCTCGGTTTCTGTCGCCTGCGTCTCCTGCGTCTGCTGCTCCGTGAGATTGTTTTCCGTGGATTCGTCAATTACCGACATGGTTTCCGTGTCCTCCGCCGTCGTATCCGATATCGGCGCCGCTGTTGACGGGTCTTCGCTTTTTACGCCGCACGAACAAAAGGACGAGGCAATAACCGCCGCGATGATAATACTGATAAATGTTCTCATGTTATGTTCCCCTTATTGATGTTGTCAGTTTCGTTAGCGTGATTTATGCACCTCAACACGCCACAGATAAACATTATAAATGATAACCTGTCAAAAATCAATGGGAAAAAGCAGAAAGATAAAATTTAAAAAGTGAGCAAATTTCCAAGGTAAGCGCGACAATTTCCGAAGTTGAAATATCTAAACAGCCGTGGTATAATTTGCTATGGCATGAAAACAATGCTTTTCATTCCACACGGCGTGTCGGCGCGCCGAGAGATTCATCGGCTTGAGCTATTATTAAGATGAAAGGTTGGTAATTATTTTGAAAAAACTTTTTTCCGTCGTGCTTTCTCTGATTCTTGTTTTTTGTCTTTCCGGTGCTGTCCGCGCACAAAACAAAACGCTAAGATTTGACGAGCAAGGCAAGTTTACAATTCTCCAGATTTCCGACCCGCAGGACGACCACCATCCGGCATATGATATGCTCAACCTCATTAAGCTTGCGATTGAGCAAAGCGACCCCGATCTTGTCGTGTTCAGCGGAGACATTGTCGACGATCTTTACAACGAAGGCGACTCGGGGATAGACGACGAGGACGGGCGCGAGGGCGTCTGTGTTTATGACGGCAACGGTGACATCTTGTTCGATGAAACATTTGAAAATGTGCGCGTCGCCTGCGGAGCAATCTTTGAAGAAGTTGAGCAAAGGCAAATTCCTTTTGCCGTCGCGCTCGGAAACAACGACTATAAAACAGGCTTAACCGCCGACGATTGGCTCGATGTCTTCAACGATTATGACATGAATCTCACAACGGACGAGGGTGCGGACGACGACAACAGAATTGATTTTCGCCTTAATATTTTATCCTCCGCGTCAGACGACACAGCATTTGCGCTTTGGATAATGGACACAGGGCTGGACGAGGTCAAGCGTGGGCAAATTGATTGGTTTTTATCTGAAAGCAATTCTCTGAAATCAGAAAACAACGGCGAGGCAATACCCTCCATTGTCTTCCAGCACATACCTGTCGATGATATCGGAAACTTGTTCGAGCGCTGCCATATATGGGACGCGGGCGCGACGCTGAAAGGTAGTCGTCTTTACAGGCTTAACAAGGAAATTGCCGTCGGGCGCTGGACGTCAGTCCGAAAGCCCGGCACAACAACGGATGAGTTTACAGCCTGGAAGGAGAGCGGCGGCGTGCTTGCGGCTTTCTTCGGTCATCTTCACACGCAGGGCTATTCCGGCACATGGCAGGGGATTGAGCTGGGTCTGACATACGGCAGCCAGTTCGCGAAAAAAGCGCCTTACGGTTTCAGAGTCGTCACACTTAATGAAAATAACCCGGGTGGCTATTGCAGCGACTTGTATCTTTACGAGGGGAGCGTGTCTGACGGCGACGCTGAGATTGTGAAGCAAATCAACGAGCCGTATCCCGTTTACAACTCCTTTAAGGAAGCTTTTGTCGGATTTTTCCGCAACACTTTTGATAATCTTAAAAAGATATTGTCCGATATGTTTTAAGCTGACAGGTGTTTTCACGCCGTTTGTCCAAGCTTTAATAAAAAACGCCCGAGGCGGCAAGCTTTTATGCCGACGCCTCGGGCAAAATTTGTCCTGTCTTGCCTTAAATGTTTTCGATTATTTATTTGACCGCAAGAATCCTCTTTGGCGTAAGCTCGCCCGTTTCCTCGTTTTTTTCACCAAGTCCGAGAAAATCACCGTTCGGTGAAAAAACTTTTGTTAACCCCGGCAAAATGTCGTCTTTGAGCCGACATAAATCAAGCGGCCCGCCGTTTTTAAAGCGGATTGCCTGCCGCTCAGAAACTTCTGTGTTTTGATACTGTGAAAGCGCTTTTTCGATGGGGATAACCGCCTCGCCTGCCCTGCCCTGCCCTGCCAGCTCCTCAAGCTCCGTTATTGTCAGCGCGTCTTGCAAAAAAAATCCGTTTGACCTTGTCCTGCAAAGAGCCGTCATCACAGCGCCGCAGCCGAGTACTTCTCCGATGTCGTTTATGAGGGTGCGTATGTATGTCCCCGCGGAACAGACGACGTCTATGGTATATTCGCCCTTTTGCTCGTTTTCACACACTGTTTCGGCAAAAAAAACAGTGACTTGCCTTTTTTCACGCTCCGTCACTATTCCCTGCCGCGCAAGCTTATAAAGCCGCACGCCGTCCTTTGAAACGGCGGAAAACATCGGCGGGAGCTGCTCTATCTCACCGGTAAAGCGAGCAAGCGCGGATTTGAATTCACCCGCCGCGACGTCCACACTCCTCTGCGTCAGCACATTGCCTGTGATGTCAAGCGTGTCGGTCGTCACGCCGAGCAGTAGCTTTGCCCTGTAGGACTTGTCATGGGACGGCAAAAATTCGCAAAATTTCGTCGCGCCGCCGAGCATTACGGGCAGGACGCCCGTCGCCATCGGGTCAAGCGTGCCTGTGTGACCGACGCGCTTTTCGCCCGTTATCCCGCGCACAATGGACACAGCGCGAAAAGACGATATGCCTTCATGTTTATTTAATATTATCAGCCCCGTCAAAAGGTCTGCCCTCCCCGAACACCTTTAAAAAACAATATATAGACAGCCGAACGCGCGGACGTTGTGTTTTTGTCATCTCATACCGTATTTCGCAAATTTTTCGTCGTAAGAAGCTATGCTTTTGTGAATTATTTCAACGGCGGCGTTTCTGCCCTTCATCTCGTCGATTGCCGTTTCCTTACCCTCAAGCGCCTTATAAACAGAAAAAAAGTGACTGATTTCGTCAAAGACATGTTCGGGCAGCTCGTTCATGTCCTTGTAACCGCAGTATGTCGGGTCGCTGAAGGGTATGGCTATTATTTTTTCGTCAAGCCGCTTGTTGTCAATCATTGTGATAACGCCTATCGGATAGCAATGAACCATCACCAAAGGGTCAATCTCCTCGCTGCACAAAACAAGCACGTCAAGCGGGTCGTCGTCGTCCGCGTATGTGCGCGGTATAAAGCCGTAGTTAGTCGGGTAATGCGTTGATGTATAAAGAATCCTGTCAAGTATAAGCAGACCGGTGGTCTTATCAAGCTCATATTTCTTCTTGCTGCCTTTAGTTATTTCTATCACAGCAATAAAGCTTTCCGGGTTTATCCTTGCGGAATCAATATCGTGCCAGATATTGCTCATTTTTACATCTCCCGTTTATCAAACTTTTAAAAGCTTTTAATTTTTCCGATACAGCCAATCTTTTTTATGCGGTAAAAAGACGCCCCGCCGACGGCTTTGTTTTGTCAAGTTGATCGGATTTATATTATTTTTTCTTTTTGCCGAACAATCCGCCGCGCTTGTCGTCGCCGTCGTCGGAAGCTGTGAATTCATTCGGCTTGCCGCCAAGCTCGGAATCAAGCTCCCTTATCATGCCGCGCTGTTTTTCGTTAAGCTTTTTCGGCACCTCGACAGAAATACGTACAAACTGGTTGCCCTTGCTTTTGCCGTTCAGATTTTGTATTCCTCTGCCCTTGAGTATGAAAACCTCGCCGGGCTGTGTGCCCTCCGGAAGCTCCCACTTAACTTTGCCGTCAAGGGTGGGAACCATCAGCGACGCGCCTAAAGCCGCCTGCGCAAAGCTGACTGCCACGTCGCACCAAACATCAAAGCCGTCACGCTCAAAAAACGGGTGAGGACGCACAAAGACAGCAACTTGCAGGTCGCCTGCCGGCCCGCCGTTAGCTCCCTTGTGACCCTCGCCGCGCACATTTAAAATCTGTCTGTCGTCTATTCCCGCCGGTATGTTTATTTCGATTTTAACGCGTTTTGACACACGCCCGCCGCCCCTGCATTTTTGACAGGGGTTTTCGATTATCTTGCCTTTGCCTCCGCATTTGGGACAGGCTTTCGACGTCGAGATAACGCCGAAAGGAGTGCGCTGCTGTGACGCGACTTGTCCTTTGCCGTTACACTCGGGACAAGTGCGCGGCGAATGCCCCTTTGCCGCGCCGCTGCCGCCGCACTCGGAGCAAACCTCTATGCGCTGTGTTTCGACAGTGCGCTTGCAGCCCTTAGCCGCCTCCTCAAAAGAGATGGTGACACGCTCGCGTATATCTTCGCCCCGCCTTGGCGCATTTGGGTTCGCCTGCCTTGCGCCGCCAAAGCCGCCGCTGCCGAAAAAGCTGCCGAGTATATCACTAAGGTCAAAATCGACTCCGCCGCCGAAACCGCCAAAGCCGCCCGCACCGCCCGCACCGTAATTTGGGTCGACACCGGCGTGGCCGAACTGGTCGTAGCGCGTCTTCTTTGTCGCGTCGGACAGAACCTCATATGCTTCGTTTGCTTCTTTAAACTTTGCCTCGGCAGTCTTATCACCCGGATTAAGGTCCGGGTGGTACTGCTTTGCCTTTTGCCTGTACGCCTTTTTTATTTCTTCCTCGGAGGCACTTTTGCCGACGCCGAGCACCTCATAATAATCTCTCTTGTTGTCAGCCAAATAAACCGGCTCCTTTTCAGTGAAAATTACACATTGTGATACCGTCCCGCAGTTGATATAAGGCCGTTTCATCCGGCTGTTCGCAGGCGTTCTGTTTTGCTGTCACAGCCGCAGGGCGCAAAAAGCAAACCAACTCTGTTTTAAAGATAAACCGCTTTTATGTCTGCCCCCGCGCTAAACGGCGGGCGGCGCCTGCTCCTCCGCCGAAACACTCAAGAAAAAGCGGCTGACCGAAAGGAAAGGACAGCCGCCTTTTCTGCCCGACTGCCTCCGCCGGATAGCAGTATTTTTTAAACGCCTGCCGTGCCGGCGGAAATTTCGGGCGGACGCCTTTTGAATTTATTCGTTGTCCTCGGGAATGTCCGTAAAGTCAGCTTCCTTGTATTCGCCGTCAAACCCTTCCTGTTCGCCGCCGTCAAATCCGCCCTGCTCTCCGGCGCTCTCCTGAGCCGCGCTGTAAAGCTTTTCGGACACTTCATAAAACTTCTTTGTAAGCTCCTCTTGACGCGATTTGATGATGTTTATATCCTCGCCCTTCAGAGCCTCTTTAAGCGAATCCACCATTTCGTTTATTTCTGTTTTGTCGCTGTCGGAAAATTTGTCGCCCTCCTCGCTCAGGAGCTTTTCGCACTGGTAAACCATCTGGTCGGCGGCGTTTCGCGCGTCGACTTCCTCCCTGTGCAGCTTGTCTTCTTTTGCAAATTGCTCCGCCTCTCGGACAGCCTTTTCAATGTCGTCCTTGGACATATTTGTGGAGGATGTTATAGAAATTGACTGCTCCTTTTGCGTGCCGAGATCCTTTGCGGAAACGTGAACAATTCCGTTGGCGTCAATGTCAAACGTGACCTCAATCTGCGGCACTCCCCTGCGCGCCGGTAAAATCCCGTCAAGGTGGAAAACACCGAGTGTTTTATTGTCCTTCGCAAATTCACGCTCGCCTTGGAGGACGTGAACCTCGACAGACGGCTGATTGTCCGCCGCCGTTGAGAATATCTGGCTTTTTTTGACGGGGATTGTGGTGTTTCTCTCAATTATCCTTGTGTTGACTCCTCCCATTGTTTCGATGCCGAGCGAAAGAGGGGTGACATCAAGGAGCAGGAGTCCCTGAACTTCGCCGCCGAGCACACCGGCCTGAATGGCGGCGCCCATCGCGACACACTCGTCGGGGTTAATTCCCTTAAAAGGCTCTTTGCCGATAAACTTCTGAACAGCCTCCTGAACGGCGGGTATGCGCGACGAACCGCCGACCATAAGCACCTTGTCAATCTCCGAAACCTTAAGACCGCTGTCCGACATCGCCTGGCGGACAGGCCCCATTGTCGCGTCTACAAGATCGTTTGTAAGCTCGTTGAATTTTGCTCTTGTGAGTGTCGTCTCAAAATGCTTCGGCCCCGACGCGTCCGCCGTTATAAACGGAAGGCTTACGGACGAGCTTGTCACGCCGGAAAGCTCTATCTTTGCCTTTTCGGCGGCTTCCTTTAGCCGCTGCATCGCCATTTTGTCAGCGCGCAAATCTATGCCGCTTTCCGCCTTGAACGTGTCGGCAAGCCAATTTATTACGCGCTGGTCAAAGTCGTCGCCCCCGAGTCTGTTGTTTCCGGCGGTCGAAAGCACCTCCTGGACACCGTCTCCCATCTCTATGACAGAAACGTCAAAGGTGCCGCCGCCGAGATCGAACACCATCACCTTTTGGTCTGTTTCTTTGTCGATTCCGTAAGCAAGCGCGGCGGCTGTCGGCTCGTTTATTATTCTTTTTACCTCAAGCCCAGCTATTTTGCCCGCGTCCTTTGTCGCCTGACGTTGTGCGTCTGTGAAATACGCCGGGACTGTTATGACCGCCTCGGTCACTTTGCCGCCCAAATATGCCTCTGCGTCTGTCTTGAGCTTTTGAAGAACCATAGCCGATATTTCCTGAGGCGTAAACTTTTTGCCGTCGATTTTTACATGATAGTCGGTGCCCATCTGCCTTTTGATTGAGGAGATTGTGCGGTCGGGGTTTGTGATTGCCTGCCGCTTCGCCACCTGTCCCACCATGCGCTCGCCGTTTTTGCCGAACGCGACGACTGAAGGCGTCGTCCTTGCGCCCTCGGCGTTTGAAATTATGACAGCCTCGCCGCCCTCGATTACCGATACGCATGAATTTGTCGTGCCTAAATCAATTCCTATTAACTTTGCCATAGTTGTTTCCTCCTTTATCTTCTTTACATATTGCGCGTAAACAGCCGCGCCGTCAGTTTACAACCTGAACCACCGCGTGGCGTATGACCTTGTCGCCGACTTTGTAACCCTTGGTGAACACTGCCGAAATCATGTTTTCGCCTAAGTCTTCATCGTCCGTGTGCATAACGGCGTTATGAATCTCCGGGTCAAAAATGTCTCCCGGGCGCCCAAACTCCTCCGCGCCGAGCTTTTTGAAAGTCTCATAAAATTGGTTTCCTATCATCTCGACACCCTTTTTGTATTCGTCAAGGTTGTCGGATTTATTGCTAAGCGCCCTGTCAAGATTATCGATTACCGGCAAAAACTCGGAAATAACCGACAATTTTGACGCGGCGTAAAGCTCCTCTTTTTCTTTTGACGTGCGTTTTCGATAATTGTCGTATTCCGCCGCAAGCCGCATTATCTTGTCGTTTGCGCAGGCAAGCTTATTTAAAAGCTCCTCCGCGTCCGGCTCGCCGACGGTTTCGCCGCCCGCCTTGTCCCCCTCTTCAAAGGCCGCCTTTTTTTCTGTTTCTTCAGCGTCTGCTTCCGGGGTGTTTATTGCCTTTTCTTTTTCCTTTTCCTTTTCCTTTTTTGCCAACTTAAATACCGCTCCTTTCCCGAACAATTCATGCTTTTCTTTTTTTGCCGCAACGGCGCAAACAGTGTGTCGGCGCGGCGTCAAAACAGCCTTTTAATTTTCCTCCAGCGCCTTTGTCAGAATGCGTCCGACAAGGTCGGTCAGATATTTGACGCTTGGGATAAGCTTTGCGTAGTCGATTCTTGTCGGGCCTATCAGCCCTATCGTCCCGCCGTCCTGCTCGTTGATGCTGTAACGCGCCATTATAACGCTGCTGCGCTCAAGCTGCTTGTATCTGTTTTCTTTTCCTATTAATATATCAATGTCATTTTTGTTAAGATTGACAATGTTTCCGAGCGGCTCTCCCTTTCGCAGAAACTCCATCAGCTCATAAGCGTTTTGTTCAAGCTCGCTGTAATTCAGCAGGTTTGACTGACCGTCGAGGCGGACATCGACTTGGGCGGCGTCGTGCGCAAGCTCCGTCACACCGGCAAGCAGCGACAGCATCGCGAAGGCGTCGCTCCCGACTGATGCCGCAAGCGTCTGCATCTTGGCAAGGTTAATGTCGCAAAGCGGTCTGCCTACGAGCGCGGCTGAAATAATGTTGTAAAAGCTTTCGCCGAGAGACGCTGTTATCTCGCTGTCGGCGCGGCATATCTTGCTTTTTATTATACCCGTCGAGGTCAGCAGTACAAGCATCACTGTGCGTGTGCCCATTGGAACCATTTCAATTCTTTTGATAACGGCGCTCTCCCCGACTGACGTTGTTGACACTGCGGCGCAGTTTGTTAAGTCCGCAAGAACCTCACCCGCTCTTGACAGCAAGCTTTCGGCATCGCCGCTTTTTTCGGAAACGGCGCTTTCGATATGCTTCCTCATCTTTTCGTCAAGCTCCGTGCTGCCCATTAAGTTGTCGACATAATAGCGATAACCTTTGTGCGACGGTACCCTGCCCGCGGAAGTGTGGGGCTGGTCAAGATATCCCATGGACGCCAGCTCCGCCATCTCGTTTCTTATTGTCGCCGACGAAAGCGGCATCGGCTGATACTCAAGCAGGCTTTTTGAGCCGATAGGCTCACCCGTCTTTATATATTGCTCAACGATCGCCGCAAGTATCTTTTTTTTGCGATCGCTCATCTTCACGGCAAAACCTTCCCTTCAACATCATTTAGCACTCCATGTGTTTGAGTGCTAACTCTGCTAATAATATACAACCGCTTTTCATTTTTGTCAACTTAAAATTAAAGAAAATTTGTAAATACTTTATGAACGCGGCAAATTCTTATGCCGTTTATGAAATCAAAACATCCCTCTGACGGGCACGAGGTGTAAACAATAAAGAAGATTTGCAAGGCTTATGATGCGGGTCTTGCTTGCTTTTTTGAGCAAAACCCTAAGAAAAGCGACAAAACAGAAAAAGAAAAACGGCATACTCCCTTGAGTGCCCGTTGCTTTCCTTTATTTTCGTTTATTTTCTTAAACTCTTTTTTTACAGTCTGTGCCGCACACCACGCACGGCGCGCGGACTTGGGCGCTGCGATTGGCTGACAATAAAAGATGCCGTCTTTGCCGCGGGCAACAAAAGCGCCCCTACCCATAGGAGTAAGAGCGCGCATTTGCCGCCGGTCTTGCCGGCTGGCCCGCCCGGAGGGACTCGAACCCCCGATCTTCAGAATCGGAATCTGCTGCGTTATCCAACTGCGCCACGGGCGGAATTGTAGATTAAAAAGCTCCGGGCTGTCACTGACAAAGGCCCGGAGCTGGTGCCGATGACCGGATTTGAACCGGTACGCTGTTTCCAGCGAGGGATTTTAAGTCCCTTGCGTCTGCCGATTTCGCCACATCGGCGCTTCTCTCCGACTATTGCGCAACGACTATTATTATATTGCAGGAGCCTTGATTTGTCAACAGTTTTTCAGCTTGACTTGCTCTTGACTTACCCTTGACAATCACATGGTCGGCGAATTCGGCTCCGTAAGCTTTTTATTGACAATTTCAGAATTGGTGGGTATGCTGTCGGCAGAGATTGATTCGTTAACAGACGTCGGATAATCATACAGCCGACGTCTCCCTTGCGAGTCGGTCTCTTTATTATAACTTGTTAATTGCCGCACGCTGATATTAACAGTTCTTTTGTGAGGTCAGTGTATGCGCCTGCCTTTTCCGCCGTACAAATACTCATCAAGGCTGATTACCTCAATTTGCGCGCTTTCATCTATTCCCCAATACTGTTTAAATCTATCGCTCCAAACCTTTTCATAAGGATTTGCGTTCCACATAAAATCGGAGTATGGCAGGGCTATGACCTTAACTGTGCTTTGCCCCGATTTAATTTGCGCCTCCACATAGCTGTTGCGCCGCTGCTCAGTTTTAAAAGCATAGCCGTAAACGCTTGCCCAAAACAGGCAGGAGCAAACAATCCCGACGCCTAAAATGTGCCTTACGAAATGGCTTAGAGCGCCGTCCGGGAGCGCTTCCTCCATTGCGATGCAGGCGACAATAATCTGAGCGACATACGCCGAAAAAAAGCAGCGGCTGCCTATCGGCGTTACAAAAAACAGGGGCGCCGTAAAAACCCCCAGACCGGCATAGCAAAAAATAACTTTCATCTTTCTTTTCTTGTCTGACAGGCAAACGACGCATACGGCAAAGGAGCCGAGCAGATAAACAAAGCTCGCAACGGCGTCAAAGCGCTTTGTATATCCGAGCAGCGCATTCCATTTCGGATAAACCGAAGAAAAGTATGTGTAAAACAAAAAAGCGACGTTATATGCTGCCTGCATACGAATAAAGCTCGGCTTCATGCCGCCTTTTTCTGATTTTAAATACCTTATTATCAAAACCGAAAGAATAATTGTCGTAACGGTGTTTAAAACAAAGTTGTTTTTAACTGTTTCCGTAAAAATTATAAGCGCGTTTCTAAAAACACGCTCCGTCAAGTCCGCGGCGCACGACGCAATAGTTCTGTATCCGTCGTTCCCGTCGACAATTTTGTTGTACGCTCCGTTTGAAAACATCAATATCGCCCCGGCGACAGTGCCCGCAAGGTAAAAAAAGCTGAAAGCGTAAAGCTTTCGGAACTTTATTTTTTCAATAATTATGACGGAGACAGCTAAAACTATTCCATAAACTGTCATATGCTCCACAAACATTGAGGAGACAAAGGACATGGCAAGCATCCCGACACACAAAAAGGCGTTGGTAACAGGCGGGAGGCTGCCTTTTCTCCCGTGCCAAAGGTGCGCCGCCTTTAGGCAGCACAGGTAAAGAAGAATGAAAAACACAGGCGGAACATAGTTGCAAAATCCCGAAGCCCAAGCTATTGACTGCCTGAAAAGCAACCTGCCGCATGAAAAAAATAAAAACACAGATAAAACAGCCGTGTTTCTTTTGTCATCGTCGCCGTCCGCAAGGTAAGTTATCGCGGCTGTTATGCCGACACAAAAAGCCGCCTCCGTGAACGCGCGAAGGATTCTGAATCGGCTTAACACAATAATCAAAAGGTTGCCGGAATAGCGCCCGTTATAGTCGGCGAAAAAAGAGGACATACGCTCCAAGCCCGAAACAGAGCCCCATGCCCAGTCGTCGCCCGAATAAGGAAACAGGTAACACAATATGATTAAAAACAAGAAAACCGCTAAAAAAAAGAGCCGCACCCGCCGCTGATTGTTAAGCCCGTGCAAGCCGCCGCTTTCGGAAATTGACACGTTTGTTGAATGCATAAAAAGTCCTCCGTTTAAATCGGTAAAGCTTGCACATATTTTTGGCATAATGACGCCGATATATACGCATTGGAGGACACGCCGCTTTTATTCGTGCCGTTTAGATTGTTTTGAATTTTCTGTTTTGCCGCAGAGATAATCGCCGAAAAGTCGGCACAAGATTATCGGCAGGCATCGGCATTAAAAAGCGAGGCCGCGCCGCGCAAAAGCGGTGCAGCCCCGACAAGCTGTGTTTAAAATTGTTTTGATAGATGCGCGGCGTTGTGACCGCCGAGCGTTAAAAGATAAGGCTGCGTGTGCGGATACGCGGGCGCAGGCATAGGCGGGGCGCTATCTTGACGATATCTCGACAGCGACGGCGCACGCCACTGTGGCGCCGACCATCGGGTTGTTGCCCATTCCTATAAGCCCCATCATCTCAACGTGAGCGGGAACCGAGGACGACCCTGCAAACTGCGCGTCTCCGTGCATCCGTCCCATGGAATCTGTAAGACCGTAGGACGCCGGACCGGCCGCCATGTTGTCGGGATGAAGTGTCCTGCCCGTACCGCCTCCGGAGGCGACTGAAAAATAGCTTTTGTTGTTTTCGACAGTCCACTTTTTGTATGTGCCCGCGACAAGATGCTGGAAGCGCGTCGGATTTGTGGAGTTGCCCGTTATGGAGACGTCGACGCTTTCGTGCTTCATTATCGCAACGCCCTCAAGGACGTCGTTTGCGCCGTAGCACCGAACCTTTGCGCGCTCGCCGCTTGAATATGGCGTGGAACCGGTCACCTTAAGCTCGCCTGTGAAAAAGTCGAAATCAGTCTGAACGTGAGTGAAGCCGTTGATGCGGGAAATTATGTGCGCCGCATCCTTGCCGAGACCGTTAAGAATGACGCTCAGCGGCTCCTTGCGAACCTTGTTAGCCGTGCGCGCGATGCCTATGGCTCCCTCCGCGGCGGCAAACGACTCATGCCCTGCAAGAAACGCAAAGCATTTTGTTTTTTCTTTCAGCAGCATCGAGCCGAGGTTTCCGTGACCAAGCCCGACAAGCCGCTGCTCCGCGACGGAGCCGGGAATGCAAAAGGCCTGAATACCGATGCCAATCGCCGCCGCGGCGTCGGAAGCGTTTTTGATGCCCTGACTTAAAGCTATTGCCGTGCCGAGCGTGTATGCCCAAACAGCGTTTTCAAAAGCTATGGGCTGAACGCTTTTGACAATCGACTCTATGTCTATACCCTTTGAAAGGCAAATCCCGCGGGCTGCCTCAAGGCTTTCTATGCCGTGCTTTTTGAGGCACTCGTTAATCCCGGCAAGTCTTCTTTCTTTGCCTTCAAAAATAATGTCTTTAGCCATAATTATTTCCTCCCTCTCCGTTTATTCTTCTCTCGGGTCAATGTATTTGACCGCGTCGGCAAAACAGCCGTAAGTGCCTTTGTTGTTGTTTAAAGCCTCGTCGGCGGGGACTCCGTGGCGAATGTCCTCAAGCATCTTGCCGAGCCTTATGAATTCGTAGCCGATTACACGGTCGTCGCCGTCAAGACCCATGCGCGTCACATAGCCCTCCGCTATCTCCATGTATCTGGCGCCTTTCGCCTTTGTGCTGAACATAGTAGCCGTTACGGAGCGCAGACCCTTGCCAAGGTCCTCAAGCGCCGAGCCAACCGGCAGTCCGCCCTCCGAGAACGCGGACTGTGAACGTCCATAGACAAACTGGAGAAAAATCTCACGCATGGCGACATTGATGGCGTCGCACACAAGGTCTGTGTTAAGGCATTCGAGCAGTGTTTTGCCCGGCAAAATCTCGGACGCCATGGCGGCCGAGTGTGTCATGCCCGTGCAGCCAAGAGTTTCAACAAGCGCTTCTTCGACAATGCCGTTTTTTACATTGAGCGAAAGCTTGCAGGCGCCTTGCTGCGGAGCGCACCAGCCCACGCCGTGCGAAAAACCGGAAATGTCTTTGATATCATACGCCTTAACCCACTTGCCCTCCTCCGGGATTGGAGCCGGACCGTTGTTGGTACCTTTTGCCACAATGCACATTTTTTCCACATCATGGGAGTAAATCATAAAAGGTTCTCCTTTCAAAATAAATACAAGAGATATTATAACAAAAAAAGACTGTTTTTGCAAACTTTTAAATATGCCCGTCTGCGTCAAAAATTGAAAATCAGCTTTTTCTGAATCCGCAATCGTCGTCAAACTCGCCGAGAAGCTTTGGCAGCACATCGTCACGCGCCCCCTGTGTGCGCACCGTGCCGTTCGCGATTACAATAATTTCGTCGGCAATCTTCATTATCCTTTCCTGATGAGAGATAAGTATGACGCTGTTGTGCCTGCCCTTGCAAAGCGAGCGGAAGCTTTCGACAAGCATTGTGAAGCTCCAAAGGTCAATTCCCGCCTCAGGCTCGTCAAAAATCGCCAGTCCAAGCTCTTTTGCCATCAGGGTCGCTATTTCAATGCGCTTTACTTCGCCGCCGGAAAGAGACGCGTCAACCTCTCTGTTAAGGTATTCGCGCGAACAAAGCCCGACATTTGTCAGGTATGAGCAGCATTCATCTTCGGGCAGGTCGCTCCCGTGCGCGAGGCTCAAAAGCTTTCTGACTGTGAGTCCCTTAAACCTTGGCGGCTGCTGAAAGGCATAGCCGATGCCGGCGCGCGATCTTTCTGTGATGCTTAAATCTGTTATATCTCTTCCGTTAAAGATTATCTTGCCGGAAGAAGGCTTTTCTATCCCCATGATAAGCCGCGCTATTGTCGACTTTCCGCCGCCGTTTGGACCTGTGATTACAAGAAACTTGCCGCCGTCAAGCGTAAAGCTGACATCGTCGATTATAAAAAGCTCCTTTCCCCCATCGTTTACGGTAAAAGAGAGATTTTTAACTTCAAGCATTTAAAGTCTTTCCTTTCGTTAATTCACCCAACACACGATATATGAAACGTTATATAATTGCGGCTGTGAAAACACTGTATGATATGAGAGCCGCTGTAAAGGCGCCCGCAAGAAGAACATTTATCCCGTATCTTTCAAGAAACGAGCCGACTAAAACTATTGCCGACGGGACGGACAAAAAGACTTTTGCCGCCGTGCCTGTCTTTTCAGAAAAAAGCTTGTCCTTCAGCTGCAATGCGTCTTCAAAAAGAGGAAATGTGTTGCACAGGAGCGACACTCCCACCCAGAACATGATAATATAAACAAAAAACATTATGCTTGTCAAGCCCGTGGCGGCATCACGCGCGCCTGTGCCGAAATAAAACAGGTTTACAGAGCTTGTGAATAAAAGCGGAGCGGAAAAGGCGGCGTTAATTAGCCCGGGCAGAAAGCAGAAAAGAGCGTTTTTTCGCAATCCTGTTATAAGGTCATGCTCTATATGCCCGAAAAGCTCGTTTGCCTGAAGAAACGACGTGTCCTCGACAGGTATGCGCAGCAGCCTTAATGTGCAATGCTCCCAAAACGCCTTTAGAAAGACACCGGGAAAAGTGAGAAGCTTTGCGGCAAGATAAAAGACAGTCAAAACAAATGCTCCTTCCCATCAACAAAAACCTCGCTTAATGTCAACTCCTTGTCGGCAATCCGAATCGCTTTTTCCGAAGGCTCGCCGAACTGCTCCTTGACTGTTGACATCACCTCTTCGTCGCCGTCAAGACGGGCGCTTATATAAACCATATCTATAAGGCTTTGCGTTATGGGGTCGTGCTTGCCCGTGATGTATGAATAATAGTAGGCGTAGGTGTAGCCCTGATTATACATGATGTCGTTTGCGCCCGGATAGTCGCTTTGGAGCAGCGCGACGGCGGTCTTGACCATCGTTAAGTCAAACGACTGGAGAAAAAACCTTTCGGACTGTCTTTCAATCTCGTTTTTTGATGAAAGAAGCTGATTAAACATGGTGCTGATTTGCTCACCGTTTGCGCTGTCGCCCAAAGAGCATATTTCCGCGGCGCCGTCAATATCTCCGCGCCGCAGCTTGCACATTGCAAGAAGCGCGTAATATTCGGGACAATCGGAGTTGTATCTCCTCAGCTCCTCGCAAGCCGCCTCGGCGCCGTCTAAATCGCCGGAATTGATTTGGGCTTTGATTGAAATGGCGTAGATGTCGACGCTGTTGCGGTTTCGCGCCGTCACCTTGGCGCACTCCTCAATCAGCTTTTTGTAGTCGCCTGTGTCTTTGCCGTGCTCGTAAAGTGTGTTAAGGTACATATTATACTCGTCCGGCAAAAGCTTAATCATCTTGTCAAGATGCGGCAGTGTCTCCTCAAAGCCGCCGCTCGCGTATTGAGCGACGGAAGCCTTGTAATATTCAATATAGCCGCTTTTTTCATCGCTCGGATTGCTTGCGCCTATTTCGTCAAGCCTTTTGAACATTTCCTCAAGAGGAATGTCCTCAGGCGAGCTTATCTCATATTCTTCCGTTATTTTGCTTAGATTGTCGGAAACATATTCAAAAGTGCCGCGGATGTCAATATATCCTTGCAGACGCTTTAATTGGCGGCTTGTGAGACTGCCGACATCAAGATCTTTTTCAATGGCATAGCCCGCCTCTATCCTTGAATCTGTCTGTGCCATCAAGTCATAACGGCTTGCCAATGTGTGGAATCCGGCGCTGAACCAACCGTATGACGAAAGACCGGGGAATTTTTCAACAAGCCTTTCTTCTTTTTCAGACATTATACGCTGCGCGTTCTCAAGCTTGCCGTCGGCGTCGTAAAGCCTGTGTTCTTTTACAAGCCTGCGGCCCTCGCAGACATTAACGGCCGCCGCGGATGTAAACGCCGCAATCCACAAAGCCGCGGCTGTCAGCACAAGGACTGCCGCAAGCATCGGGTACGCATACCACCGCGGACGTGTGCGGAGCATTTCTTCACGGCACGGGCTGCAAAAGTCTTCATTCGGTGAAAAAAACCTTTGCTTTTTGATTTCACCGCAGCGCGCGCAAAAACGCTTGTCCTTAGGTATGGAAAAGGATGGTGCTTCAAATCTTTTCAATGTGTTCTTCCTTTCGGTTTAGGAAATCAGGACGGCGGCCGCGCAATGTCAGCCGAACCGTTTCATAATCGCCCTGACAGAAAAGTAAAAAACAGGCAGCCAAAGCAGCGTATATAAAGCCGACGGAATATAAAAGGTTAAAAGTGAAACGGCTCCCTTAAAATCACCGCCGAAGATGTATGTTTTCATCCAGTAACAAACAAGATGAAAGACAGCGGAAACAAAGCAAAGCAGCAGCGCCGTGACGAGATTGTTGCGCATCACATATGTGATAAGACTGCCGCACGCCAATCCGACGGCGGCAAGCATCACGGCGTTAAAGCTGATTCCGGACGGGGCGCTCATGTCCCACAGCAATCCCGCGAACGCGCCGAAAAGTGTGCCTGATATCTCCCTTTCAAACATTGCGACGCACACCGCGGCAGGTATGAGCGGCATCGCGCGCGCGCCGAACATTTCAGGTATAAGCCCCGATGTGTTCTGAAGAACGGCGGCGGCGACAAACATCGCGGCGAAACACAAACGGCGCTTATATATGTCTTTATTGTCGGTGTTAAAAACTGTTCGCATAAATTACTCCGAAAAGCCCGTTATGATAAAAAGGTCAATAAGCTTTGAATAATCGACATAAGGCCTGACCGCCGCGTAAGCGGAGATGTTTTCCGTGGCGTCGGCTATCTCCTCGACTTCTCCGATAAGCAAATCCTTAGGATATATTCCGCCTGTGCCGGATGTGCAGACCATGCCGCCGGGCGCGATTTGCGTCGTCCTTTCAATGCCGGAAAGCCGGCAAAGACCGTTTTTGGACATGGATGAATCTGTTTCGATATAGCCCGATTCACGCGTTCTTGTCTCATAGGCGCTTATGTTTACCTTTGGGTTTAAGATTGTGTCGACATTGCACTGAGTCGCCATGACAGACGTTACGACGCCGACAAGATACTTGTTGTAAATAACGGGGTTGTTGATGCTTATGCCATGCACAGTCCCCTTATTAAGTGTGAATGAACAATAAAGGTCTTCGGCTCCGCGGGCAATTATGGACGCCGAAACAAAAGTATAGTCGGGGTTTTCTTCTTTTATTTCAAGAAAGTTTTCATAAAGCTCTAACTTTTTCAGCGCTTTATCGTAACCGGCAAGGCTTTCGCGGCACCCCGCAAGCTCGGACTCAAGCTCCTCGGAGGTTTTTCGGTAATATGATGAAGATTTAAAGCTTATCGAAAGCCCCGACATGCCGTTTGCGGCCTTTGCGGAGAGACGCTGAACAGGACCGAAAACAACGGCTGCGGCGGACGCGAACGGCGATGAATTTTCACCGGTCACGAGCGCAAGCGCCGAACCCGACATAAGCACGGCTATAACGGCAAGAAAAAGCTTAAAGCCGTTGCTTTTTAAAAAACGCAGCATTTTAACAGTGCCTTTCCTAAGTAAAGTTTGTAAAAGCCCTGCGGCAGAGGTTATCTCGCGGCTTTTGAAGCAGCCTGCGGAAAATTAATCATGAATATCCCCTGCCGTCTGACCTTGAAAGTATATTGCTTTCAAGGCAAATGCCCGTACCGTCTACGACGCAATCAAGCGGCTTTTCGGCCACAAGAACAGGTATCCTCGTCTCGTCGGCAATGAGCCTGTCCAGCCCCCTTAGCAGAGCGCCGCCGCCCGTCAGCATTATTCCGTGGTCAATAATGTCGGCGGCAAGCTCGGGAGGCGTCTTTTCGAGCGTTGCCCTCACGGCGTCCAGAATCTGGTTTATGGGGTCCGAAAGAGCTTCGCGTATCTCCTCGGAGGTTATCTCAACGTGCTTCGGCAGACCGTCCATGAGGTTTCTGCCCTTGATATCCATGGCGCCCTCGCCGTCGTAAGGATAAGCGGAGCCTATTTTGATTTTGATGTCCTCTGCTGTGCGTTCGCCTATCAGCAGGTTATATTTCTTTTTAATATAAGCAATAATAGCTTCGTCAAAGCTGTTGCCCGCAATGCGCGCGGAGCGTGACGTGACAATGTCGCGGAGCGATATTACAGCCACCTCGGCGGTGCCGCCTCCGATATCAACCACCATGCTGCCCACCGCCTCGCTCACGGGAAGCCCCGCGCCGATTGCCGCCGCCATCGGCTCCTGAATGAGGCTTACAAACTTTGCGCCGGCGCTTTTGGCGGCGTCGTAGACCGCCCTGCGCTCAACCTCCGTGACGCCCGACGGTATGCATATCATGACGCGCGCGCGGCTGAACGGAGAGCTGCTTATCGCTTTTTGTATGAAAGCCTTCAGCATTCCCGCCGTTATCTCAAAGTCGGCAATGACACCGTCCTTAAGAGGGCGAACCGCCATTATGGAGCCGGGCGTGCGCCCTATCATCTCTTTTGCCTCGACGCCGACTGCGACGACACGCAGCGAATTTGACCGTTGGTCGACTGCGACGACAGACGGCTCCCTGATGACAATGCCTTTTCCCTTAACAAAAACAAGAGTGTTGGCAGTCCCCAAATCAATGCCTATGTCCTGTGAAAACAACATAAAAATCCCCCACCTTATCTGAACTTTATTCCGTTTAATATTCCTTCATAATCCACTTTTCCGTCATGCTCCGTTTTTATTGTTACGCCGAACCTGTAGACTGTGTCGTTGACCATGACAAGATAGAGGTACCTCTGTGTGTCTCCAAGGTCGTAGTGACACTTTATGCCCGATGTGCCGCATATCTTATAATCTTCCTCATAGCTGAACGGTATATCCTTTTCAAGCTTCACGCGCTGCTCCTCGATTGCTTCTCTGCCCTCTTGCACTGTCGCGTATCCGCCCTCATATGTGTCGATGATTGTTTCTGTGCCTGTGTCTTTGAGTATGATGCTTGCGCTGCCCGTCATCTCCCAGCCCTTTGGTTTGGGCATTACATAGGCGGCGACTTCGACGGAGTCACTGTTTTCTATAAAAGCCGGGAAGGTTATTGACTGTGTTTGATACTCCTTTGCGCGCTTTTGTTTTTCCCCGTCCTTTTCGCCCTCCGTGCCGGACTGCGCGTTCGGGAGCGGTATAGGCTTTTTGCTGTCGCTGTCGGTGACGACTTCGACAAGGTTTCCGTTTCCGTCCTGTATCGTGGCGCCGTCGGAATCGGTGGCAAGGACATGGGTCATCCCTATCTCGTCTGTTATCAAAACGCCGTAACGGCTTTTCTTTTCACACGCGGCAAATATAAAAATCGATATAAAAACAAGGGCGAGAGCCGCCGTATATCCCTTTTTCATATCTTTTTTTTCATTCCTTTCAAATCATCCTTTTTTGGCTCGCCGACTTCTGTCAGCACAAAAGCAAGAGTCCACATCAAAACGCCGGAAAACACGACAATCAGGAGAAAGCCCGCCGTCGTTATCTGCAAAACCTTTATGGCGACAAAAACATCAAGCAGCGAGTTTATTATGCCCCATTCGATTAGCCCAAGGTCGGAAACGGTGATTGTCCCGTCTGTAAACGGCCTTGCAAAGCTGTTGTTAAACAAAACAAACATCGCGACAATCAATGCGGCGGCGCCGAGCGAAAGAAAGACATTCACAAGCTTTTTGTTTGAAAAGACAGCAAAGCAGATTATCAAGACGGCAAGAATCAACGCGGCGGCAAGGCAGCAGCCGGAAGCTATCAGCCCCGGCAGCGTCTCCCTGACGCCCTGTGAAAGCTCCATGCCCTCGGCAAAGCCGGAAAACGTGCTGTTTTTGCTGAAAAACATCTTGTAAACATTCCAAAGGCTTAGCTGCTCATAGACATAGCTGCCTGTGATGGACACTTCGCCGACAACGCGCACTATCGGCGAAAACAGCGCGACGGGAAAAGAGCATAGCGCTATAAGGGCGGCCACAACCCTGTAAACGATTTTTGACGCCATTTTAAGCCCTCCTTACCACGATGAGTTTAAAGCGACTGTCCTGTTTATGATTAACTTTTCGGCTGTGCTTTCCTTGTCGGCGCAAAAATATCCAAGGCGCATGAACTGATAAACATCGCCCGGTTTCATGCCGCGCAGCGAACCCTCAAGCATACAGCCCTCAAGCTTTACAAGCGATTCACCGTTAAAATGCTCCTCGTAGTCGTCGCCCGGATCCTCGACATTGAAAAG
Source organism: Clostridiales bacterium (assembly GCA_012523185.1). Taxonomy (GTDB): domain Bacteria; phylum Bacillota; class Clostridia; order Oscillospirales; family Acutalibacteraceae; genus UBA1425. The sequence continues at coordinate 35,792 of JAAYIY010000062.1, forward strand.
CCTGTCATAAAGAAGCACGTCGGCAGGCACAAAGTCTGTCGCGCCGACCCAATGCAAAGTGCCTCTGACCTTTCGCCCGTCGGGCGAAACGCCGCCGTAGCTTGCCGGGTCATATGTGCAGTGCAGGCAGCTCACTTCGCCGAACTCGTCTGTCTCATAGCTGTCGCAGGTGATGAAATAAGCTCCTTTAAGACGAACTTCGTTGCCGGGAAAAAGCCGAAAATATTTCTTTATCGGCTCGGCCATAAAGTCGTCGCGTTCGACATATATTTCACGCGAAAATGTGACTTTTCTTGTTCCAAGCTCAGGCCTGTCCGGATGAAACTCGACAGGAATTTCCTCTGTCTTGCCTTCGGGATAGTTGCTGATTATTACCTTTAAAGGCTTTAGCACAGCCATTGCCCTTGGGGAGGAAACGTTCAGCTCGTCTCGCACGCAGGACTCAAGAAGCCCGTAATCAACGACACTGTAAGCCTTTGCGACGCCGACACGCTCAATAAAGTCGCGTATTGCCTTAGCGGGGTATCCGCGCCGGCGCATTCCGCAAAGAGTGACCATTCGCGGGTCGTCCCAGCCGTTGACAATTTTGCGCTCTATCATGTCAAGGCATTTTCTTTTGCTTGTTATGCTGTAGTTGAGGTTTAAGCGCGCGAATTCTATCTGCCGCGGCGGCTCGTCAAAGCCTATTTCATCGACAAACCAATTATAAAGCGGCCTGTGATTTTCAAACTCAAGCGAACAAAGCGAATATGTCACCCTTTCGCACGCGTCTGACAGCGGATGGGCGAAATCGTACATCGGATAGACGCACCACTTGTCCCCCGTCTGGTGATGGCTCATGTGCAGAATCCTGTAGATTACAGGGTCGCGCATGTTTATGTTGGGAGAGGACATATCTATTTTGGCGCGCAGCACTCTTGTGCCGTCGGGAAACTCGCCCGCCGTCATGCGCCCGAAAAGGTCAAGGTTTTCCTCGATGGAACGGTTTTTGTAAGGGCTGTCCCTGCCCGGCTCTGTCAGCGTGCCGCGGTATTCCCTTATTTCGTCGGCTGTGAGGTCGCACACAAACGCCCTGCCCTTTTTGATGAGCTTCAAGGCGCAGTCATAAATAAAATCAAAGTAGTCGGAAGCATAAAAGCACTTGTCCCACTTAAAGCCCAGCCAGCGTATGTCGTCCTTTATCGCGTCGACATATTCGACATCCTCCTTCGACGGGTTTGTGTCGTCAAAGCGCAGATTGCATATGCCGCCGTATTTCTCGGCAGTCGCAAAATCGATGCATATCGCCTTTGCGTGGCCGATGTGCAGGTATCCGTTCGGCTCCGGCGGAAAACGCGTCTGAACGCGCTTGTTTACACCGCTCGCAAGCTCCTCGTCAATAATGTCATAAATAAAGTTTGAAGGCAGCTCGGTCAGCTCTCCCAAAATTATTCCCCCTTAACTAAGGCAACACCGCGCAATGATTGTTGTGCGATTGCGCCGTCAGATTTTTCGTCAGATTGTCTAAAAAGCGCAGGCAATACTTTGTGTATTGCCGAGCATTTTTGGGCGATATGGCGGAAAAGATGCAAGCAAGCGTGCGACAAAGGCTTCAGCCGCTCATTGCGCAGTGTTGCCCTAAAGTGTAATCGTCAATCGCGCCGTTAATCCTTGCTTTGACTTCACGCTCTCCCAGAAGCGCCATAACGGCATGAAGATCCGGCGTGTTTGCCCTTGATGTCACCGCCATTCGTATTACGGCGGACACGTCGCCGACATGACCCTTAAAAGCCGAAGGATTTTTCTTGAACTCCTTTACGTTCGGAGTGAATCCAAGCGGCTCGCACAAGCCCTTTATTTTTGAAAACCAGACGTCTTTTTCGTCGTCCGCGCCGTAAACCTCAAGATATTTTGACAGTATCGCGCGCGCGTCGGCGGCTGTGATGCTTTCGGGCGGCCTTTTGCCGCTCTTGTACAGGGCTGGATAGAAGTATTCGACATATCCGCGCACGTCGGACCACTTGGAAATGTCCTTGCGCGGGTTTGTCCCGCCCCTGTCAATCGAAAAAATTGACTTTGCGTATTTCGGATTGTCCGAAAGAAGCATATATAATTCAGGGTCAAACTCCCTCGCCCAGACGCTTACTTTTTCAAAAATCTCGTCGGCTCCCATTTTTGAGATGATGTTTTTGCTTATATCGTTCATCTTTGCGATGTCGAATACGGCGCCGCTCGGGCTCATTTTATTAATGCTGAACGGAAACCTTGACAAAGGCTCGGCGGGGTTTGCCCTGCGCCAGTCCTCAAAATTCGAGTTTGCGAGGGTCATCAGATATTCAAGCACACTCTCCGTCGGGTAGCCCTGTTCGCGGTAAAAGCTCACGGCAAGCTCAGGATCCTTTCTTTTTGAAAGCTTGCGTTTGTTCCCGTTGTCAATCTTCATTATAGGCGATATGTGGACATATTTCGGCGGCTTGAACCCGAGCAGGCTGAAAAGCTGGATGTGGACGGGAAGCGAAGCTATCCATTCATCTCCTCTCACGACGTGTGTCGTGCGCATAAGATGGTCGTCAACCGCGTGGGCGAAATGGTATGTCGGTATGCCGTCGGATTTCAAAAGAACAATGTCCTGTATGTTTTCGGGCATTTCAATCTTGCCCTTTATGAGGTCACGGACAGTTATTTTTTTGTTTTCATCACCGTCGGAACGCAGACGCAGCACAAACGGCGCGCCTGAAAGAATCCTTGACCGCTGTTCGTCAAAGGTCAGCGAGCGGCAGACCGCCCACTTTCCGAAATAGCCCTTTGTCGTTGTGCTTTCGTCGTCCTGCGCTTTGCGCATCCCTGCAAGGTCGTCCTCCGTGCAAAAGCACGGGTAGGCAAAGCCCTTTTTTACAAGCTCCTTGGCAAAGCACCTGTAAATTTCTTTGCGGTGGCTTTGCCGATAAGGTCCGTAGCCGCCCTTTTCCTCGTTTTGCCCGACAACGCCCTCATCGGGGACTATGCCAAAGGCAAAAAGCCCGTCTAAAATGCTTTCTATGCCGTTTTCAACTTCGCGCTTCTTGTCTGTGTCCTCAATCCTAAGGTAAAACACGCCGCCTGTTATGTCGGCGTTGAGCTTGCTGATGAACGCGGAGAAAATGTTCCCCATGTGCATGAACCCCGTCGGACTCGGCGCAAAACGAGATACCCTTGCCCCGTCGGGCAGATTCCTTGGCGGGTATTTTTGCTCAAGCTCATCCGGCGAGACAGTCAAATCCGAAAAAAGCAGACCGGCTAATTTTTCGCAATCATCCAATCTTTACAACTCCGTTTAAACAAAATAAGATACCAATCTTTATTATCGCAGAAAACGTCGCAGGTAGCAAGAAAATTTTAAAAGTTTTTACAATTAATTTATATTTATTTCTTCTTTTATTTGTAAACATATGAATATTCTGTTATTATTAGGCTTGAGTAATAATGTTAATGTCTGATTTGATGCCAATTTGGAGGGATAGCTTTAAAAGATTTGTTTTTTAAGGTCTATTGCAGAAGCTTTCAGGCCGCGATGAAAGTTGCCTCATATTTTCTTGACTGGTCCGAGCCCTGTCTGCACATCGGCGCGGGAAGCATAGAAAAGCTGCCGTCAATTCTGAAGTCCGCAGCGGTTAAAAGTGTCCTGTTCGTCACGGACGAGGGACTGACAAAGTTGAATTTGACCGACGCTCCAATCAGCGCTCTTAAAAATGAAAATATAAGCGTCACTGTCTATGACGGCGTCCTGCCGAACCCAACCTTCAAAAACATTGAGGAGGCTCGAGAGCTTTATGTCAAAAACGGCTGCGGCGCCATTATAGCTTTCGGCGGAGGCTCGCCGATGGACTGCGCGAAGGTTGCCGCCGCAAGGGTGGCAAACCCCGACAGGACAATTGAGGAAATGAAGGGGCTGTTGAAGGTGCGCAAAAAGACACCTCCTGTTTTTGCGGTTCCTACGACTGCGGGCACAGGCTCCGAAACGACGCTTGCGGCGGTTGTGACAAATGTGAAAACACATGAAAAATACGCGATAAACGACCCCAAGCTCCGTCCCGGATACGCTGTGCTTGACCCGTTACTGACAGTCGGGCTCCCGCCGAACATAACATCAACGACCGGCATGGACGCCCTGACACACGCCGTAGAGGCATATATAGGCCGCGGCAACACAAAAAAGACGAGACAATTTGCCGAGGAGGCTGTAAAGCTTATTTTTGAAAATCTTGAGACTGCATATAACGACGGCAAAAATGTCAAGGCAAGAGAAAATATGCTTTTTGCCTCCTTCTGCGGCGGCGCCGCCTTCACAAGAGCTTATGTCGGCTATTCCCACGCGATTGCGCACAAGCTCGGAGGACTTTACGGCATTCCTCACGGCTTGGCAAACGCCGTCATCCTCCCCTATGTGCTTGATTATTTCGGCAAAAGCGCCGAGACCGCGCTTTCACGCCTTTCTGACATCGTCGGCATAAAGGGTGCGGACAATTCGCAAAAGGCAGGTGCTTTTATTGAGGAGATAAGAGCGATGAACAAAAGAATGAATATACCTGAACACATCAGCTCTATCAAGGCGGAGGATATTCCCATCATCGCCAAATCAGCGCTTAAAGAGGCAAACCCTCTTTATCCGGTGCCCAAAATCATGAACAGACGGGAGTGCGAGGAGATTGTGAAAAAGATTGCCGGCTAAGTCTGCCCGGTTAAGTCTGCCCGGTCTTAAGCTTATAAGGAATTATATGACTTGTGCAGGGCATTATAAAAACAGTCGCCCGCAAATCCTTGAAAAGGAGATGTTTTTAATGAGCTTTGAGGTAGTAACCGATTCATCTGCAAATCTCACCGACGAAATGATTAAAAAATACGGCATTCACGTTATCAGCCTCACCATCAGAGTGGACGGCAGGGATTTCCCAAGCTACCAAAACGGCAAAGCCACAGACAGAAAAATGTTTTATGACATGATGAGGGACGGCAAGGAGCTGCTCACGTCACAGATAAACCCCGCCGACTGCGCAAATCTTTTTTCACAGATATTGTCGCGCGGCAACGACGTGCTTTACATTTGCTTTTCGTCCACATTAAGCGGCACTTACCAAGTCGCCGCCATGACGGCGGAGGACATGGCGCCCGACTATCCGGAGCGTAAGATACTTGTCCTCAACTCTCTTTCCGCCGCATTCGGAGAGGGTATTCTTGCCGTTCACGCCGCCAAAATGCGTGACGAGGGCGCTTCGGCAGAGGAAACATATGAACGAATCAACTCAAAAAGGTTTAACGCATGTCATTGGTTCACAGTCGACAATCTGATATACTTAAAGCGCGGGGGCAGGATACCTGCCGCCACGCAGATAGTCGGCACAATGCTCAACATCAAGCCGATATTCCACATGGATAATGACGGCAGGCTTACGCCGGTCGGCAAGGTAAGAGGCAGAAGGAACGCGCTCAACGAGCTTATCGAAAGGCTGAGGGGGCAGATAACGGAGCCGGAGTCCCAGACTCTTTATATAGCGCACGCGGATTGTCCGGACGACGCGGAATATCTGCGCGAAAAGCTTGCGGAGTTTAATCCTGTTGAAATAATCAGCGCATACCTTGACCCTGTCATCGGAAGCCACACGGGACCGGGAACTATTTCTGTCTACTTTTTCGGCAGGGAGCGCTGATCTTTGCCGGACTTTTGCCTTTCACAAATCTTTTTGCAAGAATTGCCGCGAATATGGCAGCCATGCCGACGGCAATTATATACTTTGCCGGGACATATTCATACATTCCCCGCCCGAAAGCTGTCAGCGCCGCGACACGCGGCATAACTCCGAGAAGCGACATCAGCAGATAGGGCGCGAAAGGAAAGCGCGACGCGCCGAGGAACAGGCTTGAAAGGTCAAGAGGCAGCGGCGAAAGCCTTAAAAGAAACACAAACGAACGCCCTCCCTTATCTTTCAGACCGACAAGCTTTTTGCCGCCTTTTGTTTTTTGCAGGATCTTTTCGACACCGCTTCCGCCGAGGAGCCTTCCGAGGAAATATGTCGCCGTGACTTCGGCACATATTCCCGCCAGGTTCACAAGCAGAGCCTGCGGCACGGGAAACGACATCCCGACAGCGATATATATTACCGAAGCCGGTATGACAAATGTCAAGGATTTAATGAGATATATGACAATCACGACCGCGGCCGCTGTTCCCGCCGACGGCATCACAGCCGTCATTTCTTGAATGTCAATCCTTTTCAAGTCGTCATGATATAAGACGACAGCCGCAAGAAGTGACGACGCCGCGGCGATTCTTAACAGCGCGAGAAAAAAAGCCTTAAGTTTTGGTTTAAACGATCCTTTCAGCATCTTCAAAACCTTTCAAAGCTGTGCGCACACATTCTTGGTGGTATTATAAGCCATTCACACGTCAAATACCCGCATTTCATATTTTATTAGGGGGCGTCAATTTTGCAGCTGACAAAAAAGTTACAGCGCGCCGTGGTTTCTTTGGCGATTGACCGCACGCTGCGATACATCAACAAGAACCCTGAGGAAAACCTTGTTAAGCTGATTTGCAAAGCGCAAAGGCTTGCCGGAGGCGTTTTTCCAAAGGGTGTTTTTGACAGCTTTCGCGACGCTGTGACAGACCGCGAAAACACATGGTCACGCTTTGCGGGCAATATGCTTTCAGACATCGATCACACAGTCTTGAAAAAGATGCTTTTGGCGCTCGGTCTCGGTTCCTATAACGGAACAAAAGCCGTCCGTGCCAACAGAGAAAAATACAAATGCAACATTCCTTATATTATCCTGCTTGACCCGACAAGCGCATGCAACCTGAAATGCAAAGGCTGCTGGGCATCCGAATACGGGAACAGGAGCAGCCTTACCTACGATGAGATGGAAAGCATCGTTTCGCAGGGCGTGGAGCTTGGCGCGCACCTTTATATGTTCACCGGCGGCGAGCCGCTCATCAGAAAAGACGACATTCTCCGCCTTTGCGCCGCTCACCCCGAATGCGCCTTTCTTGCTTACACAAACTCAACTCTCATAGACGACGATTTTTGTGTTCGCATGAACGAGGCGGGCAACCTTTCGCTTGCTTTGAGCATTGAGGGAAACAAAGAGACAAACGACAGCCGCCGCGGCAATGGCAGCTATGACAAGACCATAAAAGCCATGCGGCTGTTAAAAAGCCACAAATGCCTTTTCGGCATTTCGATATGTTATACGCGCGTCAACCTTCCTGTTGTGACGAGTGATGATTTCCTTGATAAAATGGTCGCCGAAGGTGTTAAGTTCGCGCTTTGCTTCAACTATATGCCTGTCGGTCACGACGCCGATGTTGATCTTATTCCCACTCCCGAGCAGCGGCAGGAGCTTTACAGCCGTCTGCGTGTGTTAAGGAGCGGCAAAGGCGGCAAGCCGATGTTCATTATGGATTTCCAAAACGACGGCGAATATGTCGGCGGGTGCATCGCGGGAGGAAGAAATTATTTTCACATCAACTCCGCCGGTGATATAGAGCCGTGCGTGTTTGTGCATTATTCAGACTCAAACATCCGCACCGACACGCTGCTTGAAGCGTTGAGAAAACCGCTTTTCACAGAGTTTTGGCATAACCAGCCCTTTAACGACAACCACCTCCGCCCATGCCCGTTCTTTGAAAATCCGGAATGCCTTGTGCGGATGGTAAACGAAACCGGCGCCAAAAGCACCGATCTCATTTCGCCGGAGCCTGTCGAGGCGCTTTATGAGCGCTGTTCGGGATACGCCGAGAAATGGTCCCCTATCGCCGACGAAATTTGGAAGTCGTCTAAGCACCCAAACCCCAAGACGCAGTTTTATCGCGACACTCCCGAGGGACGTGAAAAGCTCAAGCAAGACGCGCCCGAAAAGAAGAAAACAGAATGTCCGCATCTGCCGAAGGGTCACATATAAAAGTCAATTGTTCCGAGCCGCGGTTTTTCAAGACAAACAGCCCCGTCACTTTGCGTCCTTTAGGCGCTGTGTGAAGGGGCTGTTTTGATTTTGCTTTACGCGGTCTTTATCAACCGTCGGCTTTCGGCGGCTCGTCAAACGTGAACACGCCGTCTTTGACGCCGCAGACATATGCCTTTCCCGGCTTGAGTGTGCCGTCGAGCATCATTTCCGAAAGTTTATCTTCAATGTTCGACTGAATGGCACGGCGCAGCGGTCTCGCGCCGTAGACAGGGTCAAATCCTGAATCGGCAAGCTTTGATACTGCCTCGTCTGTGAAGCTTATGTCTATTTCCATGTCCGACACACGCTTTTTCAGAGTTTCGAGCATACGCGCCGCTATCTTTTTGATGTCGTCCTTTGTCAGCTGGCGGAACACAATGATGTCGTCAACCCTGTTTATAAATTCGGGACGCAGCGTTTTTTTAAGCTCGCCCATGACTGCCTCATGTATTTTTGTTTGGCTCATGACGCCTCCCTCGTTCGCGGTGAATCCGAGGGAACCTCCACCCTGATTTGTTATGAGCTTTGCGCCAAGATTTGATGTCATGATTACGACACAGTTTTTAAAATCCACGCGCCTGCCTTGCGCGTCTGTCAAAATGCCGTCCTCAAGGATTTGAAGCAGCATGTTAAACACGTCCGGGTGCGCCTTTTCTATCTCGTCAAAAAGAAGAACGGAATAAGGCTTTCTGCGAACCTTTTCTGTGAGCTGTCCGCCCTCGTCGTAGCCGACATATCCGGGCGGAGAGCCGACAAGCCTTGAAACAGTATGCTTTTCCATATACTCCGACATATCAAGCCTTATCATGGCATTTTCGTCGCCGAACATTGACGCCGCCAGCGTTTTGCAAAGCTCAGTCTTTCCGACACCCGTGGGGCCGAGGAAAATAAACGAGCCTGTCGGCCGCTTCGGATCTTTCAGCCCGACTCTGCCTCTCCTGATGGCTTTGGACACCGCGGCGACTGCCTCCTCCTGCCCTACAATCCTGCGGTGAAGCTCCTCCTCCATGTTTAAAAGCCTTTGGCTTTCCTCTTGTGTGAGCTGAACAACAGGTATGCCCGTCCATGAAGACACTATGTGCGCGATTTCCTCCGGCGTCACTTCATCCTTGCTGTTTTTGCTTTCGTCCTGCCATGCCTGCTTCTGCAAGCTGAGCTTTTCATTAAGCTCCTTTTCCTCGTCGCGCAGCAGTGCCGCGCGCTCGAAATCCTGTGAGTTTATCGCGGATGATTTTTCGTCGTTAAGCTCTTTGATTTTTTCCTCAAGAGCCTTGAGGTCGGGCGGTGCTGTAAAAGCGCGCAGCCTTACTCTTGACGCCGCCTCATCGACAAGGTCTATCGCCTTGTCCGGGAGGAATCTGTCGCCGATATACCTCGCCGACATTTTGACGGCCGCTATAATTGAATCGTCTGTAATTTTTATCTTGTGGTGCGCCTCGTATTTGTCACGAATGCCCAAAAGGATCTTTACCGCCTCGTCTTCCGACGGCTCGTCAACCGTTACCGGCTGAAAGCGCCTTTCAAGAGCGGCGTCTTTTTCAATGTGCTTTCTGTATTCCTCAAGCGTCGTGGCTCCTATTACCTGCATCTCCCCTCTTGCAAGCGAGGGCTTCAGTATATTCGCCGCGTCGACGGCGCCTTCCGCCGATCCGGCGCCCACTAACGTGTGAAGCTCGTCAATAAAGAGGATAACGTCGCCCGCCTTAATAACCTCGTCGATTGCCGACTTTATCCTTTCCTCGAAATCGCCTCTGTATTTTGTCCCGGCTACCATTCCCGTGAGGTCAAGCGCGACTATTCTTTTGTCGCGCAGAAGCTCCGGAGTCTCTCCCATGGAAATTTTCAGTGCAAGCCCCTCGGCAATAGCTGTCTTGCCGACGCCCGGCTCCCCGATAAGACACGGGTTGTTTTTTGTGCGCCTGCTTAATATTTGTATTACTCTCTCGATTTCCTTCTGCCTGCCAATCACTGGATCTATCATGCCTTTGGCGGCAAGCTCTGTTAAATCGCGGCCGTATTGGTTAAGCGTCGGCGTCAAGGACTTTTGCTTTGATCTTCCCGCGCCGGGCTTTGTGACGCCGCTGTTGCTGCCCAAAACCTTTGTGATATCGTCCGATATGTCCTGCGGCGACGCTCCAAGCTCCTTGATTATATTGATGGCGGCGCTTTCCCCTTCGCTTAAAAGAGCCACAAGCAGATGCTCCGTGCCGACATATGAATGCCCCAAGGAGCGTGCCTGCGCGATGGCAAGATCCATTATTATATGCTTGCAGCGCGGCGTGAAATCGTTCGGCGACAGCATTGTGGGAACGCCTATGCCTATGCTTTGCCTTATAATTTCCTCGACACTTTCAGACGTCACGCCTTTTGTGCCGAGCGCCGCCGCCGCCATCCCTCCGCGCTCGTTAAGAAGACCTAAAAGCAGATGCTCGCTGCCGATATATGTGTGCCCCAGCCCTTCGGCGTGTTCGATTGCGCTGTTTAAAGCGGCGTTTGCCTTTTCGGTGAAGCCCGTGAATTTGTACATCATAATATTCATTCCTTTCCTTATAAATCAAAGACGGCGGGAAAATCGCGCGCGCCTCGGGAGGCCGCGGAACAAAATCCGCGTGATTGTCAGCAATCGTCCCCCAAAGCCTCTCTTATGCTTTTTGCCCTTATGGCGTCACGCTCCGACGGCTCAAGGCTTTTGCCGTGCGCCGCGTTTATGGTCGCCGGCTGCATATTGACAATAAGCTCGTTTATTTTTTCGAGCGAAAAGCCGAACAAGCCCTTTGCCGTCCCCATTCTGACGAGTGAAATAAGCTCCATAAACTCGTCTCCGCTGAGAATCCTTGCGTTTTTAAGTATGCCCATCGCTCGGAAAACTTTGTCTTCCTCCGCGGGGCTTTTTAAAACAACTTCTTGAGCCGCCCTCTCTTGAGCGGCTATCTGAAGCGTAATCGCACGCAGGTTGTCGAGCGCCGCCCGCTCTGTTATGCCGAGTGTGATGCGGTTGCTCATCTGATATATACAGCCCCTTGCGGAAGTGCCCTCCCCATAGGCTCCGCGTATTGTCAAGCCAAGCTTTGAAACTGTCGAGGCTATGCTCGAAATTTTCCCCGTCGCCGTAAGAGCCGGCAGATGCAGCATTACGGAAGCTCTCATGGCCGTGCCAAGGTTTGTGGGGCATTGTGTCAGGTAGCCTATGCGGTCGTCAAACGCGTAGTCAAGTGCGGCGTCAAGCCTGTTGTCAATCTTGTCGGCGGTTTCAAACGCCTCGTCTAAAGACAAACCGGCTTTCATCACCTGCAAGCGGATGTGATCCTCCTCGCAAATCATAATGCTCACGCTTTCGTCGTCAGTGAGCAGCAGCCCTCTGCCGTCGCGGTTTGTCGTAAATTCCGGACTTATAAGATGACGCTCGGCAAGCGACACCGCCTGAGACGGCGTCAGACTGTTCATGTCGATATATTTAAAATCATCCGCGCCTTCGCCAGCAAGCACGCCGCGCAAAAGCGAACAAATTTCATTTTTGCCCTTTATGTCAAGCTTTGACGGAAAGGGGAAGTCGGCAATATTTCTGGCAAGCCTGATTCGCGTGCTAAGAGCAACGTCTCCTTCCGCTCCCTTTTCGATATACCATTTATTCATCATTCCAAATCCTTTCTGCAATAAACTGATTTTATGAGGATTAGGGCAACACCGCACAATGATTGTTGTGCGATTGCGCGGTGTTGCCTTAGCTTCTTTTGCAAATGTTGACTTCTTTTTTGTAGGTCAGATGATTATGTGTGAACAGCTCATCCGTCAAGAGCTTTTATCTCGTCCCGAAGCGTTGCCGCCCTTTCAAAGTCCTGCTCCTCTATCGCCTTTTTCATGTCGGATTTAAGCGCGGCAAGCTTTTGGGCTTTTTCTTTTTCCCTGCTTTTTTGCTCCTGCGCCTCAACTCCGCCGCCGGCTGAAATCTTGCCGTTGTGCTTAATCCTTCCGTGAATCCTTTGAAGCGACGGCTGAAGCTCCTCAAAAAACAAGCTGTAACATTCGGCGCATCCAAGCTTGCCTTCCCGCACAATATCCTGCCACGAGTTTCCGCATATCTTGCATCGGCGCGTCTCCTGCTGCGCCGCCGAAGGCAGCGCGGGAGCCTCGCCCAGGAATCCGCCGAGCAGCTCGCCGAAGCTGAATCCCAAACCGGAAAACATATCTCCGTAGCCCAAGCTCCCGGCGCACTCGGCGCAAAGATGGTTTTCGGACGTCGCCCCGTTAATAACTCTTTTAATATGTGTTGTGGCTTCATTTCTGCCGCAATTTTGACATAACATTGATATCATCCTTTCATAACATAAAATAAACAACGCTTTTGACTGTTTGCGGTGCTTTTAAATGACGGCAAGCAGCATCTGCTTAAACATCGCCGCTCTGATTTCGTCCCTGTTTTTTCGCAAAGCCCCGCGCAGGCATATGTCCGACGTCGCCGCCAGCATAATCTTTGCCGACACACCGTCAAGCAGCCGCTGACCGGCAAGGTTAAGAATGTTTGCGCGGCAGCTTTTTTCGTCAAGCGACATACCCACATTGTTGATGACGTGCATCAGCGTCGCATCCCTATCAAGCTTTATGCGGCTGATTCTTATATATCCGCCGCCGCCCCGCCTGCTTTCAACAATATAACCCTGCTCGGGAGTAAACCTTGATGAAATAACGTAGTTTATTTGGCTCGGAACGCATCCCAAAGACTGCGCAAGCTCGTTGCGCTGTATTTCGGCATATCCGTCCTCGCTTTCAAGCAGCGCCATAATCATCTCGGCTATGCTGTTGCTAAGGCTCATAATATCTCTTCCCTTTGAGTCTGACTTTTGTCTTGAGTTTGACTTTGACTTTCTTTGACCTTTGTGATTACTATTATAATCTTAAAGTTTATGAACGTCAAAGCCTGAAAAGTGGCTGTGCGGGGGCTTGACGTGTCCTTTTTAGCTTATTATCTTCGGTTATCTTTCCATTTCTCATGTTTTCACTCATTTCCTGCCCCTTTCATTTATTTGAGCCGAGATGATAATATTCCGCTTATGCGCGGCAGCCCTTTAATCGCCATTTTATTCTTATAATTTAGTTTACAACGCCGCGCCTAAAATATTCAAAAGACTGCACAAAAGGTTTTATCCTTCGGTGCAGTCTTTGCTTTTGTGTCTCCGCTTGAAAAGAACCGGTCAAAAGTTTGTTTGCTTTTGCAAATCCGTTGGCGCGGCTCCCTTTCGAGCGTGCTTTGCGTGATTCCTCAAGCGGCGCGCAGATTATAACAAATCAGCCGCCTTGAAATCTTATTTTTCCTTTTTGAAGCACATGAACCAATCAAGGCAATATTGCCCGTCGTCACTGCTTTCCATTCTTTCCTTGGCTGTGCCGCAGGAGCCTGCCGTGGGGATGATTGTGTCGTCGCCGGGACGCCAGTCAGCAGGTGTCGCGACTCCGTCCTTGTCTGCCTTTTGAAGCGCAAGTATGATTCTCTTGAGCTCGTCGAAGTTTCTGCCCATTGAAAGCGGATAGTAAAGTATGGTGCGAATCTTGCCGTCCGGGTCGATTACGAAAACAGCTCTCACTGCCTGAGTGTTTGACTGCCCGGGCTGAATCATGCCGTATTTGTTAGCAACATCCATACGAATATCTTCAATCAGGGGGAATTTGACCTCGACATTCTTCATGCCCTTCCACTCAATCTCCTGTATCTTGCGGAGCCAGGCGATGTGAGCGTAAAGGGAGTCGACAGACAGCCCGACAAGCTCTGTGTTGAGGGCTCTGAATTCGTCGGCCATTGTGGCAAATGTCATGAATTCTGTCGTGCAGACAGGTGTGAAATCTGCCGGGTGTGAAAAAAGGATTACCCATTTGCCCTTGTAGTCCTCCGGAAAGTTGATCTCACCCTGTGTTGTTACCGCCTTGAAAGAAGGCGCGTCCTCACCTATTAAAGGCATTCTGTTTGTGGTCTTGTCTTCCATTTGTTTTTCCTCCTTTTGTTTTTTTGCAACTGTGTATTGATTATATGTTACGGCAATTATAATTTCCGTAACATAGTCACAAAGCATTTGTAATCAAGCGGCAAAAAGCTTAAAACATAAATAAAATTGTCGCCGCGACAGCAATCAAAACCTCAGAAACAACAAATTTGTTTAGCTTTTCGCCAAAAATCACGCGTCCGTTTAAAGCTGAAAATATAATGGCGCCGCCCGTCACAGTCGGGTAAAGGACAGTCGCGTTGACGACTGACGCGCCTGATATGATGAGTATGGCGCCTGTGCCGTAAAAGAGAGCGAAGCCCAGGCAGTAAGCCAAGCTTTTAGCTCCGAGCTTGACAGGCTCGGACTTTTTGAAAGCGCTTTGTACGGCAAGCGCTGCTCCTGAAAAAAGGATTTCAGCCGCAAAAATCATAAACAGGAAGTCTTGCGCGCTGACCGCCGCGGAATTTATCTGGTGAAGCTTGCTAAGGCATGAATAAGCGCCGTTTAAAAGAAAAAGGGATACGCACAGTATATAAAACTTGCGTGCGCCCTTTTGCGCCCGCCCGTCTGATTTCTTTTCCAGCACAGGAAGATAAAGGGACAGTACGACAAGGAGCGTGGCAAAGACACAAAACACGCTCGGCCTTTCGTTTAGCACAAAAACGCCCATTATGAACGGGACTATCATCCCGCCGAGCATCATAAAAAGTGTGTAAACAGACAAGCTGCCCATGCGCATTGTCTTAATTCCGACGATGTTAATAAGCATTACGTCAAGGGCTGTGAGCGCCGCCATTAACATGGAAAACACGGAGAATTCGAGCTTGAAGCCTTTTAAAAGGAGTATGTAAACAGCGCCGACAATGCCGCTTAGCATTGTGAAAAGCATTGCGGAGCGTGCTGACTCGCCGGACGCGCGTTGATACTTCTTTTGGAAAACAAATTGTATAGAGCACATAAATGCCCCGAGCAATAAAAGAAGATAGTCGGACATTAAATCTTTTTACCTCCACGCTTGTTAAACACAGCGGAAAAAATGTTTGTCAAAATCACCGTGCAGGCGACACCTGCCGTGATTGACGAGACAAACTGAAGCATCAGCACCGCCGCTTTAAAGACGCTGCCCGCTATTGCCTGCCCAATCCCGCGCCAATCAACGGCTTGCCAGGCGGTTACGATGAGGATAACAGCAAGCGTCGCAATCGGCACCCGCGAAATCAAAGGCCTAAGCGCAAATAAGGCGGCTGAAAGGAGAGCGCAGGCCACCCCGACAGCCCGTCCTTTGGCTCTTTTTTCTGTGAAGGTGAGCGGAACACCGCCCGCGGCAGCGCTGATAAGCGCCGCGGCGGCAAGGGCGGCACGCTCCTTTGGCTTCGCTCGCGCGTCAAGATTTGAAAAAGACAGCGACATGAGAGACGCCATCGCGGCGGCGCATATCAGCAGTGAAAGCATTCCGCGCCATGTGCCGGGCAGGCAGAAGCCGTTAAAGAAAGCACCGCCGAATATATCGCCTGGCAAAAGTGAATAATAACCGACTTCTTCTATCGCCGTATTGCGCGCGTCGGGATTTAAAGCAAGGTTTAACACAAGCGTCACTGCAACAGACACAAAGGATGCGGAAAGCTTTTTGCTGAAGGCCTTGAATTTGCGCGGATATGTTATCATTATGACAAGAGTTATCGTGCCGTAAAGAATGCCGCGCCAGTTTGGATGGAAGCCCCTTGAGATGTAATCGCCCATCATGTCGACGACATTGCCGCCCGACGAGCCTATGCCGAAATAAAGAGTGGTCTCCATGACTGTCATGCAAAAAGCGCCGGCAAGCAGAAGTCCCGCAAAAACAACAGGGTTTGAAAGGCTTTTAAAGCGTTCTCTCTTGTCAAACGCGGCTAAAAAGACCATGACGCCCGCAGCGAAAAGAGCCGCTGAAGCCGCGCCGCGCCCGAACTCAAAGGATGCCAGCATAAAAACAAGGAAAACAAGATGAGTGGGCGATAATGCGGCGTTTTTCGCCGCCGCGCCGAAAAGCGACACGATAACAGCCGCGATGACGCCGGAGTGAATGCCGAGATTTGAGCAGACTCCCATTGCGAGGGCAATGGAAAAAACGCCGAGATGCTCGGAGACGCCGCAAAGAATATTAAGAGCGGAGCTTTTGCTTCCTCGTGTCATATAACGCCCCTTTTATCAGATTCTGTAACAAAAAATGTATACAACGCACTGAAGTTATGGTAAACTGAATATAGAAGAACGAGCGGAGGAAAAAATGGCTAAAAAGATAATCACATGGATAATTGTGCCCTTTATGATAATTGTTTTTGTCCTTGACATCGCGACTGTCGTTTTGTGCAACAAAAATTGCGCCCGATTCGCCATAGAAAAAGAGGATTTCAGCGAAAAAAACGGCAACGATAAAATACACTTTCTGAACACATCGAACTCGGACGCTGTTTTAATCGAAAGCAACGGCCGCTTCGCGCTTGTCGACGCGGGGGAGGGCGGAGAAAATCCGCGGCGCAAAAATGAATATCCCGATTTCAGCAAGACTGTTATTTCATATCTTAAAAAGACGGCCGGTGACGAACACGGCAAGGTACATCTTGATTTTGTTCTTTGCACACATTACCATTATGACCACTCCGGAGGATTTCACTCGCTTTTTTCGGACGAGGACATCACAGTCGGCACCGCATATATGAAAGAGTATGACCCGTCTGTCGGCAAGCCGTATGAGCCGTATAAGTGGGGGCTTCAGGGCATATATGACGAAATCATAAGAGATATAAATCTAAGAGGCTTTGACCTTGTGCAAAGCTTGCCGGACAAGCCGTTTGCCCTCGGCGACTTTACGGTTTTGTTTTTTAACACTGTCACGCCCGAAAACGCCGCGGGACGCGGTGAAAACGCCGCGTGTGTCGGTGTGAAGCTGACAAAGGGCGAAAAGTCGGCCTTTCTTGCCGCCGACATAACTGCCTCGACAGGCCTTGAGCAGGAGTTGAAAGACTCAATCGGCAAAGTGGAGCTTTTAAAAATCGGACACCATGGTTATTACGGCTCGTCGTCGCGCCCGTTTGTGAAGGTCCTGCGCCCCGAAATCTCAATAGTGACAAACAGGCTCGGGAAAATTTATCCGAATGTCAAGTGGAACCTGACAATGACTGTCCGCTCGGCAATCTTTGCCACATTTGACAACGACGGCATAATCGCGTCGTTTAAAGACGGAGGAGAAATCGTTCTGACAAATCACATTCATTAAAAGCGCACGCGCTCTGTCTCATCTGCCGAGAAAAGTTCTAATTTTCAACTTTTCTCAAACTTGCGCACCCGAAAATCAAAACGGCTCTGCAACAGACAGACCGTCCTCACGCTGAAGCCTTTGAAAAAGGGCTTTTTTGCGTTTTGGCTTTAAAGTCGGCGCCGCGCATGAAAATAAACCGTTAACATTTCCCTAAACCGAGAATAAAGTCTTTAAAGGACTTTATATATGGTATCTTGTCGTAAAATCTCAAACATAATTTAACATATATTAAGGCAACACCGCACAAAAAAGATGTAGCGGAAAGTTGGACAAAATGATATAATAAAGACATGAATAAACAACTAACGCTGAGCGCGATAAGCGACGAGCTGGCGCAGGCAAAGACGAAGAAAAAA
>JAAYIY010000005.1 GCA_012523185.1 Clostridiales bacterium
CCCATACCCCATACCCCATACCCCATACCCCATACCCCATACCCCACGTCCTGCACACCCCACACCCCACACCCCACACCCCGCACCCCGCACCCCGTACCCCAAGCGCCCATTGTTCGGGAGAAGCCGTGCGCGTGCGGACAAATGTTTTGTTTTTACCGATTTTCCAAGAAAAGCTGACGGAGGTTAACCAATGATAAATCTGATCTGTGAGGCAGGCGGTTTCGCGGACAAATATATTTTTGCGTCAATGATTGTTTTCGCGTTTCTTCTTTCCGCATTTCTCCTTAAAGCGCTCAAAAATCATTTGCCGAGGGACAGCGGGCGCGATTTCGCTTTTGACGGCAAGCTTTCGGCGGGCAAGCCGAGAGGAGCGGGCGCTGTCGTAATCATCGCCTTCATTTTGTCAGGGCTTATTTTCGCAAAACTGAAAGCAGAATATTTGATTTATTACGTTCTCATCTTTGCCGGCATGATGTCGGGATATCTTGACGACCGCTCCTCAAGCCCGTGGGGCGAATACAAAAAGGGAGCGATAGACCTTCTTGTCGCCGCGGCCGCTTCAACCGCTTTTGTGAGATTTAACCCCGATAAAACGACTGTTGATTTGTTTGTTTATCAACTGCGTGTTCCGCCGGTGGCGTTCGCGTGCGCAATGGCTGTGTTTTTGTGGCTGATGATAAACGCGGCGAACTGCACAGACGGCATCGACGGCTTTTTCGGCTCGCTCGCCGTCAATTCGCTTGTTTTTATTATGTTAATCGGCGCGCGGGCAGGGCTTGAGTCAGACTACTCGAAAATTATTGTCGTCATGCTCTTTTCCATCCTTGCGTACCTTTGGTTTAACGCCGAGCCAAGCTCTTTGTTAATGGGCGACGCCGGTTCAAGAGCGATTGGTCTTTTTATCGGATTGTCCGCCGCAAAAACGGGAAACATCATTTTGTGCATTCCGCTGTGTTTCATAATTCTTTTTGACGGACTGATAGGCATAGTTAAGGTTTCGATGATAAGGTTTTTAAAGATAAAGGCACTGACAAACATCAGAACCCCTATACACGACCATGTCAGAAAAAACAAGGGCTGGTCAAACACGCAGGTGATTTTTCGCTTTCAATTACTTCAATCCTTAATCTCCGCCGTGACGCTTATTTTAACAAAATAGCTGTCCAAACTTTGTCCTCAAGCATTAAGAATCAGCCTTGAAAGGTTTAACCAACAAAAAAACCGGAGCAATCCGGTTTTTTTTGTCGGGCGGCTCAAGCTGTCGAGCCAAACCTGTTAATATATCGGTTTTTAAGATTTGCCGCGCGAAAGGGCAGTGCCGGGGGGCGCTAAAAGCCTTCGGTGAAAAAGGCGCGTTCAAAGGGAAAAGCTTTGAGCAAGTCGTTGTTTTCGTTAAAGACCTTAACGCCGCTCCTGTATCTAAGCGCGTCAAATCCGCCTGTCACGCCTGAAGTAAGCAGCTTTGAGGCGGCCGCGGGCGTGAGAGATATGTCCGCGTTGCCGTCGGGTCTTTTTTTAATCTCCGCTTTGCCCTTTGAAAACTCAACTTCATAAACTCCGGCGTTAGGTTTGTGGCAATCCTCGGCAAGTAATGAAAAGTGTCCGCTTTCCTCCGGATAAATTCTCGTTTTAAGAACCTTTTCGATATTATAAATTCTCACAGAGCCGATGTTGCCGAGATGCCTTTCGACTTTTGAGGTTTCCGGAATCATTTCAAAAACAGGCGAGTCGAGCGGCAGCTTTCCGAAGCTTATATAGTCCTGATTCCCGTCATAACAGCGAAGAAAGCCTATAATGCCGTGCAGCGATTCGCTGTCAAGAAAGCCGATTTCACTGACATTGACTGTGCTTTCCTGTCTGCTGACGGAATAACTGGCGTATGCCCTGTATTCGCCGGCATCGTTTTTCCACATGTATGTATAGTTTGTTGTTTCGTATGGCTTTAAGTTAAAATACACGCCTGTTTCGCGGCAAAAACAGAGATTTGTCTTTTTGGCAATCTTGTCATAAAGAGTCAGCACATCACCAAGCTTACCTTCCTCAAGCAAATCGACGCTGCAATTTCTTTCGATGTGGCTAAAGCAGCTAAAGGGAGCCTTTGCCCTGACATAAAGACCGGCTGTCTCATATCCGAAAAGCCTGTAATATGCTGTTGAAAAAGGATGAAGAATGCCGATATCCCAGTCCTTTTCAACAGAAAGCCGCTCGACCTCCGAAAAAAGCCTGCGGACGCCGCCCATGCGCCGAAACTCGGGCTTTGTGGCGACTCCGCCGACTCCGACACAGTTAAGAAGTCCGCGCCCGAAATAGTTTTTAAAGTCGCTGCATTCGGTAATAGCCATCAGTGTTTTGCCGTCGTCGGCAAATGCGCCGATAACAGCCGCTGTTTCGGGAAGCTTGTTGTCAGCGTTTGGATCCACCTTCCATATGAAAGCGGAAGAAGAAACCTTGTTGAACTCGGAAATGTCCTTTTCGTTGAGAAACCTGATTATCATTTTACGTCCTCCAAAAGTTAAAGTTATGTACAGATGATATCATATCTTTTTTACGAGCGCAATAAAAAGACACTATAAAGGCTTAATATATTTTTTGCTGACATATCCCGTAACATTTCCGGCGGCAATCAGGTACCATTCGGGCAACGAACGCAAAAGTATAACCTTATCTCCGTTGCTTAGCTTTCCGACTATTTGAGCCTGAGTGTCGGGCAGGCTTCTTATGTTAAGGCTTCCCTCGCTGACACTTACCTCGCCGAACCAGCGCGCCTGTGAATCCCTAAACTCAATCCCGAAGTAATTTGTAATGCCTCTTACAACAGCTTTTGCTATCTGCTCAATGTTGTCTTTTATCCATTCGGCGTCTGATTCGTTGTCATGGTATGCTGCCTCGATATATACGGCGGGAACCTGTGTCCTTGCCAGCTCAAGAAGCTTGTCGTTTGATAAAACGGTGATAAGGTCGGGATTTGGATAAATTTTTTTGAACTGCTCGGCTATCAGATTAGCCGCCTCCCTGCCGCCGCCGCTGACGGGGAAATAAAAAATGTCCGGACCCTGCAAAACCCCGGGGAAATCGGGGGGCGATGAATTTGAGTGTATCGCGATATGCAGGTCGGGATGATAATCGTTTGATTCCGCGACAACCTCCTTTACGCTCATTTCCGGCTTATTGCGCTTAAATTGGATGTTGTTCGCGATAAGATAAGGCACCATGGCGTCGGCAATGAGATTCATATAATATTCCTCTGTGTTTTTATAATCCTTGTCCGCGCTGTCCGAAAAAAACAGGTTGTATTCCTGCGTTGACGGTGAAAGATATATTTTGGGCACAATATCTACCTCCAAATTGTTTTATTACATTATATTCCGTTCAGCTTTTTTTGTGTTGAACCGATGGTTTCGGCATGAAACCTATTTACAATAAAGAAAAAATCATGTATATTGTAATTGCATCAAGTTTTGGGAGGGATAATTATGTTAAAAAAGGCGACTGTGCTTTTGCTTGCGTTTTTTGTGCTGACACTTTCATTTTCGGCCTGCGCGGAAAAGACAAACGGGAACAGGGCAATGAGCGGGCAAGGCGAAAGACTTGAAAATAGCGCTGAAACAGAAAATGGCGAAGGCAGCGAGGGCGAATTTACATTCGAGCGGGACTTCATAGCCAAAAACCTTCCGGAGGAATATCGCATTGCATACAGCATAAAAAGCGGTCCGCCCGGCGCCCGGTTGTCGTCTGACATTGTCGCGGCCAGGTCGGGCGGCAAAATTTATTTTTCAGTCGACGGCGACGAAACACTTTTTATTCCGTCAGCCGGGGGGTATCTCTGCTACACAAGAGACGGCACAAACGAGGACTTTGAATGTATAAACGAAAGCTTCCTCATGGATGAAAACACTGTCTCCACATACCTGACCGTATATACAAGCTTATTCGGCTATTACTCAGATTTTGCCGAAATCGGAGGTCTTCGGCATGAAGGAGTCGGCTCTGTGGCGGGCAGAAGCTGCCGCAAATATGTTTATGACCCGGAATTGCTCGGCTTAGGCAATCAACTAAAAATAAGCTTTTGCATCGACAGAGAAACGGGAATATGCCTTATGGCAAAATATGAAGCGGATCAGGACTCGGATAAAAACATATATGATTTTATATGCACAGAATTCATAACAAAAGGCATTGAACTGCCGCCGTATTGACCTTTTTTTTAACATTCACGGATTATTAAGAAATTCTTAAGGAATACAGCCTTGACATATATGCTTAGATTATGATAACGTTATCTTAAAGCAATATTTGTTTTGGAGGTAAAAATGAAGAAATTAACAGCTTTGCTTGTTTCAACTGTTATATTGTTGCAGCTTGCCGCTTGCGTTGCCACAAAGGACGCAGACTCAACGACAGATCCGTCGGAATCATTTTCGGATTTGACGGACATCACGGAAGCGACAGAAATATCAGAGACAGAGACAGAGACCGAAACTGAAACAGAAACAAAAATCACAGTGCCAAAGGGTCACAATTGCAGCGTGTCGGGGCACATATGGAAGCCTGCGACTTGCACTTCACCCTCGATCTGCTCCGCCTGCGGGGCAAAGAAGGGCTCGGCACTCGGTCACAGCTATTCGGAGGCGACATGCGTCAAGCCGGCGACCTGCACGCGGTGCGGTGCCGTAAAGGGCGAGCCCTTAGGGCACAAATGGAGTGAGGCGACGTGCGGAAAGGCCAAGACCTGCACTGTCTGCGGCGCCACGCAAGGGCAGGTAATGAAGCACAATTTCGCCCCCGCCACCTGCACAAAGCCAAAGACTTGCAGGATTTGCGGCTATACGGAGGGTGTGCCGCTGGGGCACGAATATGTCAACGGCATATGCATACGCTGCCATCCGGAGGCTTTCACCACCACCACGACCACAACAACCACCACCACAACGACGACGACCACAACCACAGCGCCGACGACGACCACAACCACACGACCCGACGAGGGCGAATTCCAATAAAAACAAAAATCTGTCGGCAAGCTCACAGGTAGTCAGTTATCCCCCTCTTGCTTTCTTGGCGGGAAAGCAGGAGGGGTCTTTTAATTCATGCACCTCAATCAGCCTGCGCATGCGGGGGTAAACCGCCCCCTTAACAAGCGATTTATTACGCAAGATTGAAGCCGACTGCGGAATTTTGCTGTTTCACTGTGGTTAGTTGCTTTTTCATCACCCAGCAGTCATATGAATTAATATCTCTTTGACAAGCGCGTGGAAGCTCACGACTGCTGTATTTCCCATCCATATAAATTCGGTGATGACAACTTACGTAAATTGATGGCGGACAACAACAGCGAAACAAAATACAGAAACTTTGCCGCTTCAGTGAACGCCGCAAGGACAAAAGAAGTTTTCAAGGCAGTTGCCCGCAGCTTTGAAACAATAATTGACTATAAAGATGCAAAAAAGCTTGAAAAAGTTCCTTGAAAAGGCTCAACAGAGGATTGATTTTTCTATTCTGTTGAGCCTTTTTGATTTATAAAGACAACAAAAAACATTGCCGCAATGCCCGCGTTCCCGGATGTTTTGAGGGTGTTCAAAATGTCTTATTAGAAAACAATCTTGTCTTTGTCGCTTTATATGGATTAAGGAAATATTATATGAATAATTATTGAATCTTAAGAATTTTTGTGGTAAAATATTCATGTACTTTACAGTATTAGGAGGAATCGCCTTGAAAAGGACGTTCAAAAGTGTGTTAGCTGTTATGCTTGTATTTACTTTGGCTTTCGGCGGTGCGCCTTTGGGTGCGTTGGCGGGTCTTGACTTTAAGTTGCCCGAGTGGCTGAAAAGTCCGTTTTCGCTCGACGCGAGCGCTACGCGCACATGGCGGGTGGGGGACATCGGCACATTTGGGAGCTATCCGCAGACACGCGTGACGGATTCGGCGACGCTTTCTGCGCTGAACGCAAAGACACTAAACTGGGTGTCCTACGGCTATTACAGCGGCACGGGCAACACCGGCTCCATGACACAAAGTGATTACATGAAATATGCCGACGTGACACACGGCGGGAGCAAATACCGCGCGGTGAAATTCACGTCATATAGGCCGTATTATACGACATATTCATCCTCGGCATCAAATACATATCAGGATGAAAACGGCTATTACACAAACACTGTCTACTGGTTCAAGTATGAGCCTTTGCGCTGGCGCGTTCTCGACCCGTCGTCGGGGCTTGTGATGTGTGAGGACATCATTGACAGTCAGGCATACAGCAACATGGTATATGGTTCAGACCCTTATTATAACAACTCCTCAAAGACAGTTTACGCCAACGACTATGTGACAAGCTCCATGCGCACATGGCTTAACGGTTTTTTCCTTCAGACCGCATTCACAAGCACTGAGCAGTCAGATGTCAAGACGACGGCGCTCGACAACAGCGCGTGGTCGGGCTATCCGGAATATAACAGCGCGTCCACAAACGACAAGCTGTTCCTGCTTTCATACAGCGAATCGTCAAACACGGCCTATGGCTTCAGTTCAAGTTATTTTGACGATGACCCCGCCCGACGGGCGCAAGGCAGCGACTACGCCAAATGTCAGGGATTATATGTCTATGGTTCACCGGGAGAATATCTCGGAAACAGTCGTTGGTTTCTCCGCTCGCCCGGCAACAGTTCGTATCTCGCGTGCAACGTCATCTTTGACGGCAGTGTCCACAACTACTTCAACGTGAACAGCACCTGCCTTGGCATCCGCCCGGCTTTCAAAATTTTAAACTTGTCATCTTTAACCTTTATATCTTCAGAAGCCGTGCCTGTCACGGGAGTTTCTCTCGGAGCGGGAAGCCTATCGCTTAAAGTCGCGGGAACATCGCAATTGACAGCGACGGTAACCCCCCCAAACGCCACAAATAAATTAATCACATGGACGTCGAGCAACACAGCCGTAGCGATAGTCAGCGCAAGCGGGCTTGTGACGGCAAAGGCTCTCGGCACAGCGACAATCACAGTAATGACAGCCGACGGCGGCTTCACAGACACCTGCATTGTGACGGTGACGAACAACGCAATCACCGGGATTAAGCTTGATGCGCAGGCGTTATCGTTGCAGTATAAGAGTATGTCAAAGCTTACAGTGACATTCACTCCGTCAAATGTGACAAACAAAAATGTCACATGGACGTCGGACAACGAAAAAGCCGCCACGGTTGACCAAGAAGGCAACGTGACTGCAAAAGGCAGGGGCACGGCGACAATCACCGCCACGGCTGATGGCACAAATATTAGCGACACCTGCGCCGTAACAGTCAAATACGCCTGGTGGCAGTGGCTTATTAAAATCCTGCTGTTCGGCTGGATTTGGTATTAAGGCTCGGCACACTTTTCAAATCACTTTAAAACTAAAAAAGCACGGAGCCGCGAGATTGCTCTCGCGGCTCCGTGCTTTCCGGCGTCTTGCCGGGATTTATGATTTAAGATTTAAGAGGAACATTAGGGTCTTACTACTTCAAAATGAAGTGCATTTTCGACTATGTCG